>CAMOSH010000170.1 GCA_946624575.1 uncultured Verrucomicrobiota bacterium
CGTCGCACCACGCCGCCGCCTCCTCGGCCGTCGCCGTCTCGAACCGGACGTCCGAGACCATGCAGCCCTTCGTGGACTGGAAGAAGACTTCGGCCTTCTTCACGCCCTCCTGCGCGAAGACCACGCGCGAGTAGCGGTTCGTCCCTTCGGGATAGACAACATCGTAGTTGTCGGCGATCATGTCGCCGTTGGCGTCGTAGAAGGCAACCGCCTCGTAGGAGCGCACGGGCGCGGATGCCGTGAACGAGAGCCGGTAGTAGGCGTTTGCCTTCGGGAGGGCGATCCTCGGCGAGACGAGCTTCCCGCCCTTGTCGGGATACCAGCCTTCAAGCGGATTGAACGTCTCGCCGCCTTTGGAGGCCGACGCCTCGAAGCGCCAGTCGGGTGTCTTGTCCGTGACAAGGCCAGGGCATTCAAGAAGCGGCTCCGCCGCCGCACCGGAGAAAGCGATGGAGGAAACAAGGATCGTGTGGAGGGTTTTCATGGGGTTAGATTCATCGTGACGGACGATACGGCATCGCGGAGCGCGTTGTCGCGGAAGGCGTCCAGGAAGCCGGGATGGCCGAATGTGGCCGCCGAATCGTCGTCAACGAGAATCTTCTCCGCGTCGCGGACAAGCCCGCCCGTTTCCACGACCGCCTTCGGCACAAGCCGCGACGTGCGGTCGGCGACCGAGACGAACCGCACCTGCGCTTCACCGTAGCCGTGGTGTTCCAGCCGGATGGCGTCTGGCATGGCGTCGCTCCTGAACGCGAACCGTTTGGTGAACGTCGCGCCTTCGCCGCGTTCCGGCTTCCAGACCCCGGCCGCGATTTCGCGCCAGACGCCGCCGAAGCGTCCAAGCGCCTTCCACCATGGAATGCCGTGGGAATCGACAAGCGTGAGCTCCACTTCGAGCGATCGTTCGTCCGGCGCGGCGACTGCGGCGGAATCCAGCAGTTCGGCGACCCGCCCGGCAAGCCGCTCGGCTTCCTCCTGCGGTCTGCCCGGCATTCCCGCCCGCCAACGCCTTCCCTGCTCCTCGCGGCGCGATGACGCTTCGGCAAGCGTTTTGACGAGCGGCGCAAGGATGCGCCTTGCCGCCTCGACATCCGCCTCCGTCCGCCTTGGGTCGGCGAGGGTGGCCTCGGCCTTGCGGACGAGCCGCTTCGCCCGGGCAATTTCGCCTTGAACGAGCAGCCCGTCCAGTATGGCCCGCTCCGAGAACGGATCGGGATCGACCGGCCCCAGCGACTTCGCGGCGGCCGAAGTCTTCAGGACTTCAAGCGCCAATTCGTCGTCGGCGTCTTCAAGGAGGCGAACCGCGGCGGAGACTTCCACGTCCGCAAGCGACGGGCAGCACCGCCGCACGGCCCGCTCGAAAGGTTCGCCGCCCGCGCCGCCAGGATCCTCCATGAGGAAGGCGGACGCGACGACGTTGGGCAGCGCGCCGCCGTGGAAGAACCCCTCCCATTGCGTCTGGCAGCACCCGAAGACCTTGTGGCGGCGGGCGTATGCCATGAACGAGCGCGTATTGTCGGGCTTCAGCCACCAGCACGGCACGGCGTCGTAGCCGAGCGCCGCGTATTTCGCAAGCGCGTCCTCGCGCAGCCGTCCGGCGAAGTTCAGCCGGCAGCCCCAGTCCGAAATGTCGCCGTCGTAGCACCAGTGCATCATCACCACGTCCTTGGGGATGCGGGCCAGCGCCTTCGGGTGGAACGCCAGGAAGTCGTCCCACATCCACATGCGCTTGCCGAGCGCGGCCAGCGCGTCGTGCGCGAAGAGGACGCAGTCGGCGAAGTATTCGTCCTCCCGTTCGCGCCCGCGGCACAGCGGGCAGGTGCCGGCGTTCCATGCCTCGTCGAACCCCGCGTGGAAGAAAGGCCCGGGGAAGATTCCGGCCAAGTCGGCGAGGTAGTTGGCCAGAAACGTGCGGGTTTCGGGATTCGAGAGGCAAAACGTCCCGGTGTTTTCGCCGGAGCCAAGACGGATTCCGTCCGTTTTCGGCTCCATGTATTTTCGGAATTCCGGCTGCTGGAAGAAGAGTTCCGCGTGGCCGAGGAGCGAGACCACGGGAACGACCGTCATTCCCCGCGACGCCGCGTGCGCGACGATTCCGCGCATGTCCTCGGCCGTATAGCGCTCGCCCGCGGGAAGCGCGAAGGTCGGGGTCGCGACGCGGGCTTCGAGGTAGAGCTGGAGCGCGTCGTAGCCGACGGACGCCACGCGGTCGATGTAGCCCTTGACGAACTCCGGCGTCTCCATCTTCCGCGCCAGATCGAGCTGGACGATTCGCAGACCCGGATTCCAGGTGGGCGAGTTTTCCTCGGTTTTGGCAGTCCTCATTTCAAGTTTTTCCAGTTCATTCCACCAGCGTCACCCTGCCCATGCGGTCGGTTGTGTGGACAGTGGTCGCCGGGGTTACTGTCAGGATCATGTTGGACGCATGGTCTTTGGTGATCTTGGGGTTCAGCACCGTGGCGCAGTTGAGGAAAATCGTGTCGCCTGACTTGACCGGCTTGTCGAGCATTGTGTCGAGCGGAAGCGCGAAGAACTGCCGCCAGAGATGCGGGTCGGTGCGGTCTGACGCCACTTTCGCGCCATAGCATTCCGGCCCTGATTCCGTGGCCGGAACGTTCATGCGCCAGTTGACTTCTCCGTTTGACGCGGCCGACATGCGTCCGTCCGGGCTCGATGCGTAGTGCCTGTAGGGCGGCGCCTCCTGAAGCGCGAAGAAAAGTTCCCACGTGTCCCAGAGGAATATGCCGGGGGATATGACGTTGTTCGTCACGTCGATGGCAAGGTCGAGTTCCAGATAAAGCCACGTTCCGTCGTGCGCCAGACGCGCCGATCCGGCAATGTCAGTTTCGTTTGTCCCGCCAGCCTCGCAGAGTCGGAACGTTTTCGGCGCAAGGGCTCCCCAGTCGATTTTCTCGACATCGCCTTGCGCGTTGGCAACGCGGCGGGCGACCCATTCGGGCTTCGGGGCCTTTTGGCGCTCGATGAAAGTTTCGTAGCCTTCACGCATGTAGTCCCAGTATTCTCGCTTCCATGTTTCGACGCGCCGCTTCTCATCCGGCGTTTCGGCAGCAACCTCGGCCTCCGTCATTAGCTTGGCGAGCGTCTCCATGAACTCCGCCACATCAGGCCCGCCCCACGCAAGCGCGGCGGTCTGGTGCATCGCTCCCTTCGGATAGCGGCTCTTGTCGCAGTAGCGTTTTTCAACTGCGCGGTAATATGCCTTTAGCGGCGCGGCGGCCCTGCCGTAGCCCCTAAAATACTCGTCAAGCATTTCCTCTGGATTGCGATCCGGGTCGATCATCCATTCAAGGTGCATGTAGTTATCGACCTCGCCATTGAAGCCGCAGTGGAAGATTCCGGCGCGGATGTCATTCTTCTTGAAGAACTGGAACTGCCGGTATGCCTCGTCCGCGAAGAACCCGGGAAGACAGTTGTATCCACTCTTGTCGCTGTACTCCAATGGGAAGGTGTTGTAGAGCCACATGGCGAGCGGCTGGCCGGGATAGGCGTCGCGCCATTTTTTCATACGCGAAAGCTGCTGGTCTAGGACGACCGAATACGGCATGCGGTTCGCGTAGATGCAGAAATAGACGACGACGTTGTCCGGCAGCGTTACGCCGCGGGGAAGCGCCTCGTGGCTGTGGTACGCGAGTGTCGATATCTGCTTTGTCGGATGCGACTTCTTGATTGCTTCGGCAACGGTCTTGACGAAGGTGAACCAGTAGGTCGATTCGACGCCGTTGTCCTTTGCGCGCTCCGGCTCCATCTGCGGGGCGCAGCGCGGGCATTTGCAGAAGAATCCATTGTCCATTGGTTCCAGACAGTAGTTGTCGCGCCCCCAGTTAAAATTCCCGGTATCGGGGTCCTGGTCGAAATAGGCGCGCACGTCCCTGATGACAAGTTCAATGAATTCAGGACTCGCGTAGCACATCTGCGGCGGTTCGCCGACATACCCCTTTGCGAAAATTTCAGGCCATTTGCGGATGAATTGTTTAGACTCCTCTCGCCAGTATTCGTCGTAGTAGTGGTAGAACGAATGGTTCGCGTTCTTCAACTCCCCGCCGATGCGGTGGCGGAGGCGGAAAAGGCGGTCTTGCGTGTCATAGCGCTCGGGATGACGATAGGCGACGGCGCGGAAAGCCTCGCTTCCGGGCGTTCCCTTCTTCCAAAGATCGGTTTTGAGTCGATGCCCGGTGATTGTTCCGCCGCGATAGGCGAAGAACGGAGTCTTCACCCTGTCCGCAACGCTGACGGAAAGGTCGGGATTGCGCGGAAGCACCGTGCCGAGGTCGCTCGTGTCGGCCCAGACAACGCCGCACTCCTTTTCGAGGAAGTCGTACACGGCATACATCGTCCCCTGCGCATCATAGAATCCCGGCGCATCCTTCAACACCACGCCCTCCGGCTCGACGCGCAGGACGAACTCGCCGTTGTCCGGCTTGTCGCGCCCGGCAAGCTCGACACGGCCCTGATAGGCTTTCACGGCGAACTCCTGCGGCTTGAAGTCCCCGCGCTTCGCCGTTGTGAGCGCCGACGGCCCGACGCAGATGAAAAGTGGCGCATCCGCTTCAGCCAATGCGACGGCCTCCTCGTCGGTGACGATTCTGAAATCGCCGCCGGAGATGGAGTCGAGGTGCCACTTGAGATCTGTCGCCGCGAATCGAGCCGCCTTGTCGGCATTCTTCGCGACGACAATTACTGCCTTGGCCTTGCCGCCGCGCGCTAGTTGCACCTTTCCCTCTGCCGCCATGGCATGACCTGAAACGGCAACCATCGCCGCTGCCATTGCCATGTTTCCTATCAGTCGGTTCTTGTTCATTGCGGGGCCCTCAAAATTCAAGAATCCTTGCCTCGGCCGGGGCAAGGTCAAACATCTCCATTTTTTCGCCGTCCGGCAGGTTCACATGCAGCGTAACGCGGTTCGGCGCGGCGATGGCGCGGTAGTTCGTGTCCGTGCAGAACTGCGGCCAGAGAGACCGATCCTCGCGCCTATCGTTCACTACCAGCACAACCTTGCCGCCATCAGGCAGCTCCTTGACGAAAGTAAAGGCGTCCTTGCCGTCCCTGTCGCTCCATGCGAACTGATCCTTGCGCAGTTCGTCCGTGTGCGCGTCAAGCCAGGCAACAAGCGGGGAAAGGACTTCCGGCAACGGCTCTTTCCGGCATGTCCACCAATACGGCATTCTCACGTCCAGCCTCTCGACGTTAGGGAAATCCACCGAGCAGTAGCCGTCGGTAATGACCTTCGTCGTATTCGACACGGCGCAGAGCGCGTCGTAGTGAGCCTGTGTTATGCCGTCGCCCAGCATCGGAAGAATGACGTATTTGTAGTGCGAAAGGATGTTTGGGCGCATTTCCGCTTCGGTAATGACGTCGAACGTCACCGGGCTTCGCGCAAGACACGTTCCGATGAAGTCCCGGTAATGTGTCGGGCGCCACATTTCAGTGCCCACTCTGGAGCAGTCGTCCACGCAGATGAAAGCGAGTTTTGCCCGCGCCGTCGGCAACCCTTTGAGCTGATTGGCTTCAGGCAGGAGTTTCTCGCGCATGAAGCGTCCGAACCGATGGGCAAAGTCCGGCTCCGCAATCTGCTTCACTGGCGCCGTCGCATCCACTGCAAACATGAGCGCATTCGTCATGCCAATCTCCCAGGCACCGGCGTTGAAGATGGACATCGCCTCGGACTTTGTCGCGCCGAGGAGCATCCACGCCTTGATCATCGTCTCATCGCAGCTTTGGGCGAGATTGATGGACTGCGGCTTGCCGTCCTTGTCCAGCGCGGACGGATGGCGCCCCTCCGGCGTCCACGAGTGGTGGTAGCTCCCCGACAGCGACGGCATGAAGCGGACGCCCTCCCCACGCGCCTTCGCGTCGAACTGGCGCATCCGCAAAAGGCAGTAGTCCGTGCCGTAGTCGTATATCCAGTCGGAGAGCATGTCCAACCCGTGCGCGGGCGGCGTTGGCTCGCTCCAGACGATTACATCGGGCCTCTTCGCATGAATGGTCTCGACATCCAGCGTGTTCACCCTGAATATCGGATCCCCGTCTCGCAGATACCATTCAAGCGTGTTCAGGCTCGTGCAGTCTGTTGGCAACACGCCTGTGAACGGACTGCAACCCATCTGCGCGTAGTCAAGCGAAGGCGGCGCGAAATGGAACGCCGTCTCCGGCGCATGGCTCATTGCCGCAGTCGCGGCGGCGCGCCATTCGTCGTCGCCGATAGCCGCCTTTATGGTGGAAAGCCCATATACTTCGGAATTGACGAGCGCCATGCGCCAGTTCGGCAACCCCTCGTAGGGAAGAAGAAGCGTTTTCACACGCCGTGCAATCTCCGCCGGCGGGTATTTCCTCCAGTTGCCGGAATTCTCGATTCGCAGATTGAGCCAAAAGCCTGCTTCGGCAAGCCGTCTGGCCGCTGCCGTGTTCTCGGCGCGGACGTTCACGCAGTTTATGCCAATCGCCTTGCGGAATTCCAGGCTTTCCGGGTGCGATCCGCCCCAGGAGTGGACTATGAACTCATCCCTTCCCGGTGGCGGAGCCGCATTTGGGAAGGCATTCCATTGAGGAAGTTCAATCTGGCCATCCCTGATTGGCCTTTCTCCTGTCGCGAGGGCGGACACCTCTTCCGTCGTAAGCGCCCGCTTGAAAACGGCGATTTCGTCCATCGTGCCGCCAAAGGCCGGTCGCCCATCTCCGTCAGTCCCAAAGCGCAGAACCGCCCGGTTGACCATCCGCATGTCGGCGCGTTCAGGATTTGACTTCTCCGCGACGCGCTTGCCGTCAAAATAGATCGTCAGGGCATCCGAATTCCACGTTGCGGCGAAGTGATGCCAGTCCGTTCCTAGGCTGGGCCTGTCCGCCACCTCGCACCTTCCGCCCCTTGCGGATGTCGTCCGTCCGCTGAACGGCGAGAATGCCCACTGGTATTGCCAGAAGCCGCAGAACGAAAAGAATGCACCCGGATTGGCCGTTGGGTCATCCAGCCGGAACCAACAGGCGAACGCGCCATCCTCAAATGGAAAGTCTTTAAGCCGCTCCGGGTCATCGATGCGCCAGAAGTCGCTTTCGGCGCGGACGTTGTCCGACGCAAAGCGGTAGCCGTTGCCGAAGCGCCCCTCGACAACCGCCCCCTCGCGCATGTCTTGCTCGAAACGTGTACCGTCAAGTTCCGCCGGGCTGTCGAAGTCCGCGCAGAACCATAGGCCGTCCGCGCTGGCCACGCCAAGCGAGAGTATCCCTGTCGCAATTGCAAAACAACATTTTGGGAACCACGCCATTATCCGGGGTTACCTGAATGTCACAACCGTCGGCGAACTGTCCTTCACGAAGCAAAAGCGGATCGTTCCCGTCTCGCCAATGTTGGCATCCGTGCCGTAGTCGCCAATCTTCGCGCCCGCAGCGACAGACCAGGAGCCGAGGTAGGACATGGAATTCGGCGCATCCGTGATTGGCGTCAGCGACGCCGTGAACTTGGATGGACTTAAGCCCGTTTCCCACGGCTCTCCACACCACACCGCGATGCGTCCGCCCGCGCCAGTACCAGACTTGACGGACGACCCCGGCTTTGTGTCGCCTCCGTCTGCAATGAGCCGTCCGGTCGCGCCGCCGAAGAACTTCTTTGCTTCAAGGAGAATGGTCCCACCCGAGCCGCCTCCACCATAGCCGTTTCCTGCAAAATATGACCCTCCGCGAGCGCTTGCGTCAATCGTGCCATCAACCCGGATCGTTCCGTTCGTGGCCGTCACGTAGATAAGTCCTCCCCCGGGGGCGGATTGCGCCCATTTGTTGCCGTAGTTCGAGCCACCTGAGCCGGCAATGCAGGGACGAAGTTCGTCATCGTAGGCGTCAGGTGCCGTCGTTCCGTTTCCATTTCCTCCCCGTCCGCCATGGCTCGCACCAATTGTGGCGCGATTCGCCGCGCCAGGCCCTTTACCGCCCATGGAACTGCCAAAGAATGTTGTCGATGTGTGATACGACCCTCGCCCACCGCGTCCCACTGCGGAAAAGACGCCGCCCGTCTGCACATTGAGCGATCCCACCTCGAAATGCGGTGATCCGAGGTTCTCACAGTCGCTCCACGAATAGACGAAGCAGTTCGTCGAAATCGTCATCGTGCCTCCGACTTTTACCAGTGCACCGTACTTGTCAACGTCGTTCGTAGCCGCCGAACGGATGTCGAGTCGCGACACGCCGCCCAGCGTCAAATCACCAGTCACGGTCAGTTCACTTGGTGTCGTTCCGGCATACATGACCACATGGGAGTCCCAGTTTGTCGTGACACCGCCGCCGATTTCAAGCCGAGAATCGTCGCCGGAGAATGTCAGGTTTCCGTTGACCGTCACCTTCACGCCCTCTTCGCCGAACATGACGCGACCAGCTGAGAACGACCAGTCGCCGTTGTAGACGAAGGACGAGACTCCGAGAACGTTCCCAGTCAGCGTCTTTCCCGCGAGCTGACGGACAATCTGCGCGTCAGTAAAATGGAGCGTTCCCATGCCGGCGTTTACGCCTTTGTCATCACGGATTCCAAACCTGAATTTGTCGCGCTGATCTGACGCTCCGGACGGGTTGTC
>CAMOSH010000171.1 GCA_946624575.1 uncultured Verrucomicrobiota bacterium
AAGCGGCGTCTATGTCTTCGAGTTCAAATACGGCAAGACGCCTCAGGAGGCGATCAACCAGGCGCGCACGAAGGACTACGCCGGCCCGTGGCTGGACGGCAAGCCGCCAGTCTTCCTCGTCGGCGTCAACTACGACCCGGAGAGGCGCGGCATCGACGACCCGCTCGTGGAGAAGGCGTAGTGTGCGGTCCGCGTCCATCCAACCTGGTACGCGATGCCGATGACGACGGGGGAATTTTGCAGCATTGGGTCATGAACGACGGGACTGGCGACATGTCTGGATCGGGAATAGACGAAGAAAGCGCCGGGCGACGCGCCGGGCGACGCGCCGAAGCGGTGTCGCCGCGCGGGCGCGTGGTGCAGTGGCTCGTGAATGCCGTCGCCTCCGGCTCGCTCAAGCCCGGGGCCGAGATTCCGACGGTTGACGAGATCGCCGCGAAAACCGGGGTCGCCCGCAACACTGCGGCCTCCGGGGTTCGCGACGCAGAACGCAAAGGCATCGTCGAACGGCGCAGCCCCGGAGCGCGCAGGCGCTACGTGCCCGTCGCGCCGACATCGGCCCACTTGTCCGGAACCACCGTCGTCGTTCTCGCCGCGCCCGGCCGCTTCAAGGACAACGTCATCGCGCCGCGCTGGTCTGAGGCGTATCTCGCTTTCGAACTCGTCCCGCGCCTCATGGCGGCCGGAAAGCACGTCACTTTTCTCAACGACGAGCTGCTTGGAGCCGCCGATCTCGACGCCTTGTTCCGCCAGCCTCCGGCGGCGATGGTCATCACAAGTTCGGTGTGCGGAAGTCCCGTGTCCCTCGAAGCCCTTTCCCGCTGCGGCGAGACGGGAATCGTCGCCGTAGCCTATGGCAACGCGCCGGAACTGCGCCGGTTCGACCGCGTGTTCGTTGACCATCGCGCCGGCGAGCGCGCCTTGACCGAGTGGCTTCTCGCGCGCGGATGCCGACGCATCGCGCCGATGTTTCCCTCCGAGCCGACCCTGTATTGGATGCGCGAGCGCATCGCCGGCTACGAGGAGGCGATGCGCGGTGCCGGGCTGGAACCGCTGCCCTGCGCCGTGCTCGGCGATTCCGAGCTCGAGGCGCAGACGAGCGGCGCGCGGCGTTTCCGCTTTTTCAAGGCGCTCGCCATCGGCAAAATCCTCGAAATGCGCAGGAGCGGAGGTCTCGACGGACTTGTGTGCGCGAACGACGAATGGGCCGCCGTGGCCGCAGCGGCGATCCGCGACATGGGACTCGTCCCGAACCGCGACATCCTCGTCGCCGGCTACGACAACGTCACGCGCAACGGTCAGTTCGACAAAATCACCGACGAGCGCCCCGCCGTGACCATGGACAAGCGCAACGATCTCACCGCTGCTGACATGGTATCGCTCCTTTGTGCCCGCATCGACGGTCGTCTTGCGCCGGAACCCCAGGCTCGCACCCACTCCCAGAAAATCGTGGTGTGCGGTCCCTACGGCGATTGATCCCCGCGGAAGCTGAATCCCGGAGATCATTTTAGGAGGGATATCGCAATTTATTGTAGTGAAATATTGCGATATAATTGGTATTTATCTTATTTCTGAAATTTATAGTTGACATATCGCATCGAAATCGTTATTGTCTCGCGTTGGCGACCGATTCTAGGTCTGCCGAACTTGTCGAGGACACCATGAAGCTCATGAAAAAACGATCATTCCATTCCGCAGTGGACGGCGGTTCGGCGTCTCGCCGAGTCGGGTTCCCGATCGCCGCGGTTGCCGTCGCCGTCCAGATGGCCGCGACGTCGGCAGTGCGGGCCGACGGCTACCGTTTCATCGTTTCCGGCGACCCGGCCGCAGTCGCGACTGTCGGCGTGTCGACCGCGCGCACGGCGCCGGACGCGCTTGACGTGCGGGAACACGCGGCAGCTCGATCCCCCGCCACTTCGCTCACTTCCGTGAAGGATCCCGGAACGATGATCATCATCCGGTAGGGTGCATCCACAAGGCACCAAAACACGAACGACAACTAACATTCGACAGCAAACATCAAGGAGACGGAAAGACCATGAACGCAAAGACATTCGTTGAAACGGTTTCGGCCTTCGCTTTCGCGGCGACGGCGTTCGCGATGCCGGAAGTGACGGGCGTCACGATGACGCAGAACTCGCGCACCTGCGCGGTCGAAATCAAATACACGCTTTCCGAGCCCGCCGTGGTGACGCTCGACATCCTGACGAACGCCACGGCGAACGCCGCGACCGGATGGGCGTCCATCGGCGGCGAACACATCTGGAACGCCACGGGCGACGTCTGGCGCAAGGTCGAGACCGCCGGAGAGCACACGATCTCGTGGCAGCCCGCCGAATCGTGGACGGACGGCTCCGGAGACGGTTTCAAGGTCGCGGACGGATGCGCCCTCGCCGAAGTCTCGGCGTGGCCTCCGTCGAACACGCCGGACTACATGGTGGTGGACATTTCGGAAGGCGCGACGCCCGGTTCGCAGCGCTACTACCCGCGCGCCGACTTCCTTCCCGGCACGGTGCCGGGCGTGAAGGGCGGCGTCACGAACAACGCGGCCTACAAGACCACCAAACTCGTCATGCGCAAAATCCCCGCCAAGGGCGTGACTTGGACGATGGGGTCGCTCCCCACCGAGCCGTTCCGCGACCAGACTTCCGCCTGGGTGAGGCGCGAGGCGACGCACGAGGTGACGCTCTCGGCCAACTACTACATCGGAATCTTCGAGTTCACGCAGGGTCAATGCGCCACGATCCGCGGCTCCTACGCCTCGTCGTTCATCACGAATGCCGTCAACCGCCACCTGCGGCCGCAGGAAAACATGACGTTCAATGCTTTTCGCGGAGATCACAGCAATCCGCCAGGTTCTCCGAAATCCGACTCCGTCGTCGGAAAACTCAACGAGCGCACGGGG
Organism: uncultured Verrucomicrobiota bacterium; assembly: GCA_946624575.1. GTDB lineage: Bacteria > Verrucomicrobiota > Kiritimatiellia > RFP12 > UBA3636 > UBA3636. The sequence goes on from CAMOSH010000171.1 coordinate 2,906, forward strand.
CTCGACTTCGAGCTTCCCACCGAGGCGCAGTGGGAGTTTGCCTGTCGCGCCGGCAACGGTTCCCCGTATTGGAACGACGGCACGGCGATGGCGTTCGACGCCGGCGGCCAGCAGACGAACGCGGACCTTGACCGCCTTGCCCGCTACGCGCTTAACGGCGGTGGCTGGACATACTCCAACGGAGCCTACGTTCAGCAGTGGATCGGCGACCTCCGAAATTCCGAAATGTTCGGCACCGCCCCCGTCGGCTCCTACGCGCCGAATTCCTGGGGGCTTTACGACACGATTGGCAACGTTTTTGAAACGTGCCTCGACTGGGTGCAGCCGAATGGCGGCATCAGCGCGGCTCCCAACGGCGCGGCGAACATCAGCGCTACGGATCCCACGAAAACATACGACGGGCAGACCCCGGCCGACGACGGTGCGCGCGTCGCCAGAGGAGGCAGTTTCAGGGGCAGCAGTTCGGCGGAGGCGACGTGGAGATGGTGCCGTCCAGGCACGGCCTGGGGCTGGAAGCCGAACCAGACCCAGGATCACGGCGGATTCCGCCTCGTCTGCACCGCCGGGCTCGAATAGGCGCGTGGCGGGGGCCGGAGGACAAATCAATGAACCTTCGTGGATTGGCAGCCACGGCGGCGGTGGTCGTTGCGGCGGCAGCCCCCGCCGCATCCGTCCCCGGTGGCGTGGCGGACACCCCGTGCGCCTCGGATCCGCGAGCATGGCGCGTCGGCGCCGACGGTCTTTGCTGCACCGTGGCGCACGACGCCGGCGTCCCGTTCGCGCTGCGTCTCGTTCTGGGAGGCGATACCTCGCGCGGTTCATCGGGACGGATTTCGTTCACGTCGCGGCGGCGCAAACCCCAGAACATCCTTGACAGCTGGATTCCCCCGTATGTCGGAATCCGGGCCACCGAAATCTCCTTCCGGATCCGCGTCGTGCGAGCCGGCGGCTGCTCCCTCTCGGTCCTTGCGGAATACCTCCCGCCCGGGAGCGTTCCCTTGCGGGTCGAGTCGTTTTCCGAAGGGCTGGACGGACTTTCCGGAATGAGCTGGAAAACCGTTCGGAGGCCGCTTTGGCCGCGACATGGCGAGCGCCTTGCCGATCTTTCTCTCGAAATCGCTGGCGGCAAGGGCGCGTCGTGCGAGATTCTCGTCTCCGACGTGGCGCTCGTCCTCGACGACGGCACGACCTACGAAGTGCTTTCGCCTTCGCCGCCGCTCCTCACGACGGGGATGCCCGCCAGGACGGCGGAATCGCCGCTGCCGCACCCCATGCGCCCGCGCATCCAGTTCGGCGTCGCTCCCGAATGGCCGGCCCGCTATCGCGCAGACCTTCCCGCCTTCGGAGAGTTCATGGCGAAATACCTCCCGGAATACGACATCGTCCTCTCGATGAACTGCGGACTCGACCCGAACCTCGCGGACGTGATGCGCGACGCGCCTCCGAATGTGTTCTTCCAGGAGCAGGACGGCCTCCAGGCCGTGGTCTGGCCGCGCATCGCCGGGGCCCTCGTCCGGGACAGGTTCGGTCGCCCGCGCGACAGGCTCGGCGGCGTCGTGACCGGAACCCATCCATTCGAACGAATGGCGCTCGAAGACCGCGTTGCCATGGCCGCCTCCATCGGATACCGGAGCTTCCAGATGTTCGACTACGTCTGGCACTGGCCCGGAGCGCCGTGGGGGTTCGACGACGCGACGGGCGATGCCTTCCGCTCGTATCTTCTCGGCGGGGACGCGGGGCTGCGCCTCGTCGCCACGGACACGCGCCCGGAGCGCACCGTCCGTTTCCGGGAATACTACGAGGACTACTTCGGCGCCGGTTCGATGCCGGAGCCATCCGCGTTCGGTCTCGACTCGTGGGAGAAGTTCACGCCGCGTTTTTCCACCGACGCCGAGAAGCGCCTGCACTGGACTCTTTGCACTTACCAGTGGCTCGTGAACGCGCAGGATCTCAACGACTGGGCGGCGGCTCGCTGTGGCGGTCCGGGCTGCGACTACCTCCTCAACGGCGAAGGACTCCTCAACGCCAACGACCACGTCTATCTGACGCGGTTGCGCAACACCGGCATCGTGTCGCCGGAGTTCTTCCACGGAGCCGTTTCGCGCATGGCGATCACCTACCGGAACGACCGGCTCGTCCGCGAGGCCCGGCGATGCGGGAAAACGGCTGGCGTCTGCGTGGAGACCTCCTCCGGCGGCGGGGCTTCCCAGCCATACTGGTCGGAAAAGACCGGATATGCGCTCTGCTACCTCCTTTCCGCACTCGGATTCGACTCCATCGAATACGACCATTTCCCGGAGATCGTCTGGAAGGATCCGCCGGAACTCCACGACTGGGCGAGCCACACGAATCGGCTCAATGTCGGCAAGTGGCGCAATCTCACGCTCGCGATGTCGGATACGCGCGGCTACCGGCAGGCGAAACTCGACGGCGCACGCAAGCCCGCTCCTTCGGTGTTTCTTCTGCGCGACAGGATGGTCAACCGGTCCGCCGACGACGCGGCCGCGCGGCTTGCCGACCGACTGATCGACGCCGGAATCGACTTCTCCTTCACGGATCCGCAGGAACTGCCCGACATCCTCGACGCGGCCGGGACGATCGTCGTCGCGCCGTCGGCGACGCGCCCCGATGTCCGGGCGACGCTCGAACGCTGGAGGTGCGCCGCGCCCGACCGCAGGGTGTTCGACGCGGACTCCGCCATTCGCGACCTCTCCGGGAACTTCCCGCTCGTCCAGCGTCCCGTCGGCGCCTCCGGTGCCTGGGCGATGCCGTTTGACTGCGCCAGCGGTCGCTCCGCCGTCCTCGTGAACGCCGGGGCGGCGCGTTCGTTCGGCTCGGAAAAGGCATACGAAGCCTGGCTCGCGGAATTCCGCCGACGGAAGCTCGGCAAGAAGGAGTCCTACGACCACGCGCTCCTCATGTTTCCGGACGTCTGCGACGGCGCGGAGGCCTTCGCCTCCGTTCCCGCCCGTGACGGCCGCTACCGCGTTTACAGCACCTTCGACGGCACAGAGCGTCTTGTCGAGGCGCGCGGTGGAATTCTCCGGCTCGACTTGGGCGACAAACTCTGCGACGTCGTTTACTACGGCCCGGACGACGCCGCGTTTTCCGCTTTTCTGGACGCCGTGAGGGCGGAACGCGACGTTTCGGCGGAGTTCCTGTTCCAGGACGATTCGCTTGTGAAGGAACCCCGATGACCGCACCCGTCGATTTCACGGCGTTTTCGCTCGTGACGCGCGACGGGCGCAGGCTCGTCCGTCGTCGCGGCGGGGCCGGCGTCGATTGGGTACTCGTGCCGGAGGCGGAGCTGCCGCCGGACACCCCGCCGCCCCGGCGCTGGACGATCTACGGCGTGAAGAGCGCCCATTCGGATCTCGGACTGCACCGTTCCAACTACGTCCAGCGCGCCAACGCCACGGCCCGGCTTGCAAGGGCGATGGATCTTCTTCGCTCCGACGCGCGGCCCGACTCGGATCCCGCCGCGCTCCGGTGGGTGGCCGAGGGGTGGTGGGGCGTTCTGGATCGCTCGTCCGCCATGGCGGGCGGCGCGGCCGATGTCCGCGCCGCAGCAGCCGAAATGCACCGCCGCGGCAGGTTCGACGTCGGCGGCAACTGGTGCGGCCTGACGACCCACCTCATGGGGTTCGAGGAGCTTTGCCGCTCGCTTTGCGCGAAACGGGAAGTCGAGGAGAGGTTCGGCATCCGCACGAAGACCGCGCAGATCGTCGACAACCCCGGAGTCTCGTCCGCGCTCGTCGGCCTCTACGCCCAGTGCGGCATCCGCTATCTTGCGCACTGGCCCAACCCCTACACGATGGGGCTCGACGGGCGAAACGTTTTTACTGACGCGACTTCGCGCGACGCTCCCTCCGTTTTCTGGTGGGAGGCACCGGACGGGAAAAGCCGCGTTCTCGTCTGGACGAACGCCGACGGCTACGTGGACGGGGCGGAGTTCGGCCTCAAGACCGCATTCATCGACCCGCCGTCGCTCCAGAATCCGGACGAGGCGGAGCGCGTTCCGCCCGACTGGAAGCCTGACATGCCGACATGGGAGCGCACGACGGCCGAGCGCCTCGCAGCGCTCGAACGCGCCGTGCCCTACAATGTCTGGCTCTATCCCGACTACCACGACGACGAAGTGCCCTCGACGCGCCTTGCCGACGCATACGCCGCGTGGAACGAAAAATGGGCGATGCCCGTTTTCCGCACCGTCGGCTCGCTCGACGAGCCGTTCGAGCGGCTGGAATCGCGCTGGGGCGACCGCATTCCCGTCCTGCGCGGCGACCTGCCCTGCGCGTGGGACCGCGCCACGCCCGCCTTCGCCGACCTGCTCGCGCGCAAGTTTGCCGCGGACCGCGCCCTGCCCGTCGCGGAGGCGCGCGCCGCCGTCGCCGCCGCGACGTCCGGCGCGCCGGTTCCCCGGGAGCGCTTCGAGCGCGGCTATGCGGCGCTCGTCTCCTTCGACGACCATTCCTACGGCTTCAGCGGCTATTCCGGCCGCCGCGTCTACGACACCTGGGACCAGCGCCGCGCCTGGATTGAGGAGGCGGAGCGCGCCTGCGGCGCTGTAAATCGGCCTCCGGGGGGGGCGGGGGGCTCGGCCCCCCGTTCGTTGGAAAACCGCTGGTATCGCGTCCGCGTCCGCGAGGACGGCGCGATCCTCTCGATCTTCGACAAGGACCTCGGCCGCGAGCTGCTCGCCGCGCCGGCGAACGTCCTGCACTACACGCGCGACCGCTACGCCTCGTGGAGCGATCCGGCGGCGCTCCGCGCCCGCCGCATCGCCTCCTCGGTGCGCCTCGCGGACGACCGCAAGGCGATCCGGATCGAGAACGTCATCGAGGGAGCCGCCGACCTGATCGACGGCGAGCGCCTGAGGCGCTACGGCCACTACGCCTTCCCGTTCGCGCTGGAGAACCCGCGCTTCGCCGCGCAGCTGAACGGCCCCGTCGTGGACCCCTTCCGCGACGCCCTCCCGCACGTCGCCAACTCCTACGCCTGCATCCGCGACTGGTGCGCGGTCGAGGACGGCGCGTGCGGCGTCGCGCTCGTCCAGCCCGACACCTGGGCGATGGAGTTCGGCCGGCAGCACGGCGCCGAGGCCTACGGCCGCGAGACCGGCCCCGCCTCCGCCGCGATGTGGAGCATCGCCTTCGGCGACGGCCTCCGGTGGCACTGGGCCGAGCCCCCTTCGTTCCGCTTCCGCTATGTCCTCACCTCCTATGCCGGGGACTGGCGCTCCGCGCGCATCCCCGCCTTCGCCGCGCGCGAGGTCGGCGCGCTCGCGGCCGACCCGGACGTCGCGCGCCGCGTCTCGTGCGACGCCCCGAACGTCGAACTCGTCGCGCTCAAGGCGGCCGACGACGGCCGCGGCTTCGTCGCGCGCTTCCGCGAGACCGACGGCCGCGCCGTCCGCGCGACCGTGCGCCAGGACCTCGTCCCCGGCGCGCGCCTCGTACTCGCCGACCTTCTCGAACGGCCGCGCGCGGAACTCCCCGGCGGCGTGCTCGA
>CAMOSH010000172.1 GCA_946624575.1 uncultured Verrucomicrobiota bacterium
GGCACGCGGCGCCGAGGTCGGTGATGATGTCGCCGAACATGTTGTCCGTGACGATCACGTCGAACTGGCCCGGATCCTGGACCATGAGGAGGCAGATGGCGTCGACGTGGCGGTACGCCAACTCGACGGTCGGATATTTCACGGCCATCTCGCGGGCGGCGCGCTCCCAGAGACCGAACACGTTGGTGAGGACGTTGGTCTTGCCGCAGAGCGTGAGGCGGGCGGTCTTGCCGGCCTTCCTGGCTTCGTCAGAAAGGCCGCGGAACGGCGATTTGCGCGAGTGGCGCTTCTTCGCGAGCTCGAAGGCGTACCGGAGACAGCGATCGACCTGGAAGCGGTTGTAGACCCATTCCTGCGATGCGATTTCCTGAGGCGTGCCCTTCATCATCGTGCCGCCCATGCCTGTGTACACGCCGCCGGTGTTCTCGCGCACGACGACATAGTCCATCGTCTCGGGAGACACGCCTGCGATTGGGGAGGCGACTCCGGGATAGAGCTTGACGGGGCGCAGGTTGATGTACTGGTCGAAATCGAACCGGAGCTTGAGCAGGATGTTCTTTTCGAGGATTCCGGGGGCCACGTTCTTGGCGCCGGCGCCGGAGAGTCCGATCGCGCCCAGGTAAATCGCGTCGAATTTGCGCAGCTCCGCCTCGTCGGCCTCGTCGACGAGCTTGCCGGTCGAGAGATAGTGCTGGCCGCCGAAGGGAAACACCTTCGTCTTGAGTCCGAACTTGAATTTTTTCGCGGCGGCCTTGAGGACCTTGAGTCCTTCGCCGATTACTTCGGGACCGGTGCCGTCGCCTGGAATCACCGCGATGTTGTGCGTTTTCATGTCGTGTCGTTTTGTTTGTTCGCCGAAACGAAACCGCCTGGCCGGATCGCATGGCCGGGCGGTGGAAGCCGGCGAAGTCGTTTCTAGAAGTGGAAGGTCAGTCCGGCGCGGATCGAGACGTCGGAGCTTTTGAGCTTGTCGTCGTCGGGGTAGACGTCGCCGGTGCAACCGGAGAGATCGGCCACGAGATCGAGGGCGACGTTGTCGGTGAAGAATATCTCCATGCCCGCGCGGACGCCGAGGAGGGCGCCCGTGGCGCTGTCCTTGTATTCGTTCTTGCCGTGCGCCACGCCGAGACGAGCCCCGACGTACGGGGAGAATCCCATGGGGCGGTCATTGCCCTCGCCGACGAGCTGGAAGAGGTGGTACTGGCAGTAGGCCGCGAATTCGTAGACGGATGCCGCGTCGTCGTCCTTCACGGCGCCCGTGCCGCCGACGGCGAAACCGTCAAACACGTAGTATCCGCCGTGTCCTTCGATGCGCAGGCAGGATCCGGACTCCGTTCCGGGCTCGTAGCTGAATGAGCCACCGGCCGCGATGGTCTGAGCTTCGGTGCCTCCGAAGGCGAATGCGGCGGCTGGGACGGATGCAATGAGCGCGACGATGTGCGAACGCATGGTGCGGAGTGCTTTCATTGTGGCGGTGGGGCTGGGGGTGTGTGGTTGGTGTTGTCGGGTTGGGTGATCGAGCGAAATCCGGATCTGGGCGGGGACTCAGCGGCGGTGGCGGCTGGCGGTGTTCAGCGTCCTTCTGAAAGGCGAGTGGCGAGGCGCGTCGGAAGCCCGGCGTCGTAGATGGCTCGCTGCGTCTTTTCGATGTCGTACGGAACGCGGCGGTACTCCACGTGCTTGTCGGACGGAACATATATGCAGTACGAGGCGCGCACGTCGCCATCGCGCGGCTGGCCGATGCTGCCAGTGTTGAGAAAGTACTTGCGGCCGGCGTCGAGCCTGAAGATGCCGGGCGCGAGCCGAAACACGCGCCCGTGGTGCATCTCGAAGGCCACCGGAACATGCGTGTGCCCGTGAAAGCAGACTTGCGTCTTCTGGTATGAAATCGAAGTCTCGGCGTCAAGGTCGTCGAACACGTAGCCCCAGTATGCTGGGCCGTCGAGAGTGGCGTGGACGAGCGTCAGGCCCGCCGCGAGTTCGACGTGGTGCAGCGATCGGAGCCACTCGGTGTTCTCGCTGGAGAGCGCGTCCCGCGTCCATTGGACGACGGTTGCCGCAAGCGGTGAAAAGTCGTCGAGCGGTTCGCGCCAGGCACAGTAGTGGTCGTGGTTGCCGCAGACCGTGACTGCGCCGAGTTCGCGGATGCGGGCGCAGCACTCGTTGGGATTCGCGTTGTAACCGACAACGTCGCCGACGCAGAGCCATTCGTTGACGCCCTGGGCTCGGGCGTCCTCGATCACGGTGTCGAGCGCCTCCAAATTCGAGTGAATGTCCCCGAGAACGGCAATTTTACGATCCATGGCGGTGGGGTGGCGCTAGAGTTGCAGGTATCTTGCGGCAGTGGCAAGATCGTCGGAAACCGTGATCTTGAGGTTGGGGAATCCCCACGGGACGATTCGGACTTCGCCTCCGTTTAGGCGGACCGCCGCGGATTCGTCGGTGATCGCCGGGTCCTTGTCCGGGGCGGCGGCGATCGCCTTTCGCAGGATGGACGCGCGGAACGCCTGCGGTGTCTGGACGGCCCAGAGCTCGTCGCGATTCACTTCGCCGTCGATGGTCGTGCCCTTGACCGAAGTCTTCACTGAATCGTAGATTTTCGAGGCCGCGACGCCGGAGCCGAACACGATGGCCGAGCGAATGCAGCGTGAAATGAGTTCAGGGGAGACGAGCGGGCGGGCCGCGTCGTGAACGACAAGCGTCGTGGCGTCGGGATCAGTCGCGGCCAGTCCGTTGCGGACGGAACCCAGGCGGTTCAGCCCGCCGTTGACGATTGCCTTTACCTTGCGGCAGCCGAACATGGCCACTATTCCGCGCGTGGCGGGAATCTGGTCCTTGCGCACGACAATGACGATTTCGTCGACGTCGCGGCAGGATTCCATGGCCGTGATCGAGTAGGACAGGACTGGTTTGGATCCCAGGTGGAGGAACGCCTTGTCGACGTTGCCCCCCATGCGCCGGCTTTTGCCAGCTGCCACTATCACGGCCGATGTCATCGTTGTGCCTCCTATTTTGCGCGGAAATCAGGACGTTTGCCGCGGTACCAAGCCATCGTGACCGGCGCCGCGATGAAGATCGAGGAGAACGTGGACGTCACTACGCCAATGAACATGCACACGCCGAAGCCGCGGATGTCTCCCTTGCAGAAGAGAACGAGCGCGGCGACGGGCACAAGCGTGGTCACGGACGTGAGCACCGTGCGCGACAGCGTTGTGTTGATGCAGCGGTTGACGAGCGGCGCGAAGTCCGACTTCTGGTCGCGCTTGAGTTCCTCGCGCACGCGGTCGAAGAGAACGATCGTGTCGTTGACGCCGTAGCCGACGATCGTAAGGAGCGCGGCGACGATCGTGAGGTTGAACTGGAAGGGCAGGACCCCGAAGATGCCGATCGTGATCAGCACGTCGTGGAACAGCGCGACGATCGCGCCGAGGCCGAAGCCGAATTCGAAGCGCAACCCGACGTAGACGAGCATCACGAGCGTGGAGAGAGCGATGGCGAGGAACGCCGTGCGCTTCATTTCCGAGCCGATTTGCGAGCCGATCGAGTCGATGTCCAGGAACGTGAACTCGGCCTTCGCGAGTTCGGGGTTCGTCGCGTCCTGGAGCGCGGCGTTGAGCGCCTCGCTGACCTCGACGCCGCCGATGTCGGTGTGAACGGTCTTGATTTCGAGGAACGCGCCCTCGCTGGAGAACTGGTACTGCGGGTCGGCGTCGTCGATGCCGGCGGCCTGCGCGGCGGCGCGGATCGCGGCGATGGACGGCAGCGAGTCGTGGCTGGCCGAGAACTTCTCCGCTTCGTTAGAAAGCGCTTCCGTAGCGGGCTGTTCGTCTTCGGCGACTTCGGCTGGAGCCTGCTCTTCGGCGGCGGCTTCGGCCTTATCAGCAGCTGGCGCTTCGGCCTTGTCCTCGGCAGCGGCTTCGGCCTTTTCAGCGGCTGGCGCTTCGGCCTTGTCCTCGGCAGCGGTCTCGGCGGCGGCGGGCGCCTGCTCCTCGGCTGCGGCCTGCTGTGACGCGGGCTTGACGGAATACGACACGCGGGCGCCGCCGGTGAAGTCCACCGCGAACACGTTAGCCGGGTTCTTCAGCCCCTTGGCGATTGTGAGGCCAAGCGTGACGATGATCACCGCGACGGCCACTGCCGCGAATTTCGTGAAGTACTTGGAGAACGGAATCGCGACGTCGGGCCGGACAGCCTCCATCATGCCGGGCTTCCAGGACGTCTGTTCGGGCAGCGCGGAGACGAAAACGGTCTTCGTCACGAAAAGCGCGGTGAACATCGACGCGGCGATGCCGGCGACGAGCGTGACCGCGAATCCGCGCACCAAACCGGTGCCGACGACGAAGAGGATGATGCCGGTGAGGACGGTTGTCAGGTTGCCGTCGAAAATCGCGCTGAACGCGCGGCTGTATCCGGCAAGCACCGCCTGGAACCCGGTCTTTCCGGCGCGGACTTCCTCGCGGGTGCGTTCGTAGATCAGGACGTTCGCGTCGACCGCCATGCCCACGGAAAGCAGGATGCCGGCGATGCCGGGGAGCGTCAGCACGGGCAGGCGCAGCAGCGATCCGCCGGAGAGAGTCGCGTCGCCGGCGATTTGCGAAAGCAGGCCGGACGTGACGACCGCGCACAGCGGAAGGAGCGCGAAGTTGAGGACGAGCGCCAGGTCGGCCACTAGTCCCATGGCGCGGTAGTACAGCATCATGAACAGAAGCACGCCTGCCACGCCGACGGCGATGGCGACCTTGGCGTCTGCGATCGAGTCCTCGCCCAGAGTCGGGTTGACAAAGCGCTTGCCGAGGAACTTGAGCGGCGCCGGCATCGCGCCGGCGTTGAGAACGTTCTTGAGGGTCTGCGCCTCTTCGAGCGTGAACGACCCGGTGATGACGGCGGTGCCTCCGGTGATCGGCTCGCGCAGGACCGGGGCGGAGTAGACCATCCCGTCGAGAACGATCGCCAGCTGGCGACCCTGGCGAGTGGCGGTCGCGCAGTTCTTGCGCGTGACCTCGGCGAATTTGCGGGAGCCTTCCGAGTTGAAGCGCAGCGTGACCTGCATTTCACCGGTCATCTCGTCGTTCGAGATTCCGGCGCGGGCGAGCTTGTCGCCGGAGAGTTCCGCGCGGCGGGCGACGAAAATCGGGTAGTAGACCTCGGTGTCGCCGATCCGGCTCTTTTCGAGCATGAAGATGTATCCCGGCGGCGGATTGCCGAACTGGCGCAGCGAACGAGGATCGGGTTCGGGAATGCTGTTCACGCGCGTATAGCAGGGACCCCTGGATCCGATTTCGGACACCTTGTAGCCGCGAGGCGCGACGCCCTTGTCGAGCAGCTTGCGCGAAAGATCGGCCGAACGGGTGGACACGAGCCTGAAGTCGAGGAACGCGACGGAGCGAATGGTTTTCTCGGCGCGGTCGCGCTGGGCGGCGTCGGCGCCGGGCATCTGGACGTAGATGCGGCCGTTCTTGCCCTTGGTGATGACGGGCTCCTCGGTGCCGATGGCGTCGATGCGGTTGCGGATGATTTCCACGGCCGTGTCGTCGGCGGTCTCGATCGCCTCCTTGACACGCGTGGCGATTTCATCGTCAGACGCGTCCGGGTAGCGTTCCCTGATCGTTTCCTCAAGCGTCGATTTGTCGAGCTCGACGGTGAAGCTGTAACCACCGCGCAAGTCGAGGCCGAGTCTGATTTTTTTCGAAGCTGGCATTGCGAGCCAGAACGAGGCGGCCGTCAGGAAGAAAATGACGAACCATTTCCACCACAGGGAGGATTTCATGTTTTGTTTTTGTTGTTGGCGGAACTTCGGGTTCCGGATTGTTGAAAGTGGGAACGAGCCGCGAATCCGGCGCTGGTGCCGGAGCGGCCTCTGTTACTTGGATTGCGCCTGGCTGGGAGATTTGTCCTTGGCGTCGGCCGGCGCCGGATCGGGAAGCGGGGTTTCCACGGCCGCCCGCACGACTTCGACCACCGCGCCCGATGCGATCTTGATCAGGAACGAAGAAGGCAGGACTTCCTCGATGGTGCCGATCATGCCGCCGCAGAAGAGGACGCGCGCTCCGGCGCGCAGGGCGGACACCTTTTCCTTGCGCTCCTTCTCCCTGCGCTGCTGCGGGCGGATCATCAGGAAGTAGAAGATCGCGAAAATGATTATGAGCGGGAAAAACTGCGCCATGCCGGAGGCAGGGTTGGCTAGCGGGGCGCCGGCCGGCGCCTGCGCGAATGTCGATGCGATGAAGAAATTCATGGATTGTCTAGCGGGTCGGGTTTCAGGGAAGAATTCTTTTCGATTCGGATTTTCTTTTTCTAAAAACTTTTCAGTCGGCAAGCTTTTCAACTTTTCAACTTTTCAACTTTTCAACTTTTCAACCGGCCATGGCCGGCGGCCTGGCGGAACGCAGGTCGGCCCAGGCGCGTTCGCGGAAGAGATCGAATTCGCCCGCGTCGATACTGGCGCGCAATTCGCGCATGAAGACCGCGTACGCATGGATGTTGTGGATTGTCAGCAGTCTTTCGCCCAGTATCTCGCGGGCGTTCAGCAGATGGCGGACGTACGCGCGGGTGAAGTTGCGGCAGCAGTAGCAGTCGCACCCCTCTTCCACGGGGCGGAAATCGCGGGCGAAGCGCCCGGCCTTCACCTGAAGCGAACCCGTGCGCACGAAGGCGGAGCCGTTGCGCGCGTGCCGAGTGGGGCTCACGCAGTCGAACATGTCCACCCCGCGCGCCACCGCCTCGACGATCTGGATTCTGTCCCCGACGCCCATTAGGTAGCGCGGCCTGTCTGCGGGAAGCGCGCCGACGCCGTATTCCAGCCCGCGCAGAAGCGCGTCTTCGGGTTCTCCGACGCTTACGCCGCCAATCGCGTACCCGTCGAATCCGATTGCAGTCAGCTCGCTGGCGCATTTCCGGCGCAGGTCCGCATAGATTCCGCCCTGGACGATCCCGAAGCGCAGCTGCCCCGGGGCGCGCGGCTGTTCCGCGCAAAGCGCGGCCCAGGACAGAGTCTTTGCAACGGAGGCGACCGCGTATTCGCGCGAACATGGCCAGGGCATGCATTCGTCGAAGCACATCGCAATGTCTGACCCGAGGGCGCGCTGCACAGCCATCGAGCGCTCCGGCCCAAGAAACACGGTGGAGCCGTCCAGATGCGAGTGAAACTTCACGCCGTCGTCCTGTATCTTGCGGAGCCGGTCGAGCGAAAATACCTGGAATCCACCGCTGTCCGTGAGAATCGGCCCGTTCCATCCCATGAATTTGTGCAATCCGCCCGCCTCGGCGATGGTCTCCGCGCCCGGGCGGAGCATGAGGTGGTATGTATTCCCCAGGACTATTTGCGCTCCGAGGTCGCGCAGGTCGCGCGGCTCCAGCGTCTTGACCGTGCCCTGCGTCCCGACCGGCATGAACACCGGTGTCCGAATCGCGCCGTGCGCTGTGAGCAGGATCCCGCGCCTGGCTTCGTTGCCGGGCAGGACTTCCTGGGTGCGCAGTACTGTGAACGGATTGGACATCGTGACGGATTGCGGGCGGCTTTGCAGAATGCCGCCGACGGACTGGCTGGACGCTTTGCTTGCTTGGCTGTGTACGGGTGGGGCGGGGGACCGGGACGGCCCGGTGTTGCAAAAGTGGCTGAAAGTCTACCACATTCCCCCGGAGGAATCAAGAAACAGGTCGAGAATCCCCTTCGGGCGGCGTGAAATGGCGCGCCGACAGCCAGGACGGCAGGCGCGCCGGGCGCCTTGTTTTGGCGTCGACGCAGGCGTGGACCGTCCAGCCAGTGGCGAGCGTCTCGCCATCGCGAAGCACTGCGCAGCGCACGGTGCAGCGGGCGCCCCGGGCCTCGTCGAGCCATGCGGCGATTTCCAGCTCGTCATCGTAGCGGGCTGGGGACCGGTAGTCGACGTGTGCCTGGATCACGGGCAGCATCAGCCCCTCGCGCTCCATTTGGGCGTAGCTCGGCCCGGTCGCGCGCATGAGCTCGTTGCGGGCGCGCTCGAAGAGCGTCAGGTAGTTGCCGTAGTAGACGACGCCCATCATGTCGGTGTCGGCGTAGGGCACGCGGTACCTGGTGCGGACCGCTGATTGCGGGATTGTCGTGTCCATGTTCGTGTTGTACCTCCTGCCGGGAATTCTACCACAAAACGCCCTGTTTGCCACCACAATCGCGTGGCCCGGCTGTTTTTGGGGCGCGGCAGCGCCCCTCGGCGCCGGTGGCGCGGGCGATTTGATCCGTTTGCAAAAACGGGGGATTCAGGTATGATTCCGGGCATGGACACGCAACAAACCGCGAAATTGGAGGCGGCCGCCGCCGACCTGCCACTTCCCTGCCGCGGCGAGTGGCTTTCCTTCGCCCGTCTTCTTCCGGCGCGCCTTCTTCCGGCGATGGC
>CAMOSH010000173.1 GCA_946624575.1 uncultured Verrucomicrobiota bacterium
CTATTTCCCTTGCGATCTTTGCGTTCCGCTGCACGGACAGGCTTTGGTCACACCCCATGCACCATACCCGAACACGCCGATGGACGAGAGGATAACGGATATGCGCCGTCGGGGTTCGGCGCTTGCGCTCACCGCACCGTTGCCGCGCCGGACACGGGAAGCCCGCACATCGGCAGCAGCGCGCGATGCACGGCGAGGTCGTGCTCGCAGAGGTCGTCCGGGGGGCGTTTGGGATCGAAAAAGGCTGTCTGGAAAAAACGGGATAAGTCTGGCCTTGACCGCGGGGACAGAGGTCGGTCGAGGAGAGGGGTCATGTATAGCGGAAGGCAGACCGCGTCGCCGCCGGCATCCCCCCCAAGATCTCAAATGCGACGACGCGAAAAACTTTTCGCAAATCGCCCACTCGCCAAATGGCGGCATGGTAGAATTAATCCCGTCTCGCGGAGAAGTGCTCCGCAGCCGAAATGAAAGGACCCACCATGCATACTGCAAAGACATTCGCCGCCTCGGCGGCTCTCGCGACCGCGCTATGCGCGGCCAAAACGTCCACGGCCTCCATGGCCACATGGCAGGAAAACGCCGCCACGCCGACCGTGACCATCATCGTGGACGCCGACATGACGCTTAGCCAGGCGCTCACGGCGAACGGCGTCAGCCTTTCCGGCGCCGCCTCGCTCGTCAAGACCGGCAACGGCACAGTCACCGTCGATGACGCCAGCGGCATCGCCTCCTTCGCCGGGGAAATCCACGTCTTCCAGGGCGGGTGGTCCGTCGGAACCGCCTCGGGCTTGCGACCGCTGCCGATCATGTCGCCGGCGCAGACGATGGCCTCGCACCCGCGCCGTGAAGCCTCCCTGACGGCCCAGCGCAGGACTTCCCCCTTTAGTCTGCCGGACTCAACCGTATAGTGCAGGTCGGCGAAAACGGCTATTCTATTCGTGAACTTGCACATCTTCTCTTGTTTCCCGTTTACTGGCAATTTCAAGGATTCGGTAACCAAATGCTGGCAGAGGGAATTCGGGAGAAGCAGGTTCGCCGGTGAGTGCGTTGCTGAGCGACGCATTTGCGAAGACAGGGCCACGAAGACGGCCAGTGCCAGTACCGCCCTTGTTGAGGACAAAGACGTAGCGTCGCCCCGTCGTTTCGTGCTGGCGCACCACGACCTCGACAACGGGACGACCTTCGCCCGGTTTGAGATTCTCTTCGCCGGTCTCATACGGGGCGTTGTTCTCCCACCATGCGCTGCGGGGAATGCCAGCATCCCGAACAAAGCCATCAAACCATCCCGCGTAGGACTCCGGATCATGCGGGCAGGAGTTGTAGCGGCCGGGGAAATCTTCAACGCGAACAATGTCGCCTTCCCAATCGGCAACGCCAGCTTCAGTCGTGGCCTTTGGCCGCAGGTTCACATCAAGCGTGTTGAACGGCTCGAAGAGAACGAGACGACCGCCACGCTCCGCGTATGCCCGCAACTTGGCAAGCGCCGCGTCAGTGACGACTGGCGCTGGCGGCACGACGCACACGGAAAACCGCTCCGGCGTGAGTTCGCCAAGCATGGCGTCATCGAGGAACTCGACGCGAGCGCCACGGTAGCGAAGCCCGGCCGTGATGTCAGGCCGTGCCTGCGCGAACGGACTCGCGTATGGGCGGTCGAACGTCTGGTACATGATGTAAACGGACGTTTCCGTCGACCAGTAGAGAGCGGTTTCGCCAGGAATGCGCCGCAACCGCCGCGCATCGACCTTGGCGTGGAATGCGGCAACCTCGGCAGCTGAGCGCTTTGCGGCGTGGTAGCCGGGAAGGCGTGTGCCGTCCACGTCAATCATAAACCACATGGGCGGAGATTCGGTTTTTTTCCACGATTTCGGCCCCGACTTGAATATTTCGCGGTCCCGGTCTGCGTATGGCTTCCAGGCGAAGTCGAGCGCCACATCCATGCCGTGTGCGACCATGGCCCAGTTCTGCAGCGCCGCGACTTCGCCGGGATAACGGGGCTGGTAATAGACCTCCCGCCCCCAGATAGGCTTGCCAAAGCGGTTTCCGATGGACTCCGCCGCTTCAAGGATGTCGATCATCTCCTCGTTGTTGCCAAGCGTCTTCGGGAAGCCGCAGACGTATTGCAGATCAAGAAGCAGGACGTCGTGCGCACGCCACTGCGGCCAGACGATATGGGCGAAGTAGTTCGGCCACGGGTAGTTGTTTCCGTAGAGAACGTTTGCGCTTGGAGCGGCTTTCTTCGCATACGCAATGTAGTCTGAATAAAACTTGTTCACCGACGCGGCGCGCCAGCGAAACCAGTCCATCGACTGCGCCGGATTGCGTCGAACCGCCTCTTTGGATTCAGGCGTGAACTTCCCCATTGAAGCCATCCAGTCGAGTGCCTCGCCGCCGATTTTCGCGAACTGGCCCGTGCCACCGGATGCGGAGATAGGCTGCGCTGGCTCTTCCCAATGCGTGAAGTCGGTTCCCCACGCCGAGTTGAGGCGTGCGAGATCGCCGACGTAGCGCTGTTTGAGAAAGAGTCTGAAGTCGGCGTCAGCCCAGGCGTCGGGAACGAAGGCGCCGCGCCCGAGATAGAACATCTCGTTGCGTAGCTTTGCCGTGGCCCATTGCGGATTCCGCGCGGCCCTTTCCCCGAAGACGCATGCGGAGCGCAGCAATTCGTCGCGCCCGGCTGGCGAGTAGGGGTGGAGGCTTCGGCCGTCCGGTGTGTTCACGAAGGGAACGCCGGATTTGGACGGGTATCCAACGCCGCATTCCACGGACTGGGGCGCGCCGACAATGGCTGCTTCAAATGCATCGCCCTTGCCAATCGCGACGGGGGCGAGGTCGCGCGCTTCCATGGCGTTAGTGACCCCGCAATAGCGGCGACCAAGCCCGAATTCACAGACCATTCCGTTGCCGATGCCGAACAGTTCGCGCGGCTTATATGCCGCGAAGACTCCGAAGTTGCGAGACGTTGAGAGGGGCTTCCCGGCATTGTCCACAACCCTGAGGATGTAGCCGTCTGGAGGCAAGTCGGCCGTGGGGAGCGAAAAGCGACGCACTTCGCCGGGAAGCCATGGGATAGATTCGGGAGGGACGCGCTCCAGGGCGTCCGCAGTCGCGCAGAAGCGCGATCCTCCCGCCTCGCAGTCCCAGCGCTCCACGCAAAGCGTCGCCTCGCCCGAAATCACGCTCCCGCTGGCGTTCGACACCACAACCTCCACAACCGCGCCTTGCGTGAACGCCGGTGTCTCGCCATCGGGGAACGCGCCCATGCGCACCGTGAAATCCGGCGCGGCAAGGGCAGTCGTTCCGGCGCAAATGGCCACGCAAAGGAGACGTACAAATGTCATTAATACCTCGCAGATTGCCCATTTGGGCTTATCGCATGATTATCGTAGTCGCGGTAGGCTTTAGGCGGTAACGGATGACGAACACGCCGCTGCCGCCGCGCTGGCCGCCGCAACCTCCGCCTCCCCTGCCGTCCTCGCCGGGGCTTGCTTCGCCTTGCAATTCGAGACTGCCGCCGCCACCGAGACCACCTCTCGCAAGCTGGTATTTATTGCCAGTATAGCGGTAGCCGGCGCCTCCGCCTCCGTAGTATTCGCCGACTGCGGCTATGGCGACCTCCACGCCGGCACCGCCAGCGCCAGGGACGCCACCCTCGCCGTTTCCACCTGAGGTGCCTGCGCCGCCACCGCCGCCAGGGGCATACGCATGTTTGCAAACCCCGCCATCATTGCCCAGATTGCCGTATGCCGCATAGACGGCGGCGCCGCCGGGAAATTCGTCGCCGTAGGTGCTGGAACTTGCGTTGAAGTAGATTGTGGAACCACCGCCACTTGCTCCGTTCTTTCCCTTGCGATCGATGTTTGTTTGATAGGAACCGTCCGCTCCCGCGCCGCCGCCAAAGGCCGTGACGCCAAGTCCATGCGTCGGAAAACCGTTTGTCGACACGCCTCCCCCTTCGCCGATTTCAATGGCGTAGGTTCCGGCAGAAATGATGAGATTTGTGTAGTAAACGACACCTCCGCCTCCCCCGCCGGCCCCACCACGAGGATTGGTTCCAGTTCCGTCGATGGTCCCTCCGCCACCACCTCCTCCTACGGCGAGAACGTCCACCGTTCCGCTTCCAACGAGCGTGAGCGTTCCGCTGCGGCGGAAGGTGCGGGAAACCTCCCGAAATCCGGAAACCTTGTTTGTCACGACTTCGTCTCCTCCCGCACCCTCGAACCAACCGCGATCAACAACTGTCGCAGATGGCGTAAACGCGACGATCACAACACCGCTGCCGCCGGGCGCACCGCCGGCGCCGCCTCCGCCAAGTCCGTCTTTGCCAGCCTGAGGGACCCCATTCTCGAGAGCGCCGCCGCCGCCATTGCCGCCGGAAACGTTTTTCGCAGCCGTAGAGGGGCTCGTTCTCGTCGAACGTCGTCCGGCTCCCCCGCCACCGTAGTAGTCGCCCGACCCAATGATGGCAATTTCAACTCCATCGCCACCAGCGCCGGGAATGCCGCCGGTGCCGCTCATGCCGGGACTTCCGGCACCGCCGCCACCGCCTGGAGCCCATTGGTGGGACGACACACCGCCAGCGTTGCCCAGATTGCCTTGAGACGAATACAGAACTGAACCTCCGGCAATGTCGTTTCCGTTGTCGTTGTTCCCCTCATAGTGCGCCGCGCCGCCGCCGCTTGCGCCGTCTCCACCAGGGTTTCCAGTGGTTTTGTCTCCGTTTCCGCCCGCGCCGCCTCCATAGGCGGTGAGGTCAAACGCCGTTGTGTTTCCACCGTTTTCTCCAACGGCACCGCCGTTGCCAACCGTGATGGAGTATGTGCCGGGCGACACGGCAACCGACTGGGAGTAGAGAACCCCGCCGCCACCGCCGCCACCGCCAGCAAATCTGTCATCGGAGGTGTATGACGCGCCGCCGCCGCCACCGCCACCGACAAGGAGAATATCAACCGTTCCGGCCTCGGTGACGGTGATTGATCCGCTCTGCCGATAAATGTAGATGGTTCGTCCGCTCTGCTGACGGATGATTTCCGCGT
Source organism: uncultured Verrucomicrobiota bacterium (assembly GCA_946624575.1). Classification (GTDB taxonomy): domain Bacteria; phylum Verrucomicrobiota; class Kiritimatiellia; order RFP12; family UBA3636; genus UBA3636. Next base: position 5,034 of record CAMOSH010000173.1, read on the forward strand.
TGGCGTCGCGCGCGATTTGCGTGGCGTGCGTCGCGAGCGGTATGGCCGCAGCAATTGCCGCTGCAATCTTGACCGGGGTGATCAGCGAACGGGCCGGGGCATTTCTCCCGCCGCATGATGCTTTGCATTCGTTCATGGATTTGCTCCGTTGTGGTTGTTGCCATTGTTTCCGCCGCGCCGTGCGGGGAAAGAAGTGGAGGTTGGCGGCGTCTCGCGGATCCAGACGCGCATTTCGGACGGACCGCGGTTCTGCCAGAGGGCGTAGGGGATCGCGGTGAAGACGCGGCGGCGGACGCGCGGGACGGCGGAGGAGTAGAGTTCGTCGCCGGGGCGTTCGCGGACGAGGGCGCGCCCACGGATCGCCATCGTGCCTCGCGGGAGGCCGCGCGGCTGGACGAGCGCGAAGTCCTGCGAGGCGTCGATTTCAAAGCGATGCAGGTCCGGTCCGTTGTCCACGCTTTCCAGTGCATAGACGAGCGGGCCGCGCTGGAGCGCGACGCACCCGGCGTCGTCCGCGACGTTCGCATGGGCGCGGACGGTTTCGACCGGCATCGCGAGGTCGAGCGTCACGGCGTCGCCCGGCGCCCATGCGCGGCGGACGGAGACAAAGCCGCCCTTCGCGGCGGCGCGGACGCGCCGGCCGTTGACGGCGAGCGCGAAGCGGCGGCACCAGCCGGGAATGCGCAGCGATAGCGCGAAGAGACTGGGGGCGCTAGGACGGCTAGAATCCCTAGAATCCCTAGGATCGCTAGAATCCCTAGGACCCCTAGGACGGCTAGAATCCCTAGGACCCCTAGGCTCCCTAGGCCCTTCGACCCGCACCGTTATCTTCCCGTCGTATGGATAATCGCCTTCGACTACAAGCCGTAGTCCGTTGTCGAGGTCGAGCGCGGAGGCGGCGGGAACGAGGAGCCGCACCTCTCCTCCGTCCGGCGCGAGCGCCCAGCATAGCTCTCCGAGCTGCGGCAGGAAGCGGCAGAAGTTCGTGGGACAGCACGAGCAGGCGAACCACGACTGCCGCTGCGCCGGCCATCGCGAGTCGGCGTTGGATTCGAGCGGATTCTGGTAGAAGAACCGGTCTCCGGAAAGGGAGACGCCGGACAGGACGCCGTTGTAGATCGCGCGCTCCATGACGTCGACGTGGCGGGCGTCGCCCGTGATCGCGTGGAGGCGCTTTTCGAGAAGCGCGAGCCCGATTGAGGCGCAGCTTTCGGCGTAGGCGTCCTTGTTGCGCAGGTGCCAGTCGTTCTCGAAGCGCTCGTCGCCCCACGGGGAGGTGCCGATCCCGCCCGTGACGAGCATCCGGCGCTCCGTGGCGTTTTTCTCCATGCGCAGCGCGGCTTCGAGAAGCCCCGCGTCGCCGGTCGCGTCGGCGACGTCGGCCATGCCGCACGCGAGATAGGCCCAGCGCACGGCGTGCCCGTGGGCGTCCGCCTGTTCGCGCACCGGGGCGTCGGCCTGATAGTCGGAAAGCGGGTGGCGGACCGGGCTGCCCTCGGCTTCGAAGTAGTTGGGCGCGCGGCCGCGTTCGTCGATGAAATACTTCGCGAGGCGCAGGTATTTCGCCCTCCCGGTCGTGGCGGCCAGACGGCAGAGCGCAAGTTCCAGCTCCTCGTGGCCGGGATAGCCGCGCCTTTTGCCCCTGCCGCGCCCGAAAACGGAGCCGATGAGATCGGCGTAACAGCACGCCGCGTCGAGAAAGACGCGCGAGCCGGTCGCCTCGAAGTGCGCGACCGCCGCCTCGATCAGGTGGCCCGCGCAGTAGAGCTCGTGCATGTCGCGCAGGTTCGACCAGCGCTTGTCCGGTGCCGTGAGCGTGTAGAACGAGTTGAGGTAGCCGTCCGGACGCTGGGCGGCGGCGACGACGGCGACCAGCCCGTCAAGTTTCCTCGCGAGCGCCGGATCGGGGTGGATGCGCAGGTCGCGCGCCATGCCCTCCATCACCTTCGCGACGTCGCTGTCCCAGAAGTGGTGCGGTCTCAAATCCCGGGATTCGTCCCAGTCGAGGCGGAGAGCGTCGATGCGGTGCGTCTTTTCGCAGAAATCCAGCGAGGAGGGAATCGTCGCGGCGCGGTTCGCCGCCTGGCGCGGGGCCAGCACGGGATCGCAAAGACGGACTGCTTCGGGTTTCGGGGAACGGAATTTCATCGGGGAAGGCAGAAATGGGCGTGCGGCGAAAGCGCCGCGAAACGTCTTCGACTATACCTTTGGAATCCCGCCGAGACAAGAGCCGGGAACCGTAGAAAAGCGGAACGATTCCGACTTTTCCGCGCGTTGCGTCTTGCCATTTTCCGGTCGGTCGCGCAGAATGGGGGCCACGGAGAAACGATGGCGATGCGCAAGACACTTCGGAAAAACGGGAGCCGGACGGATCCCTTCGCGTTCGAGTTCGTCAACATGGGCAAGTTCATTTCCGCCGGAAGGGGGAAGCACGAGACACGGACGATTCCCGACTCGGAACTCATCTTCGTCACGGCGGGCTCGCTTGGCATCCGCGTCGGAGACCGGGCCTACGATCTCGGGCCGGGGCGGTTCCTGCTTCTGCCGGCTGGCGTCGAACACGGCGGAACGCGGCCGTATTCGCGCGACCTGGCCTTCTACTGGATCCACATGCGTCCGGACGAGGCGCGCCAGCGCGCCTTTCCGGCGAGCGGAACGGCCGTGCGCTACGAGGCCGTCGCGTTCTGGTGCGACGCCCTGCTCTCCGAGCAGCGCGTCCCCGGAAACGAAGAGGTCTGCAACCGGCTTCTTGCTCTCGTCTTCTGCGAACTCGCGCGGCAGCCCCTGGCCCCCGACCCCTCGGAAGACGAAACGGGGCGCGGCGGCGACGTGCTGGCGTCCGCCGCCCGGAGACGGCTCCGTCTCGAATTCCGTTCCTCCCGCTACACCACCGCGACGATCGCCGCCGCCATCCGGTGCAATCCGGACTACCTCGGTCGGGTGTACCGGAAACGGTTCGGCGAAACGCTGACGGAAACCATCGAGTCGATGCGCCTCGCCCATGCCGAAACGCTGCTGCGCACGACGATGCTGACCATCGCCCAGATCTCCGACGACGCCGGCTACGCCTCGCCGTCGTATTTCCGCCGGCGCTTCAAGCTGCGGCACTCGGTTTCTCCGAAAGTCTGGCGCAAGGCGCACACCGACGCCGTCGCGCACGTCAACTCGGTGTAGCCAACTGGGCGTGACCAAACTTTGTCAGAACGCAAAGGACGAAATCGCGCGGGCCGATGTGTCCGGGGCTTTGCCCAGTTGAAAGGTTGAAAAGTTGAAAGGTTGAAAAGTTGAAAGGTCAGGGACGAAAGGGACAGAAGGGAC
>CAMOSH010000174.1 GCA_946624575.1 uncultured Verrucomicrobiota bacterium
CGGTCAGGAGGGCCCGGACTTCGTAGTAGAAGAGCGGCGCCGTCCTGCGCGCCGCCTCGCCGGGCGCCACCGCGCGCAGCGCCGCGACGGCCTGGCTGTCGAAGATCGTGTAGACGGTCGTCCCGACTGCCACGAGCAGCACAAAGAGAAACCCGGCCCACCGTGCGGGGGATGCGGCTTTCAGCCGCGTCTGGCGAACGGGGGATGTGGCTTTCAGCCGCGTCCTGCGAACGCGGCCGGAAGGCCGCATCCCCAGGACAAGGCACCCTGCGAACACGAGCGCCATGCCGGCCTTCGCCGCGCCGGAGAGCGGCGTTCCGATGCCGAAGGCCGAGGTCGCGCCCGCCACCAGCAGGATCGGCAGCGCCCGCATCATCGGATAGGCCGTCGTCATGTCGAGGAAACGGTAGGCAAGTGGGAGGCCGATGGCGAAAAGCGCCGTGGCAGCGACGGCGACCGCGCACGGGATCCAGAACGCCCGCGGCAGCGACGCCGGCGAAACCGGCGCAAACGCGAGATACCATGAGAAGAGGATCGAGTTACTGGTGATCGCCGCCGCGTAGAGCGGGACGGTCATCCGCTCCTTCTTCGCGAGAAGGTTCCACGAGGCGTCGAGCGTCGCGGAAAGCAGCACCAGCGCAAACGCGGCCCAGGTCATTCCGCTCCCTCCATGAGAAGCCCGCAGTAGCGCATGCGCTGCTCGACTTCGCGCATTTCAAACTCGGTCATCGGGTAGTCGGTGAGGTTGCCGTCGCCGTCGCGCGTGAGGCGGTTGCGGAAGATGCCGAGCCGTTGCAGGACGTAGAGATGGGGGCCACGCATCATGTCGTCAGTTTCCCCGAACGTGTCGCCGAGGTTGCTCAGGTAGAGCAGCTTGCAGAAGGCGTCCGCGAGTTCCGGGTCGTCGCTCTGGAGTCCCTCTTTCATGAGGGCGTAGATGCGCCCGAAAAGCGGCGCGTAGTGCGGCCGCTGCGAAATCACGCCGTCCGTGCCAATCTTCGTGCCCTGGAACATCCACGCCTTCGCGCCGAAGCCGCTCAGGACGGTCTTGATCTCCGGATGGCGGAGCAGCTCCGCCATGCGCGCGTTCACCTTGCCGCCGGGCGACTCCTCCTTTACGTAGCCGTAGATGGCGGGATAGTCGCGGGCGAGGCGCACCAGCACATCGACGTCGGGCTGCGGACTTTTGCCGTCGTTGAAGGTCTGGACGATCACCGGCATCCGCGCGACGCCAGCCAGCGCGCGGTAGTGCGCCTCGATGGCCGCCTGGTCGGCCGCGTCGTTGGGCATGCGTGCGAGGAGGGCCATGCGGGCGCCAGTTTCGTCGGCGATGCGCTGCAAGAGCGCGGCGCGCGCCAGCGCCTCGGCGCTCGTCTTGCCGGGGCAAGTGGCGACAATCTTCCGCGCGCCCTCAATCGTCGCGAGGACGCGGATTCCGGCCTCGTATTCCTCGGTCGAGAGGTTCCAAAGGACTTCTCCGGCAGTGGGCCAGATGAACCCGCCCACGTCGAACGACGCCACGTATCGCGCCTCCCTGACGAGAACCTCGGTGTCGAGTTTCGCGTCCTCCGTCCACGGCGTCACAAGTAGCGGATACGGACCTGCAATTTCTTTTCCCATCATTTTCCCTCTCGGATTTCAATCTCGAAAGCGCAGCCGTCGTTTGCGGGAATGCGGAGAATGCCGTCCTTGAGCGAGCCGTTCCAGACGCGGCGGACTTCGCCGCCGACGCGGATCGGGCAGGCGACCGGCTCGTCGCGCGTGTTGACGGCGACGACGAGTGCCGTAGCGACGGCGCTTCGCCGCCGCTTGCTCCCCCTTTGCGACAACGGGGGCGCCGTCGCTACACCGGACAAATGCTCCGTGAAGACGACGCGCGGGTCGTCGCGTTCGACGAGGCGCTTCACGCCGGCCTCGCGCGCGGTTTACGCCCGCCGCGTTCTTGTCGCCCTCCTGCGAAAATCCGAAATCGGCGGCGCGCACGACCGCGCCCCCACGCCCGTGCGGAAGTTCCACCGTGAAGTCCGGGCATCCGGTCGGGGTCATGCCTGATCCTTTCCCAATCCCGGAATCCGCATGCCGTCGGCAATCAACTTGGCTTGAAGCCAGATGTCCACGATCGCTAGCAGTCCGTTCCCTTCATGCCGAGGCCGCGGCCGCCATCGACGATCCAGGTCTGCCCGGTGACGAAGCGCGCGGCGGCGGAGCAGAGGAAGAGTATCGTCTCCGCGATGTCGGTCGCCTCGCACTTCTTGCCGAGGAAGTTGGTCTTGAGCGCGTAGTCGCTGTCGTCCGCGCCGGTGCCGGGACGCTGGACGCAGCCCGGCGCGACGGAGTTCACGGTGACGCCGAACGGCCCCATTTCCTTGGCGAGCGCCTTGGTCATCGACATGATCCCGCCCTTCGACGCCGCGTAGTCGGTGCAGCCCCAGAGCCCGTTCACGCCGACGAGCGAGGAGATGTTGACGATGCGGCCCCCACGTTCGCGCCCCTGTTCGCGCATGATGCGCGCTGCCGCGCGACTGGTCCAGATTCCGCCAAGCAGATTCACGCCAAGGACACGCAGAATCACCTCGTCGCTCTGGTCGGCCAGGCATTTGATATCCTTCCGTGCGCTGCCGCCAGCCACGTGGACCATGATGTCGAGGCCGCCAAAAGCCGCAACGGTCTTCGCCACGGCGGCATCGACGGATGCGGAGTCCCTGACGTCGGCGGGGACGGCGATTGCCGTGCCGCCGGCCTCCGTTATGGCGCGTACCGTCTGTGCGCATGTCTCCTCGTTGATGTCGCAGACGCCGACCTTCGCGCCTTCCGCAGCCAGCATCTTGGCGGTGACGCTGCCGATATAGCCGCCCGCGCCTGTGACGAAGGCGGATTTGTTCTCAAATCGCTTCATGGTTGTCATTCCTTGGAAAATGGTTCGTGGCTGTCTGGATTCGCCTCGATTCTTCGTCACGGGTTGCCTAGCAGTCCGTTCGCTTTATGCCGATCACGCGGCCGATCATTTCGTCCTCCAGTCGAAGACCGTGCCGATGGGGAAGGTCGGGTCGTTGCAGAGCTGGCGGTAGATTTCGGGGGCCTCGTCAGGCAAGGCGACACGCGATACGATGGGTCTCACGCGCAGCTTTTTCGCGGAAATCAAATCGAGGATGGCGCGGCAGTCGTCCTGGTGCGTCCAGTGGTGCGGGTAGCTCTCGAACTTGGGCCGGACGAAATTGTGCGCGCCGATCAGTTTCACACCGGGTCTGTGGACTTTCAGGTAGTAGTCCACCGCGCAGTCCGAGACGCGCGTACAGCCAAGCAGGGCGATCCGGCCCATCCATGAGGCGCAGTCAAGCGCCTGCGACATCGCCTTCGACACGCCGGTCACCTCGACGCAGCCGTTGACGCCGCGTCCTTTCGTGAACGCCCTGATTTTGTCCGCAAAACCGTCTTCCAGCGGATCAAGCGCATAGTCCGCTCCGAGTTCAAGGGCCAGCTTGCACCGCGCGGGGTTGAGGTCGGCGGCGATGACGGGGTTCGCCCCGGAAAGGGCCAGGAACTGGACGGCGAACATACCGAGCAGACCAAGGCCCATGACCATCGCCGATTCGCCGAGTTCGATCTCAAGCTTGCGGACGCCGCCGAGGCCCATGGAGGCAATGATCACGAAGGCGGCGTCGAGCGAGTCGATGGCGTCGTCCTCCACCTTGGTGAGCTGGGAAGCGTCCACGAGGTTGTAGTCCGAGTGCATGCCGTGGTAAACCAGCACCCTGTCGCCGACGGCAAAGGCGGTGGCCGCCTCACCCGTCCGCTCTACATGCCCCACGCCGCAGTAACCGAGCCGTTTGGGGAAGTTGGCTCCGCCGGCATTCGGCATCCCCATGATGCAGGCTCGCTCCGTGCCGCCGCTGACGACGGTGTATTCCATCCGGACAAGCACCTTGCCGTCCGCGACGTCCGGAATCTCCTCCGTGAGGCATTCCGCCGTTTTTGGTTCCGTGAAAACGATGCTTCTGCGCGTCATGGTTCGTTGCCTCTTTCGTTTACCTGTAAGCAATTCCTTTGTGGCGACCCGCCGGGCCGCCGTTGTCGTCTTTGGTTGGATAAGGGCCTCGACCGATGTCCGCAGGGACGTAGTTGGTCGGCCAACCTTCAGCGGGCATGATTCCAAACACGTCGCGCACGGCCTCGAACATCCCGAAGCCAAATTCACCGTTGGGCTCGGCATAGGAGCCTTCCCCCCACTCGTTAAGCGGCGCGACGCACACGCGCTTCATACCTGTCTCGGTGGCGAAACGCTTCGCATCCTCGCAAATGCGCCGGAAAAGATCTACTGTCCGACCGCGCAATTCAAAACCGTCGTTCCACGGGTGGTCGTTCCAGCCGGTAGAGAGATTGGCGAGGAAGTCGATTCCGTCGCTTTCCGCCAACGCATTGCGCCAATAGGCGGCGCTCGTGTCGGCCACGTCTGAGAAGCGTCCAACTTTCGGAGCCAATGGCGGGCGCCCGCCCGTGCCGAGATAGTGGTAGGTCGTGGTCTCGTCAAAGCCATACCCTGCCATGCGTTTCACGTCGCCAGGGGAGTGTCCACACTGCGCTTGGAAGTAGATACCCTTGTATCCCGCCTCACGTGCCATCTGCCGTGCCTTGTCAAGCATTCGACGGCACCCGCCGGGGCCATTGTCTCGTTCCAGGCAGTCGCCGTCCCATACGCTCACGTAGGGCATGCCATCGACAAACTTGTATTCCGGCGTCCCGAAGTGGTTGTCGATCCAATACCGCACCATCGCCGTCCAAACTTCTTCGCGACTCCATCCGGGAGGGAGGTGGTTGCACCACATGAGCGCCCACTTCATGTAAGGGCGGAAGCGCGCCTTTGCGAAAGCCTTTTCAAAGTAGTCGCCGGAAATCCACAATTTTCCGTTTTCATCCAGTCCGCCGTACCAATCGACGATGTAGAAGGATATGCCGTTTTCCACGGCCCACTTGATCTGCCAGTCCAGCACCTCTGGATTAAGGTTGCTGTACCAGCCCAGCGCCGGACGCCGCTCAGGCGCAATGCGCCAGAGCTTGCTCCACATGAGCGTTCGCGGCCAGTCGGGGAAGTAGAACGCGCCCACCTCGCATGGCGCGGTCAGGACAGGTTTTGGAGCTGGGATGTATTCGAGATTGTCCGGCAATCCAAGGGACGGGCCAATCTCCACAGGGACATCGGCCACAAACTCCGGCGCGTTTCCGCCGGAGAAAATGATGCGCGCCGTGAAGCTGCATGGCGTGTCCGCAATGACTGAAACGCGGTGCAGCAGCGTGTCGCCGCCGGGGAGATCGCGGAGCCGGAACGCCGCTTCCGGATTCACGACGTGGGCGCAATCCGGAAGTCCCTCGACGCGAACCGTGACGCCCGTCGCGGCGATGGTTCCGGCATTGAAGACGCAAACCTCGATGTCAACGGGACGCCCCGCACGGTCAAGCGCCAATGGCGTTTCCGGGTGGGAAAGCACGAGGTCCGGCGGGATCGCGGGCTTTTCGGTGCAGAACTCGATATCGCGGACAGGCACCTCTTCGCCTGTCCTCTGGTTTACGACACGGAAGCCGCTAACTACGCCATGCCATTTTTCAGGTTTTGCGCCGCTGACGTAGTTCCCCGTCCACGTCTCGCACGTCGCGCCGTCGAAATAGAGTCGATGTTCGCGACCATCGCCATGAAGGTGGAGATGACGCGGGATCCCGATGGTGTTCCCATCTTCGTCCACCCATTCGATCTTCGCCCAAACAGTACGGGACTGCGAAGGGGCGGTGAACGCCACCCCGCCACCTGGCGTAGCGGTGCCGTCGGCGCCGAAGACGGCTGCGGAGAAAAGAAACGGGACGGTGAAGTTGATAATTCGTTTCATGGTCTGTAGTTATTCGGACGTGATGCAGCTGCTTCTTCTATCGTATGTACATGATTGTCGCGGATGCTGGTAGGTAGAATCCACCGTCCTTCCAGACCACGTTTATGTTGCTTGAAACGCCGTTGACGAGAACGGCCCAAGAGTTCGCGTTGACCGTGTTTGCCACGGCCGCGAACGAAATCGGCACCACATAGTCGGACAGTTTCGTTCCGGCGGGGATGTTGACGAGGTTAAGCGTCCCGTTCGCGGCCAGCGCCACGCCGCGGAGCGTCCCGCCGCCCGCAGTGCAATCAATAGTCAGACGGGAGACCATCTGTCCGCCTGAAACGAGCGAGGCGTCCAGCGTTGCACCCGCCATGACCTTTACCTCTGCCGAATCAGGAATCCCGCCACCCATGCGGTACGCAACAATGCGATAGGGATTGGCGTTGTCGTTCGCTGCGGATGAGTTCCCTCCCCAGTGGTACCAACGACCGTTTCCTGTTCCGCCATTGTCCGTGGCGCGCTGATTTGTCTGGGAGTCCACCAATGCCCAGTGCGTGCCGTCGGGACTTGTTTCGAGCGTCCAGTCGCGAGGATGGTAGAGATAACTGGAGTACCTTCTGGCCCACAAATCGTATCCAGCCACTTCGCGGCCGTTCTCTGGGATGCGAAATGTCATCACAACCCAAGTGCTGGAATCTCCGTTAACCGGGTACGGCTCTGAATCGAAAACGCATGCGTTGTCGGGATTCGCCGAAAAGAGAACCGTTGGATTCCAAGGCCGGACAGTCCCGACCTCGCCAGCTGTAATGTTGACCAGGGAATCGGATTCGGAGCTTGCCGGCGAATGGAAGTCCGAACGGGAGCAAATGACTTTCTTCTCGGGCAGCATGGCGGCATCGGTAATCGTGCTTGAATACGACCAAGCCGGACTTGCGCTGTAGTCAGCGACCCTGTGGTCGCGTGTGAATAGGCGGAACGGACAGATGACAAGCGACCGAAAGGCTCCTGTTGCACCATCCGCGGTGCGTACCGAACGTTTGAACGTGACCCGCCAGAACCGATTGGTCGTGCCGGGAGCGGCAAGTTTGAGCGTTCCTGCTGATACAATGAGGGAATCCGGCCCCACGGCTGCGTTGGTTGTGCAGAGGACGGCCACTCCGTCGCCTGCCTTCGTCAGCGTTCCGCCGCCAGACCAGGAGCAGATGTCAAGAAGGTTTGTCTCGCCGGCGTTTACAATATAGGAACCCTCTGCCATTGCGTCAACAATCGCAGCGTGGGCAGCATGTGCAAGCGCCAAGAGAACCATAATGGTGACGGCCGTTGCTTTTCGACAGTTCATGAGATTTCTCCTTTGAGGGTGTTGGGTGGGTTTTGTCCTGGGAATCCGAAGGACGCCTACAATTCTCCCAAAACGCCCTCTTGGGGTCTTGTATTCGCGAGGCTATTTTGTGTATGAATCGCTCATGCCGCGCGGACTACCGCGCGGCCCGGCTACGCCGGTATGCGAGGGGCGTCAGGCCCGTGGCCTTGCGGAAAACGCGGATGAAGTGGCTGTGGTCGAAGAAGCCGATTTCGGCGGCGATGTCGCTCACGCTGCGGTCTGTCGTCTTGAGGAGCGTCTTGGCGACGTTCACGCGGACGTCGGCGAGGTATTCCGTCGGGGACTGGTGCATGAGCTCGTGGAAGCGCCTCCGGAATTGCGCCACGGAGTAGTTCGCCATCGCGGCGAGTCCGGCGACGGTGACGTTTTCCGCGTAGTGGTCACCCAAGTAGGACACTGCCTTGCGGATCGGGCCATACCAGAATTCGGACTGCAGGGTCCGCCGCGCGCGCCAATACACCGTGGCCGTGCCGATGCGGCGGCCCGAGGTGCTTGAAATCGGGCGCACGGTCACGCAGTTGAGGCTCGTGGAGCGGTCCGCCACGAATCCGTAGATCCGTTCGATGATCGGGATCCCCGTCTCCATCACCTCGCGGTCGCGCCCGGCGTAGACAGCGGCCTGGTCGGGCTCGTAGAGATCCTCTGACGTGTAGCCCAGAACGTCGTCGAGCGAGCGCCACCCGCAGAGCTCCAGGTTGTAGCGGTTCATGTGGACGATCCTTCCCTGCGCGTCCTTCGCGACGAACGCAACCTCGGGAATCGTCTCGAAGAACTCGACCATCGTGGCGAAGGAGGGCCCGGCCGCCTTCAGGAAGGCGCGCCGTATTTCCGCCGCCTGCGCGGGGGAAACCGTACGCCCGGAGTATCGCGTCCTGTTTTTCATGTCGATGGTCGTCGCCGGCGGAGCCGGTACTGGCATGCGCCGGCCGTTGCCGGTGGCGGAATCAACGGGCACCTACAGCGGCTCGATGATCGGGATGTCGATGTTGCGCTTCTTGGAGGAGAAGTTGATGCCGATCAGGGTCACGGGGCGCTTGCCGCCCTTCCACTTGTCGGCGTAGCCGCGCTCGCGGATCT
>CAMOSH010000175.1 GCA_946624575.1 uncultured Verrucomicrobiota bacterium
ATTCTCCCCGAACGGTCGTCGTTCGAAAAATAGCTGGCAGCCGCCTCGCGGCGGTCCGCGGCGACTTGGCCGGAATTCAGCGCTTTGCGCGGTCGCGCAGAACGACAAGCGGATTGTAGGCGAAGCGGAAAAACGCATCGGCCAGCCACCCTGCGGCGGGGTGCCGGACGAAGAGTTTCAGGAATGCGGCGGCGACTTTTCTGGGCGTGGTCGAGAAACTCGTCAGCAAGTCTAAATCGCCGAACCCGCCGCTGAACGCAAGCGACAGTGTCTCGCGCCTCGTCCGGCGGGACACGAGCCGCATGGCTTTTGGCGAGAACCAAAAGAAATACGGCCAGTTCAGCCATTTTGCCGCCCACGTCGGTCCGAGTCGTGCGTCGAAGCCCGGCTCGGAGAAAATCTCCGCGAAGAACGCGTAGTTCGAGCGAAGTATCCGCGCGCGGTCCGGCATCAGGCGCGCCGGGTCCGGGGACGCCGTCATGATCGATTTCGGGCGGATGCGGTAGAGATAGAATGGTTCGTGAAGCGTGACCACGCGCTTGGCCCGATACAGGGCGCGCGGCGAAAACTCGCAGTCCTCGCACCGCAACCCGTCAACCGGCCGCAGCCCGCTTTCGAGCAGGAATCCGAGTCGGCATATCGTCATCTGCATCATCGGGCACGGGTCGCTGACGAACTGGAAACTCCTGAGCGTGGGTGGCCTCCGGGCCCGTCATCTCCGCGCGGAAATCGGGCGGATAGTTGTCGCGGACTTTCCCGCTCACTCCATGGCGCTCGTCAAAGACGGCGATCGCGCACGGATAGAGGTCGGCGCCGGGATGAGCCGCGATGCCGTCGCGAAGCCGCCTCAGCGCCCCTTCCGCGATCGAGTCGTCTCCGTCTAGGAATATGACGTATTCGCCTTTAGCGTGGCGGAGCGCGGTGTTGCGCGGAGCGGCCGGGGAACCGCTTCGAGGCTGGGTGAAGACGGCGAAGCGCGGATCCCTAGCCGCGTATTCGCGAACGATCCGTTCCGTCGCGTCCTTCGATTCCTCGACCACGACAATGCATTCCCAGTCGGCGAACGCCTGTCCCGTCACGGAATCCAGACACTCCGCAGATACGGCTCGACGTCGCAGCAGGCGACGACGACCGAAAAGAAAGGCCGCCCGCAGGCGCCTGAATCCGCATGGTCAGTCATGCGCCGGATACTACGCCAAGCGCCGCCAGGATTGCAACGCCGCCGGCCAGGCGCTTTTTGAGCGCATGATTCGCAGAGCCACGCTTCCCGTCGTGCGGTTCAAAGTGCTAACAGGACGCCTGTCCCGTAACTCGATGCGTTCATGACAATCGACGCCGTCAGCATTGTCCAAGGCGACGCCCTGCGGCGGTAGATCGCCGCGAGAATTCCCCATTCCGCAAGTGCGATCGCCGCTTCAAGCGGCAGGACTAGCGCCGGACTTCTCCCCCATCTGCCAACCGCGACCATGAATAATGGATGTGTCGCCAGATTCGCGGCGGCGACGGCCAGCGGAAATCGCGGGAGCCGAATCCATGATACCGCCGCGATTTCCAGGGCGATGTTCACCCATTCCCAGGCAATGGCGTGAAGCGCGTCCGTCATGGCAGGCTCCCGGCGAAAAGCCCCAGGCAGTTCGCCCCGAACGCCACGCCGCTTCGACGCCCCGCCGCCCGAAACAGGGCCGACATGACGGGGCCTGCCGCCAGTTGCGCGACGAACACGAGAGACAGCCACCCGGCCGTGGCACCGAATGGCCGGCAGAATGCCAGTATGGCGCTGCACGCCACGCTGGCCGCGGTGACGGCTTTCCATCCCAGCCGGTCCCCGGCGTATCCGCCCATCGCCTTTCCTGCCCAGGCTGCGACCGCGGCGGCGAACAACGCGGCGGCGGTTGCGCCGCCGTCTTGCGAAAGTCTGCCTGCGGCCAGTCCGGCCCAGCTTCGCCAGGCGACGAGCGCAAACAGCGCGAGTAGCGCGGAGCGCGAAACGGATGCAAATGCGAGAGTCCTCGCAGGGCACCTCCCCGAGGCTCCAGGCAGGACGGCCCCGCCCGCAACCGCGATGCAAACCATCGCCGCCGCGAATCCCCATGGCGCGGTAGCGGGGGCGCGTTCCATCCAGAGCCGCGCGGCCAGCAGTCCGAGCGCCCCAGTTGACACGAACAGCCCGATCGGCCCCCCGCGACCATCCGTGTCGTCCAAGATTCGCTTCCCCGCTCCCAGGTGGAACAGCGCGTTTCCAGCGCACGCCGCCACCAGCGCGATCCACCCGCCGCCGCCGCATGCCGCCGCAATCGCCGCGCCGGCCGCAAGCGCCATGCCCGTCAGCGTCATGGCCCGGACGCATCTCGGCCGCGAATCGGCCAGCATTCCCAGCGGCAGCTGCGTCACGAACGCGATCGCGTTGTAAGCCAGTATGCGTCCGGGCGTGAGTCCGCCGGAGATGGCCACGCACACGGAACATGCGTCCACGAATGGATGCGCAATCGTCAGCAGTGCCAGCATCGCCTTCCGTTTCAACTTGGATGCGCTCTGAGTCAAAAATCCGGGTCCGGCGGCGCGACGACAATCTCGCTCCAGCGCGCAAGGCGGAATTTCCGCGATTCCCCGGCAAGTCCGGCTTCGGGACTCGCGACCGGATAGCGCACGAGTTCGATGGAGATGTCCGCGCCGTCGGAGGGTTTCCACTCCGCGTTCGCCTTGCCGGCGGGGACGTGCGGTGTCACATCGACGCGAAGGGCATGCCACCAGGTGACGTCGACGAATGCATGCGTGCCGCTCGTTCCATCGACGCGCCGCGTCGCGTAAAACACGGTTTTCGGCTTTTGCCCGGACCGGACCGGCGTGTCGAACAGCGCAATTCGGAAAAGCGCCAGCGGATCGTCAAACTTGCCTATCGTCGCCGTGTTGTCCGGGTCCCAGTCGCCAAGCCGCCGCGTCGGCAACTCGTCGACGCGACCGGCCAGCGTTCCGTCCTCGGACTTGAAGCTGAATACCGGCAGATACACGATGCGCGTCAACGAGCTGTGCAGCGTGTCTCGCTCCAGATCGCTAGGCGCTCGTGTTCTGAAAACGTCTTCGACCAGATTTTCAGATTCGGGCGAGCGCGGCCGCCGCGGCGGATCCGGCCGAACCACGGGATACTTCCTGCCGGAAACGTTGGATGCGAAGTATCCGCCTTTCGGCGGCGGCAGGATGTCGCCGGACGCGGGACCGGCGGTGAATGCCGCCGCAAAGGCGGTCACCGCGAAAATAGTGGAGAGATTCAACGCTTTCAGGTGCGATTTTTTCATTTGCCTTACTGTTTCTTGATTTCAAATTCGTTCAAGGCTCTTCTTTCACGTCTGCGGATTCATCTTCGCGCCATTTATTCGCGGCGTCCGTGATCCGCTCGGCGTCATCATCGGAGAACGGGACGGGGCGGAGCTCCAGCCCAAAGGTGCCAAGCGCGACCATGCATTCATAGAGTTCGCCCATGGAACACGAAAACACTTCGATTTTTCCGTCGCGGTCGCGCGCGAACCAGCAGGTGCCGTCATCGCCGGCGTTGTTGCACAAATACCCGAGAAAGGCGTCGCGCAACGTCTTCGGCGGCTCCGGGGACGCCGTTCCCCACGAGAGGCAGATGTCACCGACTTGAACGCCGGAGCCGATGATCGACGGGTGGTCCTTCACCTTTTCGATGACAAGAAAACCCTTTCTCGGTTCGCAGCCGTCGATGGCAAACGGTTCGCGGCAATCCCAGGCCATCGGAATGGTTGCGGAAAAGTCCGCATAACGAACTTCCTTGTCCCCCGCCGCTGCATTCCGGCGGTCCGTCCCGCGACAACCCGTTGCCGCAAATGCGGCGAGAACTATGAAAATGGCAATGGCGCGTTTGAACATCGTGTATTATCCTTTGCTTTTTTGGGGAGCCCCTTTTGCGACAATCTCTGGCCACAACGACTTCCGGGCCGGGCGAGCCGCCCCGAGGTCAAAGGCGTCTGCCCACGAGTCACGCTCCAAAAGATGGAAATCCGGAGTGTCTAACGCCCCTATGACGTTCACTTCCAAGGCCCATAGCCCTTCGTCGTCAAGGTATGTGTGGTTTCCTCCGGAACCCTCCCAGACAGCCCGTCCGCGGAATGTCGCAGCAGGTTGATCCCCTGGATGGAATGGCATCGCGAAGAGGGCCACTCGAAAATGATCGTTGCCGATGTCATCCACACGGCCGGCAATCTTTCCATCTTCGGTCTCGAAACAGAGCTTCGGGTCACAGCCTTCGTTTGCCAAATTGGGCGGTAGCGTCCTTCGCTCCTCTTCGACAAGTCGTTTGCGGAGTTCCTGCTCGGCCTCGGACTGGTAGTTCAGGGCGTAGATGTTGCCTCCGTCGGAAATCGTCCCGTCAATCCAGAGAGGCCCTTCTCCCAGCATGACCCCACGCCATCCCATCTCTTCCCAAGGGGCCTCCGGAAGGAGTTCCCCGAGCATGCGGCGGAATGGCCTGTCGAAGATGTCGTCAAATCGGGCTACAAACTCCTCCTCGTTTCGAACAGGCGGGATTGGAAATTTCCGCTCAAGCGGATACAGGACGGACTTTGCCACCGTTTTCGCGTCTCCGTCCACGATGGCTCGCAGAAGTCTGTCCAGCGGCCCTTCGCCCGTGCTTTTCGTCACTTCGCCGACAGTTTCGGCATTTTCCTCGGAAATCGGCGGATCCGTCACCGTGAGCTCCGCCACGTCGGAGAATTTTGCCCGTTCCGTCCGCATCTCTCCTTTTCGGTCTCGGTTCACCTTTGCGAAAACGCAGAATGCGATGGCGGCCATGGCCGCAGCAAACACCAGAATTGTCTTTTTCATTGTCATCACCTCGTCAGTTGCCGCCTTTTCAGCAACGTTGTTCTCCATGGTCAAGATCACACCGTTCCGTTTAAAACGGCGAGACGGAGCAGGACTCGCTTCCGAGTTTTCTCAATTGCCCTTGCATGGGCGCAAACTGGGATTCGTGCGAAAAGCGGCTCGCCGTATCCGAAATACTCCAGGGCCTTCGCCGGACGTCCATCCGCAAGAAAGTCAAGCGTGTTGCAAAGGCGGTCGGCAATCTTCACGACGAGGATTTCCGGCGGTGCCGTCCTGGCGACCTGCTCGATGTAGGCGGCCTTGAGCCGCCCGTAATCCGCAGTGCCGTGCGCGGCATCCGGACGGAATGTGAGACGCCTGACGCCAGACAGGATGGCCGGACCGAGTTCTGGATCGAGGTCTCGGATCGCCGACTCCGGCGTGTCCGCATCCTCCAGCACATCGTGACACCAGGCGACAGCGAGCGTAACAGGATCGGCCTTTTCCGAGAATCCCCACTCCTTCAGCATCGCCACGACGGCATGTGGATGGACGATGTATGGAATGTTCCCCTCCCCGTCCCGATTTGTTCCATTGTGCGCGACCATCGCCAGCCGCGCGGCCTTGTCAACAACATTCATGTTGGCGGATTCCCTAGTTCCAATTCTTTTGCAATGATTGTCCATCTAGTGATTTGGCACGTTGACATCTTGCCATGCCAATTGTTCACAAATCAGCACTGACGCCAATATCAATTGAGATTGGCGATTGATGAACAATGACGATTTAAGGTTTGTGAACATTCTCAATTTATCCAATTGTAAGCTTGCCCAACCACCAGTTGAGTTTGGTAAAAGGTCGTTTGCGAAACGGCGGATTGCGGAACCGCAAGTGTAGCAAAGCCCCCATTGCGATGCAACCGTCTGACTAAAAATAATCCACTCCCGCACAATCTGCGGACAGGCGACGTCCAACTCATTTCCCCTCGTCTGGGAACGGATTGCCGAATTGACGGATCGCGGCGGCGGATTCCTCCGCGACACCGCGGATGGCGGCGCCGAGTTGCTCCGGAGTCCAGTCGATCCAGGCGGCGGTTCCAACCGACAGGGAGACCGGGAACTTCGAGAAATCGTCGTGCGCGACGGACCACTTGCCGATTCTGGATTCCCGGTTGCGCCGTTCCGCCCAGTCCGACAGCGGCCCGTAATCCTTGCCAAGGCGGCATGCCGCCGTGGACCAGATGCAGATCTTGTTGTATGGCCGCCAGGGAAAGATCATCGGCCGGTGCGGGCCATCGTATGTAATTTGCACGCTGACGGCCATGTCGCCCACGGGCACTTCCGCCGACAGCGTGCACCCGTCACCAAAATCGCCGACTTTGAAACCCGTGGCCGCAATCGCATCCTCCAGCCGTCCATCGTATCGGTTTTGCTCGTCCCACGGATCGAACTGCGCCACATACAGGGCCCAGACATACCAGATGGCAAGCAGAATTGCGCACCCCTTCAACAGGCAACCAAACTTTCTTCCGCAATTTGTCACATTATTATCCGATATGCATCGTGCCGCCAATTTTCAATGAGCAATTTGGAAACGGGCAAAGTTGAGAAGGCTCATGGCTGGTCAAGGAGTTTGCGTCGGGGCAGGAAAATGCACCTGATACCCATTCAGAGCCGGACGCCCGGGAAATCTGACAAAAACTTCGACACGGCAACAGAACTTTTCTTCTAATCTCGAATTTACATAATAGAAGAAAACTTAAATCAAATTATCCGCTTGAACTTTTCTCCTAATTTCAAATATTTCAATTAGAAGAAAAATTCGACTTGACTTTTAAATGAGAATTTAGGATGATCCCCCGAAACGGAAACAAAGGAGATTTGCCATGTTCGTCGGCAGAGAAAGGGATTTGAGGGATCTTGAGGCGTTGTGGGGACGCGACCATGGCGTTTTGGTAACATGTCGCGGGCGAAGGCGTATTGGCAAATCGACGCTTGTCGAAGAGTTCGCGGCCAGGAGCGCAGAACGGTTCATTTGCATTGAAGGTCTGCCGCCACGCAAGGGAATGACTGATGCGACGCAACGTCGGCACTTTTGCGAGAAAGTGGCCGAATACTCTGGAAAGGAGCCGATCTTCGCGCCTACCTGGTCGCTTGCCTTCGCTCAACTCGACGGAATCATCCCCGACGGACGCCGAACTGTCGTCCTTCTTGACGAAATATCCTGGATGGGGGGCTACGATCCGGATTTCGCCGGATATTTGAAGGAGGCCTGGGACCGGCGTTTCCTCAAACACGCCGAACTGGTCCTCGTCATTTGCGGCTCTGTTTCGGCATGGATAGCGGAGAACATCCTCGACTCCACGGGTTTTGTCGGTCGGGATTCCCTCGACATCGAACTCAAGGAGCTGCCGCCTGCGCAATGCCAGTTGATGCTCGGCCCCGCCGGAAAAAGGATGGCGACGCGCGAAAAAATCGACCTGCTTTCCGTAACGGGGGGCATCCCAAAATACATTGAGGACGTGAGACCTGAGCTTTCGGTCGATGAAAACGTGCGGCGGATGTGCTTCATGCCCAGAGGCATTCTTTTCCGCGAATTCGACGAAACCTTCAATGGCGTGTTCGGACGAAAAGCGCATGTTCGCGGGACAATACTGCGCAAGTTGGCTTCTGGACCGAAATCCGCAGCCGACTTGGCCAAGACCGACGGCAAGACACCGAACGGCAGTTATGCACGGGCGCTCAGGGAACTCGAAATGGCGGGCTACGTCGCCGGCGACGCGGGGCTGAACCCCATGACCGGAGAACCCCTTCGCGAGGAGAGGTTCCGCATTTGCGACAACTACACGCGCTTCTACCTCCATTGCATAGAACCGCGCCGCACTATGATTGCAAGCGACCTTTTCGAATTTACGTCGCTGGAACAGGTGCGCGGGATAGACACGCTTTTCGGCCTGCAGTTCGAGAATCTCGTCCTCAACAACCTCAAAATCCTCTTCCCGATGCTTGGGCTCGAAGAGTCGCTTGTCCTGTCGGCAGCGCCATATTGCCGCCGACAGTCGAAGACATCAGGTGGTTGTCAAATCGACCTGCTGATCCAGACGCAACGGACTTTGCTTGCCGTTGAGATCAAGCGCCGTCGCGAAATAGGACTAGAAATCATCGCGGAAATGGATGCCAAATTGCGAAACCTGAAATTCGCGCGAGGACTCTCCCTCCGCACGGCACTTATTTTCGACGGCAGACTTTCACCTGCCGTTCCCGCCGAGCGCTATTTCGATTTCATCGTTCCGGCAGAGCGGTTCTTCGCCAATTGAATAGCCCTAAACAATGAAACTAGCCGCCGCACACGAATGCGCGCGGGGCAAACTGCGTTATTTAGGTTCGATCTCTGTAACGGCCGGGCGAATCCGCTCCAGTCATCCTAAATGTCGCAGTTGAAGTGTCACACAGAGGCACAGAGGCACGGAGAAC
>CAMOSH010000176.1 GCA_946624575.1 uncultured Verrucomicrobiota bacterium
TCGGCGTCGCCCTTCACGAGCGGGTTCATCGCCTCAAGCGTCGCCCGGACAGGCACGGCTGGATCGTCCAGCTCGACCTGCGCGAGAGGATAGGCGGCCTTGAAGATGGCACTGGCAAAGCGCGGGTAGCCGTGGTTCGGCGCCGTGCATCCGGACCACCCCTCATATTCGGATGTGTCGATCGGTCCTTCGAGAAGCCGCGCCGCGACCGCGCCGGCTGCGTCCTCCACGCGCAGGACGAATGCGGGGCAAACGCTCTCCCGGCATGGCGTGAAATCCTTCTCCGGGGCGTTCCTGATCTCGAACGACCGCAGTCCGCCGGTGCCGCAAAGTGACACCTTGCCCGTGCCAATGCCACCCAGCGGCATTCTGATGCGCCGCAGGTTTTTTTCCCTGTATTCCCGCAAGACGGGCCAATCGGCTGCTTGCGCAGCCACTGCGTTACGGCACTCGCTCATGCCATCGCGATTCACGTCTAGAACAGCACCTCGAAATCGACTTCGCCATCGGCGGCGACAGAGCAATCAACGTAGCGCGATTGATCAACGGTCGTCTCGGCAAACGGCGCGTCCGCGCCGTTGACGAGCAACTTGCGGCATTCCCTTCCTGTCGGCAATAGAATGTGCGCGTTGATCTTCTTCGCCGGCCCGCGCACGTTGTAGCGCATGCCCTTGTCCGTCATGATCCAGCGGACATCGACATACTTCTTCGTCAGCTCGTAGCCTGTGACGTGGCGGATTTCGCGGTAGTGCGTGACGGGCCAGCGCGGCGAGAAGTCGATTGCGTCGTAGCCCGTTCCGGCATCGACCACTCCGGCCAGGCCCTCGTCAACGGCGCTCATGAGCGCCGCCGCGCCCCACGCGCTTGGTCCCGCGCTTTCGGAAATGGAGCCGCCGGTCTTGCGGTTGTAGAGGAAGTAGATCGCCTTGTCCCTTTCGATTTTGTCGATCCAGCGCGAAACGATGTCCCAGCCGTAGGCTTCGCGTCCGTTGGCGAAGGCGCCCTTGGCGAGTTCGCCCGCCGTGAAGGGCGATATGGCGCCGTTCACGTATTCGCCGGCCTTGCAGTTCATGAACGACGGCTCGTAGGGCGGGTCGATGGTGAACCATTCGGCGAAAGCGTCCGTCGTTTCTCGACGGCGGCGGTATTCGTCGATGACGGCGCGGCATTCGTCGCCCGTGAGGATGCCGCGGTTGAGCGCGTAGGCGTCGGAAAGCGAGAGGCGTTCGGCCTCGTTGCCGTCGAGCGGCGGGTTGCCGTCCACCGGCAGCTGGTGGATGAAGAAGCGTCCGTTCCAGAGGTGCTTCATGACGCTTTCGCGAAGCGTCGCGGCTCTTTCGCGCCAGGCATCGGCGGCCGCGCCGTTGCCGAGACGTTCGTTCATCCACGCAAGCTGGTTCATCGCCTGATAGACGCCGGTGTTGTCGCCGTGCATGGCGCACATCGGCTTTCCGGCGATGCGGCGGTCGCCTCCGCTTGCGGGATCGTTGGTGAAGTCCCAGGTGTCGATGGTGTAGGGACGGATGCAGAGGCCGTATTCCGCGCTCCATCGCTTCGGGTCGCTCGTCTGGTAGCGGATGCCCTTTTCAAGCGAGGGCAGGACGGACGCAAGCCACTTGTCGTCGCCTGTCAAGCGGTAATACTGCCACGCGCCCTCGACCACAAGGTATTCCACGTCGGCTTCCAGCTCCAGCCGGACGAGTGCCATGTTGTCCTCCGGAAACAGGCGGCGGCAGTCCTCATCCACCATCTTCCAGTGCTGGTCGTCCATTTGCTTGACAAGCTCGAAGAACTGTCCGTCGCCGCGCTGGGTGTCGATGATGAACTGGAGGAAGGAGAGCGGGTCGTATTCCCAGTGCATCCAGCCCTTCATCTGCTGGACGTGGTCGCGAATCCAGTTGTGGTTGCAGACGATGACCTTGCCATCGACGAAGAGCAGCCGCCGGTTGGCCATGATCGTCTCGCGCAGACGCTGGAGGAACGCTCCCAGCCGGGAGTCGGTTGTCGTCAAAACGCCAGGGAGGGAAAGCTCCGGGTTGTTGTAGAGCCCGCATGGTTTCCCATCGCAGAACATGCGGGGCAACGGGTGTTCAAATTCGATGATGTGCTCGGTGTTCATGTTGGTAGGCGTCGCGCCGTAGCGCCGCCCGTACATCTGTGCGGCTGCTTCGCGGCACACGCCTACGCCAAGCGCGGCAACAAGAAGTGCGTTGATAATGTTTGTCCTTTGCATGGCCGCTATTTTCCCATGCGCCTTTCATACATTTGCGCCGCCGTTTCGCGGCAGGCCTCGACGAGTTCGGGATAGGGCGCGTCCGTGACAGTGACGAAGCCGCACTGGTAGGCCTCGCCGTCGAAGTAGCGCCCGGTCATCGCCTGGTCGGTGTATTGGAACCAGTGGCAGCCAACGTAGCGGGGGTTGTCAAGGCAGGCGTTCACGAAGTCCTTGAAGCACTGCGCGCGCTCGTCCTGGTCGAATGTCATCGCGCAGCCGCCGGCCAGATGCCCGCGGTCCAGCGCCCCGAAGTGGAACTCGCCCACGATGATGGGCTTGTCAACCGCGTCCGGCGGGAGACCCCATGTCGGATGGCGTTCGTAGAAGTTGAAGCTCACCACGTCGCAGTGACGAGCCGCCGCGCGCCAGGCGTCCTCCTGGAACCGGACAAGGCGGCTTCCGAGGTAGAGGTGGTTCGGCATGGCGGCCTTTACCTCGGCGGCGATTGTCGAAAAATACTTCTCGGCCGCCTCGGGAATGTTTTCCGGGGAGGCCCAGTCCAGCTCGTTATCGACGAAGATGCCGATGCACCACGGATCGTCCTTGACCTTCTCCGCCAGCTTTTGCAGTTGCGCGCGGACATCCTCGGCAAACTGCGGGGAATAGACGTCGGGGATCGCGACCCCGATGCCCTTCTTCTTGCTTATCGCCATGCGTTTGCTTGAGGAGGGGTCTATCGTGACCACATACGGCGTCCTGCGAAGCGCCCAGATGTATTCGTGCGACCAGTTGCCGATGGTGTTGATTCCCCAGGCGCGGAAACGCCGCTGCGTCGTGTCGGCGAATGGCGTCTTGATGTCGTCGCCGTATTTCTTCGTGAGGTTCACTGCTAGGAAGTCCACGAGCTTGTCGTCGTTGCGCCAGCTCTTGGCGAGCGTTTCCGGAATCCACTCGAAGTAGTTCTCGCGTCCGTTGACCCGCGTCTGCGTCCAAGCATAGACGGCGGTGACGCCGAGCGAGAAGAAGAGGTGCCCTTCGGGATCGACGAGCCACCACTTGCCATCGACCTTCTCCGTGCGGAAGAAGCCCGTGGCCTCCAGCTGCGGGCCGCCCGCCCAGCCTCCGTATTGGTCGGCGTCGGGGATGGGGCTTGCGGCGTGGGCGGCGAGCCACGCCTCCTCGGCGTCGCGGGCCGCGAGGAGTTCGGCGTCGGAATGGATTTTTCCCGGCCAATCCACATGCCGGAACTGCCCGTAGCGGTCGCAGAAGGGGAAGAACTCCGTCGCCGCGACGACGGTGGGCTTCACCGCCTCGAACCTCGTCCGCACGTCAAGCACGGCGAAGTGCAGCGGATGGAGATTGTTCTGCTGGACCTGGATGACATTGATCTGCGGCGTTTCGCTGAAATCCGGCAAGTCCGCCGCGCTGCCGATTTTGCCGTTCGTGCCGTCCAGTTCGACGGGCACGTCCGTCACAACACGGGCATCGGCGAGTTGCACGGAGATGAGGCGGGTCGTTCCCGGCGGAACCGAAGCGCAGCGCGCGGGAAACGTGCCGCCGCTCTTCATGTTTTTCGGGAAGACTTCGGCGGAAATCAGCTCCACGCGCTCGCCCATGTTGCTGACGACCACCTCGACGACACCGGCGCGGGAGAGGTCCCAGGTTCCGCCGTCCTTCGGCCGCAGCACGACGCCCGGCCAGCCGTAGGTGCCGTCGCACGTCACCTCAAGCCACCCGGCGGCGTCCTCGCGCACCGTCGTGCCGGGACGCGCCTTGGGCGTGGACTCGGGGAGGAGGGAGGCCGCCGTAACGAAGCGCGGCCATCCTAGAAGCGCCACCGCAATTGCAAAAGGGAGTGTGTGTTTCATGGCTAGCGAACAATCATGACGGTTGGCGACTTGAAGCAAACGCGGACGGCATTGCCGGCGACCGAGACGCGCGACTTGTCGGTGATGTCTTCCCCGGCGTCGGTGACGAGCCGGTAGCCCGACGGCAAGGTGCCGGAGGTGGTGGACGAAAGCGTGAAGAGCGGAATCAGATCATTCGCGCTCCGCCACGATTCCGGCACGACGATTTCGGCCGTGCCGGAGGCGAACGTCACGTCACCGGAGAAAGTCGCTCCCGTCGCGGGAACGTCGCCGGTGAACTCGATGGCGCCTCCGAGCGTCGTCGCAGCGGTGGAGGAGATTGCCGCGCCGTCGCCGGACACCGCGACCGAGTCGATCCCGACGCGCGAACCTGCCACGTCCGTGGCGACCACGAGCGCCGATCCCGCCTCAAGCGAGACCTTGCGCACCTGCGCCGCCGCCACGGGCGACGCCGCTGCCGATGCGTCGGCACGAAGCGTCGCGGTGGCATTCGGCGCAACGGCGATTTCGCCGTCGATGAAGCTCGTGTCGGGAGAGTCAAGCCGCTTGATTGAGAAGTTCTTCAGTACCGTATCCACCTGACCCCAGCTATTTCCGTGGGAAATCTGGAAGCGGACGGGATAGCCCTTGTAAAACCACTGGCTCTGGATGAACTCCGACGGGATCCAGCCGATATCCATGGAGTGCTTGCCTGAATGCGCCTGATAGTAAACGCCGGCGCGTCCGTCGTACAGGAAACCGACGTGGGTAGTCGTCTCCTTGACCATCTTTGGGGTCGTGAACTTCTGGCTGACTTCAATTGTGGCGCGTGCGCTGTCTGGTGTCGCCCCATTGGACCCAAACCTAGACCACCCGCCATACCAATATGTGGCCAGCGTGATTGGGTAGGCATAACCATCCCAAAACTCCTGAACGAAGGCGTTATACCCGAATACCCAGGAACCGACTGGGTCATCCGTTTTGACGAATCCCATCTTCGTGAATTCGGTGTTCTCGCCGGAGGTTCCAGTCCCGGCCACCAGATCGAACTGGACAAGGTATTTCTTGTTGCGGTCGAAACTGTAGTTGGAACGGATAATGTTCCGCGTCGCCGAGCCATACGGTTCAAGGCGGAAAGACCCATCCGGCTCAAGCGCGGCGGCGTTATCGACGTAATTGGAAGGAGTCGTGTAGATGCGTGCCGTGCAGTTGGCGGAGGTGAAGGGATAGACGGAATCGGCGACATTCTGCCAGCCGTGCGCCTCGCGCGCCCTGTACCAGCCGCGGAAGTCGCTGATTGTGTGCGTGACAAGCGGCACTCCGGTTTTCTCCCCCCAATAGTCGGCAGATGCGGCAAAACCGATGTAGTAGCCATCCGGCATTTGCGCCATGGTTTCCGGCTGGTTGAACGTGGGGCGCTGTACGGAGAACATCTTGTCGCCCTGTGTCATCGTGACGGTCAGCCTCCCGTTCTGGCAGGTGATATCGACGTCGGCCGCTTCGTGGAAGTCAAAACCTTCACCGAAGGCGCTCAACATTTCCCGATTGAAGGAAACAGCACCGGGTTTGATGTTTGGACTGTCATTGCGCTGCCATCCGGCACGGCTGTTCCAGAAGTCCATGGCGAAGCCATGCCCGCCTCCGCCCGGTTGCCACAGCGTGCCGTATGTCGTCGGGTCGGCCACCAGGTAGAAACCGAACATGCCGCTCCAATCATGGTATTTCCCGGCGTCAATGTATTTCTGCTGGAGGTCATCACCGGGAGTCCAGCGGAAGCTGACGCCCCAGCTGTCGTGCATCTTGAGCCTGAACCCCTTGTAGAATACGGAGTGGACTTGCCCGGCGTCGTTTACGAGTTCAAGCTCGCCCGCCGCGTTCGCGTGGGGCGGGTCCGAGTCCAGCTCAATGGAGGAAGTGGCACTCGCGGTGTTCGTGCCGTTGAAGCTCCAGTCGGAAGCGGCGTCGTTCCAGTCCGGGATCTTGTGGACGCCGTTGATGGCGAGGAAGCGGTCCCGGAGGTTGATGGACGCGCCGTTGCCGAGGCGGATTCCGTGCTGCTGCAGGACGGCGATGTCAACTGGAGTGAGCGATGCTCCCTCCGGCCCGTTCCACACGAGCGTGCCGCTAAAGCCGGAAATGTGCGAGAGCTGGTTCGTCGTGGTGAGCGTCAGCGTTCCCTTGCCGGTGAACTCGACATCCGTGTGCAGCGTGGCGGGCGCCGTGAAGGACGCTGAGGGCGGGATGACGATTGTGCCATAAAACGTCGAGGCAATGCGGTCGGCGATGCCATCGGTGGCGATGAGGTGGCCGCTGCCGGTGACTGTCCACGTCGCGCCGTCAAGCACGGTGAGCTTGAGGTAGTTCGGCATTCGAATATCCCAAGTCGTCGAGTCGCGCGAAACGGAGATCTGGCCGGTGAAGTCGAGCGGCGGCGTGAAGAAAAGCGCGTAGCTTTTCGTCCCGGCGGTATCGTATGTGACGATTGCTTTGGTCGAGCCTGTCGGAACGCCGCCGTTCCAGTTTTCGGCGCTGTTCCAGGCGGCGGGATCGGTGCTGATGCGCGGACCGATCCAGGTGGAATCGGCGCGGGCGGTGACGAGTGTCAACATGGCCGAGGCCATTGCGAGGGCCGCCGCTGCGGCGGGCCGTGCGAAGATGGGAGAACATGTATTCATGGCGGTTTTTTCCTGATTTCCTTTTTTTCGCGCAAGCGCCGCAGGGCGGGATGCCCGTAGCCCATTGCGCAGTTGGTGAAGGCGATTGTATCACAGCGCGACGGGAGAAGTGTTCATTTCGGACAAACTTTTTTCGGGGGCTACTTGCGCGCGTTCTCCTTCCGCCACTGCCGCAGCGACATGCCCGTGTGGGCGCGAAAGACGCGACGGAGTTCCACGCCGGAGCCGAACCCGCAGAAATCGGCGATCGCGCCGATGGGGGTGTCCGTGCCGCCGAGAAGGGCCAATGCCTTTTCGAGGCGGACGTGCTGGATTTCATCCAGGACGGAATGCCCCGTCGCCTCGCGGAAGCGGAGGTTGAAAAGCGTGCGCGAACAGGGGAACCTCTGGGCTAGCGCCATGGCCGTGAGGCCGTCGCACGCCTCGCGGCGTATCATCTCGACGGCCTCCAGGACGAACTTCTCGCGCCGTCCCGATCCGCCTGTGGAGCGCCGCCGCACGGCCAGCAGCGGCCCGATGGTGGCATTTCTAGCCAAAAAGGGCACAGAGTTCACAAAGTCTTTGTGACCCTTTGTGTTCTTTGTGGCAAAAACATCCCCAATCAGCCGCGCAGCTAAAAACCCCGCCCGCTCGAAATCGAGCTGGATGCTGGAAATGGCGGGATCCGACGTTTCGCAAACGGCCGCGTTGTTGTCGACGCCGAGGACGGTCAGGTCATGGGGGATGGAGATGTGGACCGCGCGGGCGGCGGTCACGACGTCGCGGGCGACAAAGTCGTTGGTGGCGAAAACCGCAGTGTGGCGCTGGAGTCCGGCGACCCACCGCACAAGCCTTTCGACACGCTCTTCCTCCGTTTCGGCGCGCGTTTCGAACACGAGGCACTTCGCGCCCGTCTTCGCCGCAAGGGCGGCGAATGCCCTGCTGCGCTCCAGCGACCAGTTGAATCGTCCGCGCGTGCCGGCCACCGCGAACAACGGCGGCCGGCCGGCCGAGAGTTCACGGAAGGCCGTCCGGGCAATAGCCTCGCCGTCCCAGCGGATACGCGCCCCGGCGCCGCCGTGGAGGGTCGGCGGGGCGTGCAGATAGACGACAGGTGTTTTCCCGAAGAGACGTGGCGGAAAGCCCGCGTGGAGGCCGGCGCACTCCACGATGCAGCCCGCGACGGGAGTGTGCGCCCGGAAATGAGCCTCAAGCGCCTCGGGGCGGGTTTCAGTCTCCGGCACTGCCGCGGCCTCCCAGCCGAGCGCAGCGGCATAGCGCCGGATCCCGGCCAGCGTGAGCGCGTGAATCGAATCGCCGGGGATGATGTTGAGGTAGAGGATGGTGGTCATCTACATCGCCTCTTCGGCGATCTGCTGGGCGCGGACCATTTCGTCGCCCCTGAACTGATAGACAATCTGGTGCAGCGTCGTCCCGCGCGCGAGCGACGGCACGAATGTATCTGCGTTGGAAATAATCTTCATTGTTCACAAATCCTCATTGTTCA
>CAMOSH010000177.1 GCA_946624575.1 uncultured Verrucomicrobiota bacterium
TCGCCGGGGCGGACGTGCCCGAGTTCCGGCAGCGCCACGTGGCAGACGCCGCGGTAGCGGTTCGTCCAGGGCGGGTAGAAGTACGGCAGGTCCTGCTCGCGCGCGAAGTCGATCAGCGTCGCAACGTTCCGGTGCGCCTTTTCGTCGCGAGTGTGGATGTAGTGGTCCGGGATGATGACGACTCCCTCGCGGTCGAACACTCGCGCGTCTTCGCCGAATTCGCGCTTGAAGATGCCGATTGTGCCGGGGCCGCACACGTCGTGGGTGAGAAGCACGTCGATTTTCGCCCAGATGTTTTCGCCGGGCTGCACGCTCTCCCTGCCGGCGGCGCGCGCGAGTATTTTTTCGGTGAGGGTCTGTTTCATGTCTAATGCCAATTGTGAAGACGCCGAGGGGATTCGGATGGAGCGGTCCTCATGGAAGGCCGGCGTTCCGGACGGCCCCCGCATGCGGTGCAACCCGCAGGAACGGGCGCATTCTACCCGTACTCCGCCGTCGCGTCAATCCGTCCGCGCCGACTCGTTTGCCTTGCCATTGCGCGGCGGTGTGTGGTAGCCTTCGGGGCATGAAGACGGTACCCCTTCAGGACATCGTGCGCGCGCTCGACGCCGAGCTGCGCATCGCCGCGTTCGCCGGCGATCCCTCCAACAATGGCCTCCAGGTCGAAGGGGCTTCGCGCGGCGTCTCGAAGGCCGTCTGCGGCGTCGATGCGACGCCTGAGCTCTTCGCCGAGGCTGAGCGCAGCGGCGCGCAGCTCTGCTTCGCGCACCACGGCATTAGCTGGGGCTCCTCGCTCGCGCGCCTTTCCGGCCGCAACTACCGCCTTGTCGCGCCGCTCGTCCGCGCGGACCTGGCGCTCTATGCCGCGCACCTGCCGCTCGACGCCCACCCGAGCCTCGGTAACAACGCCGGCCTCGCCCGCGCGATCGGCCTCGGGGAGCTTGAACCGTTCGCCGAATGGCGCGGATTTACGATCGGCATGAAAGGGCGCTTCCCAGGTGCGATTCCGCTCGCGGAGCTTTACCGACGCGTGCGCGAGGCCTGTCCTGGCGGGCGGTTCGAGACTGCCGGCGACGGTCCGGCGCTCGTCCGCACGGTCGGTGTTGTGAGCGGTGGCGCGGCGGAGGACTTTCCGCAGGCGCTCGCCGCGGGGCTCGACGCCTACGTCACGGGCGAGATCGGGCTCGCCGACTACAACGCGTTGAGCGGCGAGCCGCTCGCGTTCGTCGCCGCCGGGCACTATGCGACAGAACGCTTCGGGCCGCGCGCCGTGGCGGGGTGGCTCGCGGAGAGGTTCGGAATCGAGGCGGAGTTCGTCGACTTCGGTCTCCGATACTAGCGGGACGCCCAGGATGGGCCGCAGGCCCGGCGCGGCGGTTTTCGTTGACCGGGAGGGGAGGGCATGGTAGCATTCCCGCATGCCCAAATTCGTTCCGTTCCGTCTCGACCGCGCGGCCGCCGTCAACCTGTCCGACCAGCTCGCGGACGGGCTCCGCACGGCGATTCTTTCCGGATACTACCGCAAGGGCGACGTGCTTCCGACGATTGTGGAACTCGCCAAGGCGCTCGGCACGAGCGTGCAGGTGCCGCGCGCGGCGATCGCGGCGCTGGCGGCCGAAAATCTGGTGAACCCGCGCCGCGGCGTGGGCTGCGTCGTCGTCGGGCGCAGGCAGACGGTGTGGAAGGGCCGGGTTCTGGGCGTCGTGCCGGAGGACCGCGAGGGTGCCTACCACACGACGACTCTTTTAGGCGCGATGCGCAGGGCGCTGGCGGCGTCCGGGTATCTGTTCGAGGTCGTGACTCTCGGGCGCAGGCCCGCCGGTTCTCTCGACTGCGGGCCTCTGGATCTTGCGCTGCGGCGCAACCTCGATTTCGCGTTTCCGCTTTTCTGCCCGCTTCCCGCGCTGCGCCGCATAGAGCGCGCCGGCGTTCCGTTCGCCACTAAGGAGGGGGATTCGGGCGTGGAGACCCCGGCCCCGCTGATTGGCGACATTTCCCCGTTTCTCGCCCAGTGCCGGAAACACGGAGCGGACCGCATCCTCGTCGCCGGGCTAGGCTCGAAGCGTGCCTTTGACGACTTGTGCCGCCGTTTTTCCGGGGCCGGGCTGTCCGTGGAGCCCGCGCTCGTGCGATGCAGCCACGGCCCGGGGTTTCTCGAAAACCTCGAACGCCGCGGAATGGAAATGATGCTCGAACGTTTCGCCCGTCCCCGCGAAACGTGGCCGCGGCTCGTCTTCTGGGCCGACGACTTTCTGGCCGTCGGCGGTCTGCTCGGCCTTTTCGAGCGCGGCGTGTCCATTCCCGGCGACGTGTTCGCCGCGACCGTCGCCAACAAGGGATTTGTGCCCGTCTATCCGTGCTCCCTCTCGCGATTCGAGTTCGATCCCGCGGCGACGGGCCGCGCCGCGGCCGCCGAAATCCTGCGCCGCCTCGCCGGTGAGCCGCCCAGTGCGATACCGGAGGTCGTCCAATACGTTGTCGGCGACACGTTTCCGAGTTAGGCCGCCCGGTTCGGTGGATTTTCGCGGTTCGCGGGAATTGCGGCGCAGCGCGCGTTCGGCTTTTTTTCTTGCCCCGGAAGCGGATTTGGAGTAGAGTGCGCGAGCCGACACGTTCGCCGCCATCCGCGCGCATTTTGTGTCATTTTTGCGAATTTCCCCATGTTGGAACCGGAATTAGCCTGGAAAAAAATGTCCGACCGTCTCCGCGAGACGCTCGGCGCCGACACGCATTCGCGCTGGATCGCCGTGTTGGCGCCCGTTTCCACTCCGGAGTCGGACGCGCTCGTCCTGGCCGCGCAGGACGAGTGGACCAAGTTCTGGATCGAAGAGAATTTTCTGCCGTTCATAAAGGACGCGGCCCGGATTGAGGCGCCTGGCCTGGAAGTCTCGCTTTGCGTGGATGCCTCCGCCGCGGCCGCCGCCGCCCCGGCGGAGGAAAATGCCGACGACGGCTCGGCGGCTGGCGCGGCCGCCGCCGCGCCTGAAGCGGGAGTTGGCGCGCTTCAGGCGCCAGGTCCTGGCCCCGGGAGAACGGATCGCGGCGGCGCCGGAGCCCGCGGCGAGCTGCGCGGGCTTCCGCTCAACCCGGAATTCACGTTCGAGAATTTCGTGACCGGTCCGTCCAACAGCTTCGCGCAGGCGGCGGCGCTGCAGGTGTCCACAAATCCGGGCGGCGCGTACAACCCGCTGCTTTTCATCGGCGACACCGGCCTTGGCAAAACGCATCTCATGCAGGCCATCGCGCACCGCCTGCACTCCACGCGCGAACACGCCGCGATCGTCTACATCACGCTCGAAGCGATGCTCAACGACCTGATCGACGCGATAAAGACCGGCACCCAGGCCGCCTTCCGCAGGCGCTACCGCCATGTGGACCTGCTGCTCGTCGACGACGTGCAGTTCCTGTCCCGCTCTCCGCAGCTGCAGGAGGAGTTCTTCAACACCTTCAACGCGCTCCAGAACGAACGCCGCCAGATCGTCCTAACCTGCGATCGCCCGCCAGACCAGATACAGGGGCTCGACCGCCGCCTCGTCTCGCGTTTCCAGCAGGGGCTCGTGACCGACATCCAAAGCCCGGAATACGCCACGCGCATGGCGATTCTCAAGAGCAAGCAGTCTGGATCGCCTTCCCCCGTGCCGGACGAATTCCTGTCCTACATCGCTGAAAACATCACGTCCAACGTGCGGCAGCTGGAGGGGGCGCTTACCAAGCTCGTGTGCTACCGCGACCTGGTGGGGCGTCCGCTCACCATGGAAGTCGTCGAGGAGCAGCTCGACGGATTTCTCAACCGCGAGCGCAAGGCCGAACCGCAGTGTTCGGATCTCCAGCGCGCCGTGGCCGAGGAGTTCGACCTCAAGCTGTCCGACATGACAAGCCGCGAGCGCCCGGCCAACGTGGCGACTCCGCGGCAGATAGCGATGTATCTCTGCAGGCGGTACACAAGCCGCTCGTGGCCTGACCTCGCGCGCGCGTTCGACAAGTCGCATGCCACGATCATTCACGCCTGCAAGACGATTTCCGGCCGCATCGAGACTGACCCCGAACTGCGCGAACGCGTCGAAGGCATAGTGCGGCGGCTTGGTCTCGATCCGGCGCAACTCTCCTGAAAAAGGGAAAAGCATGGACCCTTCGGTGATTTTCACGGCTCTGGCGATCGCGTTCGATGTGGCGGTGGCGTGGCTGCTGCTGCAAGGCGTCCGGCGGCTCGCGCTGGGGCGCGGTCACGCGGCCCGGCGCGCGGCGCGCGCCTTGGTGCAGGACAGAACCAACTTTCTCTCGCTCCAGCGCGACGCGCTGCCGGCCGATGCGGTGGCGGCTCTCGAAGGCGCCATCGCGGCCGCGAAATCCGCCGCGCGCGATCGCGCGACGCCGCCAGACGTCCTCGCCAAGGCAACGCGCGAGCTGGAGGACGCGTCGAACCGCGCGGCCGAAACGCTGCCGCGCAACCGCTTCGCCCAATTCTCGCAGCTGGCGGAGACCGTGGTGGTGGTGCTTGGCGTGGTGATGCCGCTGCGCGCGTATTTCTTCCAGCCATTCAAGATTCCGACCGGCTCGATGCAGCCGACGCTCTTCGGCATCCATGGCGAGGACTGCGAAAAACCGGGCTTCTTCGATTCCTGCAAGCCGCTCCAGGTCCTGCAATGGGCGTTCACGGGGCGCTGGTACCGCGACGTCGTGGCGCACGAGGACGGATCGCTCGTAGTGTCCACCGACCATCTTCGCGCCCCCGGATACAACCTGTTCACTCTGGCCGGGGAAACCTACAAGGTCCCGACCGACGTGCTGGCACGCCATGAAAAGTCGGTGCTGCGCGTGGCCGATCCGACGCCGGACAATCCGGCGACTGCCAAGACCGAGCTCCTGCGCGGCCGCGTCTTCAAGGGCGATCGTCTCTGGAGCGGCTACGTGGTCTCCGGCGACCAGGTGTTCGTGAACAGGATGCTCTGGTACCTGCGTCCGCCGAAGCGCGACGAGGTGACCGTTTTTTCTACGTTCCGGCCGACTCTGGCCCTGACGACGGGCGTCGCGGCGGACGGGCGCAACGCGGCTGCGCGCTCGGCCGCGGCGGCTGCGCGCGGCGTGTCGCTTTTCAGGATACCGCTCTTCGGCGGCGCGGCGCTGGAGTACGGGGCCGCCCCGATTCGCGGTCTTCCTCCATGGCAGTTCTACATCAAGCGCTGCGTCGGCCTGCCGGGAGAAACGG
Organism: uncultured Verrucomicrobiota bacterium; assembly: GCA_946624575.1. Classification (GTDB taxonomy): domain Bacteria; phylum Verrucomicrobiota; class Kiritimatiellia; order RFP12; family UBA3636; genus UBA3636. The sequence goes on from CAMOSH010000177.1 coordinate 5,207, forward strand.
TTTCCATAGATCCCCCGCGGCTGCTCGTGAACGGCGCCGCGACGACGGACTGCCCAGGCATCGCGCGCGTGGAGGGCATGGCGCCGTCGGTCTCCGGCCCTGCGTATACCGGCTACCGCAACACCGGTGACAGGGAACTCGGTCGCATCGCCAACCCCAACACTCCCCTGGGAAAATCCGGCGACGCGCTGAAGATCGGCGACGCGTACTTGCCCATGGGCGACAACACGGTGAACTCTTACGACGGACGCTACTGGGGGCCTGTGCCGCGGCGGCAGCTGCTCGGGCCGGGCGCGTTCACATACTGGCCGCTTTCAAAGCGATGGGGCCGCATACGCTGATTTCAATCGATTCAAGACACGACGGGGACGACGATCAAAATGGAAATTGCTCTTGCGGTGGTGGCGCTTGTCGCCGGGCTTGCGGCGCTTGTGAAGAGCGCAGACGTGTTCGTTGACGGCGCCGCCGACGGCGCGAAACTTCTCAACGCCCCACCGCTGCTCGTCGGAATGGTCGTCGTCGGCTTCGGAACGAGCGCCCCTGAAATGACCGTCTCCGCCATCAGCGCGTTGCGCGGCAATCCGGATCTGGCTCTCGGCAACGCATACGGCTCCAATATCTGCAACATCGCCCTCATACTCGGACTGTGCGCGATTCTGCGGCCTCTCGTCGTGCGCAGGTCCGGCTGGAATTTCGATTTGCCGGTCCTGATGGCCGTTTCCCTCGTGTGCGAAATCGTGCTTCTGTGCTTCGGCGCGGGGCTTTCCAGAGGCGAATCGTTCGTGCTGCTTGGCGTGTTTGCGGCGGTCCTCGTGATTTCCGCGCGCCGCCAGATGGCGGACCAATCAGCGGTCGACGGGACTGCCAAGCCCAGTTCCGCCGGTCCGGACGGGAATAGTGGGCTGGCGGCTGCTGCGGCGGCGGGCGCCGCGCGGCGGCGGGCGCTCCTTGTCGCGTGCGCGAAAACCATCCTCGGGCTTGCGGGACTTGTGCTGTCGTCGCGCGCCGTCGTGTGGGGCGCCTGCGAAATCGCGCACGCGCTTGGCGTGAGCGACCTGATCGTCGGTCTGACGATCGTGGCCGTTGGCACGTCGCTCCCGGAGCTGGCCTCGTCGGTTGCGGCGGTCAGGCATGGCGAGGACGACCTGGCCGTTGGCAACATCCTGGGTTCGAATCTGTTCAACGCGCTGGCGGTCGTAGGCCTGGCAGGGGCCATTTCCCCGATGGAGACCTTTGATGCCGCCATAGTCTGGCGCGACCTGCCAGTTTCCTTTGCATTGGCGGCCGCGCTCTGGATTTTCGGTCGGCCTCGCAGAAACTCCCGCGATGGGACGCTGGGCCGAGCGGCCGGTGTTCTGTTCCTCGTCGGCTACGTGGCCTATGTCGCAACTCTGGTGGCGGCGGCTCGCGCCGCCTGAGCCTGACGGCGACTGTCAGCCGAAGGCGCGTTCCGCGAATTCGAGCGCCCAGCGCCAGTCGATGGCGGAAAGGCCATGCGCGCCGCCGCGGCGCACGTATCCGAGTCGCGGCCCGATGCGCGAGGTGTCGTAAAAATCCGGAAAGTCGCCTGGCGGCAGCCCGGCGATGCCGTGTAGTTCCCACGCGGGCGACGCGGCGCGGCACGATAGAAACTCCCCCTTGGGGTCGAACCACGGGCTGTTGAAGCCCTCCACCAGCAGGGCGCGCGGGGCGACCGCGGCCAGAAGCCAGTGCTGGTCGAAGGGAAGCGCCCGTTCGTTGCCGGCGTATTTTCCGTAGGCCGCGCAGTACCAATGCGGGAACATCCGCATTTCCGTGGCGACGTTTTCCCCGAAGAACCGCTTGGCGAGCGGTGCGCCGCCGCCGCCAGTCTGGCAGGGGACGCACACGGCGAAGCGCTCGTCCCGCGCGGCGGCGAGGAGCGCCGCCTTGCCGAGCCGCGAGCAGCCCGTGACGAGCGAGCGCCGCGCGTCGATTTCCGGAATGCGCTCCGCCAGGTCGAGCCCCCGCGAAAGGGCCCACGCCCAGGCGCCGAGTGCCGTCGGGTTGTCGTCGCGCGATTCGTCGCGTTCGCCCCAGAGGTCGAAGACTCCGCTCCAGTGGAGGCTGAACGGATCGACTCCGGTTTCCACTTCGATGTCGGGCGAGATCTGTCCGTAGCAGCAGCTCATCACGGCCATGCCGCGCGCCAGAAACTCTTCCAGGGGAAAGGTGTAGCGGAAACGGGTGTCGCGCTCGCATCCGCGCATTTCGGGACGCAGGGCGAATGAACCGTCGGCACGGGACTCAGGAAAATGCACCCAGACGTTTTCGGGGATGATGACCTCTGGGTCGTTCAGGAGTGCGTGGTTGCCGCGGTAGTTGAGGAAAAGCGCCACCGGAACGGGCGCGGCGTTCTCGCAGACGACGCGTCCGCCGCGCACCTCCGGTTTTTCTCCTCGGATGCGGTTGGGAATGACGACGAGCCAGTCTAGCCACGGCCCGGTGCGGTCTTCGCGGAACCAGATTCGGTACTGGCGGCGGATGCCGAGTCCGGCGGCGATGGGGCCTTCATCGACGAGTTCGGCTTCGAGCGCCTCGGGCGCGGGCGGCTCCCGGCCGTACATTTCGCGGGCGAAGACATCGAGGATTTCGCGCCGCCGCGCCGGCCAGTCGGCCGCTTCTCGAACATGGCGCCCGTCAGCGAAGCGCATGAGTTCTGGCAGTTCATAGGGCGGGATTGCGCTTTCGTCGTAGTTTGGTTCGGTCGCCTTCGGAATGGAAGTCGAGCTGGCGATGGTGGAAGTCGATGCGGTGGAACTATTCATTGTCGTTTTCCCTGCGCCCCGATTCTAGCGACTCTTTGCGGTGGAGGCAATGGGCGGTTGCTTGCAATCCGAAATGCCCCTAAAAAGGGGGCGGGCGGGGGCATAGGGGCATTTCGGACTTCCAAAAGGACATTTACCTCTTCCGAAATCGGGGCGTC
>CAMOSH010000178.1 GCA_946624575.1 uncultured Verrucomicrobiota bacterium
CGGACGGCCTCCTCGATCGCCGCCTCCTCGCCATCGCCGCCGAAGATCATCGCGATGCCGTATTGTCCGGCGGGCGGTAGCTCTGCGCCCCCCGCGTTCTCTGCGGGAGATCCAATCTCCGCGTCCTCTGCGTTCTCTGCGGGAGATCCAATCTCCGCGGCCTTCGCGCGGAAGAAGGCGTCCGGGATGCGCATGAGCAGCCCCGCGCCGTCGCCGGTCCGTGGGTCGTTGCCCGTGGCGCCGCGGTGCATGAGACGACGCAATATCTCGATGCCCTTTTCCACGATGCCGTGATCCGCCTCGCCGGAGAGGTTCGCGACCATGCCGACGCCGCAGGCGTCGTGTTCGTATTCGCTCCGGTAGAGGCCCTGCCGTGCTGCCGTGTCCATTGTTGTCAAATTCCTTTTCAGAGTGAAACGTTTTTTCCGCTCGCGATGGCGCGGACTACGAGAGAGGCGCCGCTCGCGCAGTCGCCGACGCAGAAGATCCTGCGCTCCGGATCGGAAACGAGCGCCGTGCGCGGCGTCATCGCGAGCCCCAGCTGCTCCACAAGCGCGGAGTCCTTCGGAACGCCAGTGAAGCCCATGGCGAGAAGCACGAGATCCGCCGGAATCGTCTCGCGCGAGCCAGGCACGGCCGCGAACTTCACGGGCCGGCCTTCCGGCGACAGCGACCACTCGACGGTTTCTACCTTGACTCCGGCGACGCGGCCGTCCTCTCCGGGAACGAACTGGAGCGAATTGAGGTTCCAGCGTCGCTCGCAGCCTTCCAGATGGCTGGAACTTGTCCGCAGCTTGTTCGGCCAGAGCGGCCATGGAGTCGAGGACGCACGCACGTCCGGCGGACGCGGCATGATCTCGATCTGCGCCACGCTCGCCGCGCCATGGCGGATCGCAGTGCCGACGCAATCGCTCCCGGTGTCGCCGCCGCCGATCACCAGGACGCGCCGGCCCATGGCCGAAACCGGCGGCTCGGAGATTTCGCCCGTGAGAAAACGGTTCTGCCCTTCGAGGAATTCGAGCGCAAGATGGATTCCTCCGAGTTCGCGGCCGGGGATCTTCAGATCGCGCGCCGCCGGTGTGCCGATGGCGACGACAACCGCGTCGTGTCTCCGTTGAAGCCAGGCTGCCGACACGTCGCGCCCGACCTCGCAGTTCGTCACGAAACGGATTCCCTCGGCTTCGAGAACCTTGCGGCGCCGGTCGATGAGCGCCTTGTCGAGCTTGAAGCACGGAATGCCGTATCGCAGAAGGCCGCCGATGTTTTCGCGACGCTCGTAAACCGTGACGGCGAAGCCGCGCCCGCGGAGCGTCACGGCCGCCGAAAGTCCGGCGGGACCTGCCCCGATCACGACGACGGACTTCCCGTTTTTGCGCTCGGGCGGACGCGGAACGACCCAGCCGCGATCGAACGCCGTCTCGATGATCCGCTTTTCCGACTGGCGGATCATGACGGCCTCGTCGTCCAGTTCGTGGACGCACGAGGCCTCGCACAGCGCCGGGCACACGCGCGAAGTGAATTCCGGAAAGGCCGAGTTCGCCGAAAGAAGTTCGTAGGCGCGTCGCCAGTCGCCCTGGGCGACCGCCCGGTTCTGGTCCGGGTCGATGTTGCCGAGCGGGCACCCGTATGCGTGGCAGAACGGCTGGCCGCAGTTCATGCAGCGCATGGTCTGCTCGCGCAGTTCGGCGTCGCCGATGACTCGCTCGACCTCGCGCCAGTCGCGCTTGCGCTCGTCCGCGTCGCGGTAGATGTCGTGCAGTCGTTTCATGGGTTCCTCCTGTGAATGTCCTGGAGCGACGTTGGTTCGATGGCCTGAAGCCCATTCGCGGCTTCGAGTCCCTTCACCGCCTCGGCGAACGCCGCCAGCGTCGTCGTGACCGGGACGCCGTGCAGGACGGCGAACGGCCGGATCTTGGCGCTGTCGTGGGCGGCCATTTCGCCGCCGTCGCGCGTGTTCACGATCCATTTGACCTTACCGAGGCGCATGAGATCGAGCGCGTTGGGCGAGCCGAGCGCCACGCGGTAGAGGGCGTTGCACTCGATGCCGGCCTTCCAGAGCGCCGTGGACGTGCCGCGCGTCGCCCAGATTTCGTATCCCAGGTCGTCCAGGCGCCGCGCGAGCGGAATCGCCGCCACCTTGTCCTCGTCGCGGATCGACAGCATGATGCCGCCCTCGCCGGGACGCGGCAGCGGACTCCCCGCCGCGATCTGGCTCTTGTAGTAGGCCGTCGCCGCGTCCGGCCCGAACGCCATCACCTCGCCGGTCGATTTCATCTCCGGCGTGAGCGTGATGTCCGCGCCCGGGAACTTCGCGAACGGGAACACCGCCTCCTTCGCGCAGTAGCGCGAAGGAGGAATGTTGCCAGTGTTGCCAGCACCCAATTGGCAATTGGAATTGGCTATTGGCAACATTTCCACATTGGCAACATTCCCCAGCCGTTCCCCCGCCATGCAGCGCGCGGCGACGCCCGCCAGCGACCAGCCGACCGCCTTGGACACGAACGGCACGGTCCGGGACGCGCGCGGGTTCACCTCGATCATCCAGACTTCGCCGTCCTTGACGGCGAGCTGGATGTTCATGAGACCGCAGACGTGCAACCGCTCCGCAAACGCCTTCGCGATCCGCTCCACCTCGGCGATGGTTTCCGGCGACAGCGAAACGGGCGGCGTGACCGCAGCGGCGTCGCCGGAATGGCACCCCGCCTCCTCGACGTGTTCGAGAATCGCGCCGATGGCCGTGGCTTCGCCGTCCGACACGCAATCGACGTCGAGCTCGGTGGCGTGCGTCAGGAACTTGTCGATGAGGATCGGCCTTCCCTCGGAGACCCGTACCGCCTCCTCCACGTATTCGCGAAGCCTCTCCTCGCGGTAGCAGATGGCCATGCCGCGGCCGCCCAGGACGAAACTCGGCCGGACGAGCACCGGATAGCCGATTCCGGCGGCGATTTCGACGGCGTCCCCGACGGCATGGGCGATGCCGCTCGGCGGCTGGCGCACGCCCAATTCCGACACGAGGCTCCGGAAGAAGTCGCGATCCTCCGCAAGCGCGATGTCGCGCGGCGACGTGCCCAACACCCGGACTCCGGCCTCTTCGAGACGCGCGGCGAGATTGAGCGGGGTCTGGCCGCCGAACTGGACGATCGCGCCGTCGCACCGCTCGCGCTCGTAGATCTCCATCACGTCCTCGAACGTCAGCGGCTCGAAATAGAGCCTGTCGCTCGTGTCGTAATCCGTCGAAACCGTCTCCGGGTTGGAGTTGACCATCACGACCTCGATGCCGCGCCCGCGCAGCGCGAAGGCGGCATGGCAGCAGCACCAGTCGAACTCGATGCCCTGCCCGATGCGGTTCGGCCCACCGCCGAGGACCATGATGCGCCTGCAAAGCGCATCATGATCCGGTTGAAAAGTTGAAAGGTTGAAAGGTTGAAAAGTTGCACTCGGATAATAGCTGTAGTAATACGGCGTCTTCGCCTCGAACTCGCCGGCGCAGGTATCGACCTCGCCGAATTCGGGCCGGATGCCAAGCGCCAGGCGCATCCGCCGCACCGCCGCTTCGTCGCTTCCGATGGCGGCGGCGATCTCGCGGTCGCTGAAGCCGAACACCTTGGCCTGGCGCAGCAGTTCGGGCACGATTGCCGAATTGCCTCCACAGGCGTCACAAGGGCTAGCGTCGCTCCCGGAACCCTGTGCGTTCTTTGCGCTCTTTGCGTTCTTTGTGGCCTTTGTGTTCTTTGTGGCTAAAAATCTCCTGAACGCCTCGATTTCGCCCAGCTGCGCCCGGAACCACGGATCGAACGACGCGACATCGTGTCCGGCGAGCGGCGCTTCCAGGGACCGCACCGCCTTGAGGTACGCCTGCTTGAAGGTGCGCCCGATCGCCATCGCCTCGCCGACCGACTTCATCTGAGTGCCGAGCGTCCGGTCCGATCCGGGAAACTTCTCGAACGTGAAGCGCGGGACCTTGACGACCACGTAGTCCAGCGCCGGTTCGAAGCAGGCCGGCGTCACGCGCGTGATGTCGTTGGCGAGCTCGTCGAGCGTGTAGCCGACGGCGAGAAGGGCGGCGATCTTGGCGATCGGGAAGCCGGTCGCCTTGGACGCGAGCGCGGAGGAGCGAGAAACGCGCGGGTTCATCTCGATGATGCACCGCCGCCCCGTCGCCGGATTCACCGCCCACTGGACGTTGGAGCCTCCCGTTTCGATGCCGATCTTCTCCAGGACGCGGATCGAGTCGTCGCGCATGGCCTGGTATTCGCGATCCGTGAGCGTCTGAATCGGCGCGACGGTGATCGAGTCGCCCGTGTGGACGCCCATGGGATCGAGATTTTCGATGGAGCACACGATCACGGCGTTGCCGGCCCTGTCGCGCATGACCTCCATCTCGAACTCCTTCCAGCCGACGAGCGACTCCTCCACGAGCACTTCGGAATTGAGCGAAGCGTCGAGCCCGCGCTGGACGATGTCGCGGAATTCGGTTTCGTCGCGGGCGATTCCGCCGCCGGTTCCGCCGAGCGTGAAGCCGGGACGTATCACAAGCGGCCACGTGCCGATTCCGGCCGCCACCGCTTCGGCCTCGGCCAGCGAGTGCGCGCTTCCGGAGCGCGGCATGTCGAGGCCCAGTTCGCCCATCGCCGCCTTGAAAAGATTTCGGTCCTCGGCACGGGCTATCGCATCGGCGTCCACGCCGATCATCTCCACGCCGCATTCGTCCAGCACCCCGGAGCGCTTGAGCTTCATCGCCAGATTGAGCGCGGTCTGCCCGCCGAGCGTCGGCAGCAGGGCGTCGGGACGCTCCTTCCGGATAATCGCCGCAACCGAATCGACCGTCAGCGGCTCGATGTACGTGGCGTCCGCCATCTCGGGATCGGTCATGACCGTCGCGGGATTGGAATTCACCAGAACCACGCGATAGCCTTCCCTGCGCAGCGCCTTGACGGCCTGGCAGCCGGAATAGTCGAACTCGCACCCCTGCCCGATGACGATCGGGCCGGAACCGATGACGAGGATGCCTTTGATGTCCGAGCGCTTCATTTCGCAAGCATCTCCCTGAATTTCGCGAAGAGACCGGCGCCATCGTGCGGCCCGGGGCACGCCTCGGGGTGATACTGCACCGAAAACGCCGGAAGCGTCTTGTGCCGGACGCCTTCGATGGTGCCGTCGTTGAGGTTCACGTGCGTGATCTCCAGGCAATCCGGAAGCGACTCCTCGATGACGGCGTAATTGTGGTTCTGGCTCGTGATCTCGACTTTGCCAGTGGCAAGGTCCTTCACCGGATGGTTGCAGCCGTGGTGGCCGAACTTCAGTCGCGCGGTCCTCGCGCCGCACGCCAGCGCCAGAAGCTGGTGGCCCAAACATATCCCCATCAGGGGAAGTTGAAAAGTTGAAAGGTTGAAAGGTTGAAAAGTCGAGCCGAAAGGTTCAAGGCCCAGCAGTTTGCGGATGTTTTCGACCGCATACGGAAGCGCGGCGGGGTCGGCGGGGCCGTTCGAGAGAAACACGCCATCGGGCTTCATGGCCAGCACCTCTTCCGCCGGGGTCTTCGCCGGAACGACCGTCACGCGCGCCCACGTCGCAAGCGAGCGGAGGATGTTCGCCTTCACGCCAAAGTCGTAAACCGCGACCAGCGGTCTTCGAGCGCTGGAAGCGGGGTCGAAAGGTTGAATTGCCGACTGGTCGAAAGTCCCGTCAAAATTCAACTTTTCAACCTTTGAACCTTTCAACTTTTCAACCTCGCCATGCGCGTCTCCTGCGAAGGCGTAGGCTTCGGCGGTCGTGACGCGCGCGGCGTAGTCCTGCCCGTCAAGACCCTCCCAGGCCGTTGCGCGGCGCACGGCGTCCGCCTGATCGAGAGGCGCGCGCTCCACGTGCAGAAACGCCTTGCGGTTCCCATGTTCGCGGATATGGAGCGTCAGGGCGCGGGTGTCGACGCCGTATAGGCCGGGAACATTGTTCGCCTTGAGATAGTCGTCCAGGCTCCGTTCGCTGCGCCAGTTGCTGGGCTCGGTCAAATCGCCGATCAAGAGACCCGAAAGGAAAAGCCCGCGCGACTCGGCATCCTCGGCATTGACGCCGTAGTTGCCGACCTCGGCCGTGGTGAGCACGACGAACTGGCCGGAGTAGGACGGATCCGTGAGAATCTCCTGGTAGCCGGACATCCCCGTGTTGAAGACGACTTCGCCCAGCGCATCCCTCGCCGCGCCGAACGCGACGCCGCGAAAGACCGTGCCGTCGTCCAGCGCGAGAAACGCGAGGCGCTCGCGCTCGGCTTTCCATTTGGCTTCGAAATTGGCTTGCATCGACATTTGCAATAGCATTTCCCGTGCCATCCTTTTCCAACTTCGCCTCTGCGCCGCTCGTCCATCACCCCCCTATGCGTCCGCTGCGCCCTCTGCGGGAGCAAATAGCGGTGCTGGAGCGCCTGGAATTTTATCTCCCGCAGAGAACGCAGAGAGCGCAGAGAGTTGTTTTGACAGGATTTGTGGGATAGTCAAGATTTGTTTTAGCCACAAAGAACACAGAGTTCACAAAGTCCTTGTGTTCCTTTGTGTCCGTCACCTGTTTTACATTTTCTGAAATATCCCCAGCCGGTGGATTTACACTTTTTGCAAAAGTGCCAGCAGCGCCACGCACTGGGGGCGCGGGCTTCCAGCCCGCGAAATCGGCTCGCTCTGCGAGCGCGCCCTACCATTGAATCATGTCATTGCCATTGTTGAAGAATTGCCATTTGTGAACACTTGAAATTTGTGAACATTTGCCATTTGCAAATTGTGAACAATTCCGATTGTCCTTATGCTCCGCCAACGCTCCGCCGCAGTGCGGCTCGCCGGGACGGCTCGCCCCACCACTCTCTTCCCCAACCCTCCCTTCTCCCCCCCGACGCGAAGCACGGATTTGGAGATGCTCCCTATCGCGGCGGCGCCACACTCGCGATTTAGCGTGACGGTCGGCGGCGGTTTCGTGTAGAATCGCCGCCGTCACACACGTAACCTTTCGCCGTGCCGCGTGTAGGAAGGTCGAATCTCGCAACCATTCCACCATCCATCCCAAGAAAACAAGCCATGGACTTCAACGTCAACGCACTCAACGCCTTCCGCAACGTCAATCTCGGCGGCGGCAGCGCCATCGCCAACCTCTCCGAGGGCGGCAAGGTCGAGCAGAAGGGATCCTACCACGGCGCCCTCGGCGCCCTCTTCCGCTCCGACTCCACCAAGGCCGCCAACAACGCCGTCCGCACGGAGCTGCTACGCTCGCTCGGCAACGCCTTCGGCCTTTCCGGGATATCCGAGGCGGGCGGCAAGGTCGTCTTCTCCAAGGACTTCATGGACCGGCTCTCCGACCTGCTCGGCCCCGCGTTCAAGCGCGAGGACTTCGGCGTCGGGGCCGACGGCACCGTCTCCTCCGGCAAGCCCCTCACCCAGCGCCGCATCTCCGCCATCGTGAAGCAGGCCAAGATCGTCGGCCAGACCGGCTACGACTACGACGTCTTCCGCGCCAAGCTCGACCACGCCAAGGAGGTCGCCGCGAAGCTCCCCGACGGAGGCGGCCGGCTCGCGGACGCGCTCAAGACGGCCGATACGATCCTGGAGATCCTCCACGACGACGCCGACGCCATGGTGGCCGACAACAAGGAATACGACCCCGATTACGCGGAGATCGACCCCAGTCCGCGGTTCACCTGCAAATACGTCGTGAAGTTCCGGGACGAGAACGGCAACCCGCAGAAGGAGCTGTTCGACGACAAGATCCCCTTCAACCAGGTCGGCGGCAAGCTCCAGACCATGATCGGGGCGCCCGTCCACATCGAAGAGAACATCCTCGGCAACGGCAAGATCGCCAAGCCGACGGACCTCACCGACCCGAAGGGCCAGATCAACGCCTACGTCAAGAAGGCCCTGACCAACTATCTGGGGACGCTGCTCGGGACCTTCGCCGCCGCCGAAAAGGCCGGCAAGACGGCGGAGTTCGCCCGGTCCATCGGCTACGAGATCTGCCTGGAGGCGAGGACGAACGCCATCGCGACCTACCGGCTGAACAAGCTTCCGCTGGAGGATGCAGGCCCCGCGGCCGCGCCCGGAAACGCCCCGGTCGCCGCGCCGGTCGCGGTCCCCGTCGCCACACACGAC
>CAMOSH010000179.1 GCA_946624575.1 uncultured Verrucomicrobiota bacterium
GACGGATGGCGAGTCCGGCGGCGGTCGGTCCCTCCTCGACGAGTTCGCATTCAAGAGACTCCGGCGCGGGCGGCTCCCGGCCATACATCTCTCTGGCGAAAACACCGAGAATTTCCTCCCGCCGTAAAGGCCAGTTAGTGGCGGATTGGACGCCTGCCCCGTCCGCAAAGCGCAGAAGTTCGGGAAGATCGTATGGCGGAATCGCCGTCTCGTCGTAATTTACCTCCTGACCCATGGCTGCGGGATTTCCAACGCAAAACACACAAACTGCCACGAAAAAATGCGCAACGTTTTTCATCACAAATGCACTCCTATTTCAAGAGCCGGAACCAGCACGTCTCCCCGGCGGTCATCTCGACGGGCAGGACCATGCCATCCGTGCGCTCCATTTCGCCGCTTTTCATGTTCACGACCTCGCACTCGCGCGGGAGAAGGAAGTCGTAGCGCCCAGGAACGAGGCAGTGGAGCGAAACGAAATCGCCGTTCATGTCAACCTGGAGGACGCCTGGCGGGAGCGGCACGTAGGCTCCGGCGGCGCGGGCCTCGGCGTTGATCCGTCGTGCGTCCATGAATGGCGTGTTCCGGTCGTAGCACAGCAGATAGGCATAGCGGGCGGCGATTTCCGGATGGCGTTCCAGATCGCTCTTCAGGTAGGAGTCGAACGGCACGCCGGAGAGGGCGATTTGGAGAACCATTGAGTCGATGTCGGAGGCCGGCTTTTCGTTTTCCCCGCTCGCCTTCTGGAGAGCCAAGAGATCCGCTTCGTCAATGACGAACGCCGCCGTCGGCCGCCACGGGTCGGGCGGTTCCAGGTAGATTCAAAGATCGAGTTCACATGGCCGCCACCGCCGGAAGATCCTTCCAGAGCAAGCTGATATCCTCCGAAAACAGTTTCTGGGGTGCGCAAAGTCTTCTCGGTGTCCATGTATGGCGAATACTCTTCGACGAGCATGATGCGCGCGCCCACAGGATCGATGAACGTGCGATAGGCTTCTCGCCACTTGTCGCCCTCTGCGGCGGGAAGTTTGGAAACGGAACTCACGCCCAGCGAGAAGTGTCCGATATTCCATGTCGCCACGGTGAACTTGCCTGTGCCACCATAAACCAAACTTGTTATCAGAGAAGCCGCACACATGGCCGCGAGTCTAGCATTCATTGATGGTTCCTTTTTTGTTCGTGTACTCGTCACATGAGCATCGATATGAGGTTCTAATTCTCCTTCGAAGCTATCTCGTAGTAGAATTCCGCCTCATTTGGATCGCCTGCGACATCGGCGTGGAACGTCAATAGGCCGTCTGTTAATCGGCTTGCGATTTCACGCTTTCGCGAACCGTTCGGATTGAGCGCATAGACTTTCCACATTGCCGACTTTAATGCCATCGAAACTTCGGCAGTTGCACGTCGTGCGATGCGCCCCTCCTGCTTCCCCCAGTGGCGCAGGACGCGCCTGGTCGCGTCCTCGTATTCGATGCCGTCGTTCTGCACGTCGCCTACGAGGCAGACGAGAACGCGGTCCGTTTCGGCGAGGGGCCGCGCGTCCAGGGAACTCGCCCAGATGGAGGCCGTTCCGCCCTCGACTTCCGCACGGAAGCGGCTCGTCTCGACCACGCCGGGGCAGTCCACGAAGCCACCCGATGTCCGCGGCGTATCGACGGTGATCGAGCCGCGGCGGCGGTCCACCGTAACCGCGCCGTCGGGCGAGGTCACGACATCGCCGAAATTGCAGCCGAGGTCCGACGCGAGGTCATCCCGCGTACGGGGGCCTTCCACCGCCCCGAACCGACGGAAGACCGATATTCCCGGCGGCGGTGTTTCGGCGACGAGTCCGCCCAGTTTCGTGCGCCATGCGGCCCAGCGGGCGTCGAACGACGTGGGGTCGGCCGATTCCCTGCCGAGCCGCGCGAGGGCGGCCGGCGGGTAGAGTGTCGCGAGGGCGGTGTCGAGCACCGGAAGGTCGCGCCGCAGGAAGAGGCAGGCGATGGCCCGCTCCGTCGCTGTGGCGACGGGGTCGCCGGCCATGTCGAAATGGTTCAGGCTTTTCCGGGAGGAATCGACCGCGTTCTTGCCGCTGCACGTCCAGCAGAAGCGCCACAGCGCGCTCCAGTCCTGAAGCGCCGCGGTGGCTCCAAGCAGAAAGGCGCAAGAGGCGCGATGCTCCCACGGCGGACAGTAGTTGTATTCCGAGACGGTGAACGGGTGGCCGAAGAGGCGACGCGTGACGTTGTAGGGGATGCCGAACTCGTCGTCCTTGCGGATGTTCGTCGGGTATTGATCGGTGATGCGCGCGGGAAGCGTCCAGTTCGGACCAAGCATTTCGGGGTGGGCATAATAGAAATGGTCGTCCACGTAGTCGAACGAGTCACGGACAAACTGCTCCGGCGCGGTGAAGCGCCAGCCGTTCATGCTCGTCACGAGGGCACGGCAGCCAAGTTCATCGCGGAGGAACGCCCGCATCCGGGCGAAGAAGCCGGCTTCGAGTGATGCCAGAAACTGCTGGAACGCGATGACGTGCACCCTGGCGGAGAAGTTCCCCTCGTTGGCTCCGGGCATGTCGTCAAAGGCCACCGCGCGGTCGTCCTTCGGGATTTCAAGCACGGCGTCGGGCAGGGTGTCCGGAACCTTCGCGTATTCGGGGTTCGCGGTGCGTCGCTCCGCCAGCCATGCCTGCCACTTCGGCAGCACCAGGCTCTCGAACTCCTTGTAAGGCGCGATGTCCCAGTTCCCGAGGTTCCCCTCGTTGACGAGCGAGAGCCAGGCGAGCGTCGGGTCGTCGGCGTAGCGGAGCCCGGTGTAGGGGTTCGCGTGGTCGAGGAAAGCCCGCGCGTAGGCAAGGTAGTTGGAGGCCGCACCGTCGTGGAAGAGCAGCAGCACCTTGAAGCGGCTCGTGTTCACTTCGCCGTCGCGGTCCTCGCCGATGTCGCGCCACAGCACCTTGCGCGAGACATAGAGGTCGGTCGTGACATAGACGCCCTTCTCGCGGCACGCGGCCATCAGCGCGTCGAGCCGGTCGATGTCGTCTGGCAAAGGACGGGGGGAATCCTCCCCCCGAACCCCTCCGGCGCGTTCGCGCAAGGCTTTCGCCCATGCGTCGTCATGGTGGTGGAGGCGGATGGAGTTGTAGCCGAGGCGCACGAGGTTTTCGACAAGCCGGCGCGACTCGTCCGGCGGAAGGTAGTTGCCCCCCTCGCAGAAGTTCACGCCCATGAAACGCCGCGGCTCGCCCGGACGGCCCTCAAACTCGAAACGTTCACCGCGCGCGACGATCCGCCCGTATTTGCCACAGGGGCCGTCGGCGAAGCCGAATCCGGAGAAGTCGAGCGCGCTTCCGGGCGCGACCTCGGTACAGGGCGTCGCGGGAATCCAGTCCGCCGAGCGCCGGATGACGACCGGCGACGGTTCGGCGTCCGCGGAGGACGCCAGAGCCGCCGCCAACGCCCCGATGCACGCCGCAATGCGCTTCGTCATGGCTCGCACGGCCTAGCGGATGACCATGACGAAGGGGCTTTCCATCTCCTCCGCGACGCAGAAAAGGCCGATACCCCAAACCGGATTATCGGACCGCTCCGTGAATCTGCCGGTGGATACGATGAAGTCGTCCGGCTGGCGGGCATACCGCGCAATCCTCTTCCAGGCGCCGTTCGTCTCGCTCCAGCGCAGGACGGCAAGCCGGTTGCCCGAATCCTTTACCTTGCTCTGGTCGTATCGGAAGTCCAGTTCCGCCCACTCGATGTCCTGGCGGGTCGATTCCGTGAAGGAGGTGCGGCTGTCGAAGACGCCCGCCTTCCAGAAGCCGAGCGGCGCGTATTTCGCGTCCAGCGCATCGGCATGGGCGTCGGAGCGGTCGTCCGCGAGGAGCATCACGCCGAGATTCTTCCCGGCTGCTTTCCACGGGACACGAACGTTCATGTACACGGCATTCACGAGATCGGGCTTCCTGAGTCCACGGCAGCACCCCACCGCGTTCGCGCCTTCCCGGAAGCCCCAGTTGTCGCCGCCATTGTCAAGCACCACATTCACGCCAGGCATGATGACGGCACCCTTGTTAACGGCGTACCAGCCGTTCGTGCGGCTTGACTCCGCTCCGAAGAGGACGTTCGTGACCTGCCATACGTCGGAGCAATCGAGCGTACGCTCCACACCTTCGCCGTCGGCCAGGATGACGCCATTGCCAAGTCGCGCGTGAATGCTATTCGCGTTCCCGGCGCTGTTTCCGGCAACCACGCCCCATCCGGAAATCTGTCCGTATGTGTCGCCGCGAACAAGTCCAGTTCCATCGGTCGCCGCGCCAATCCACATTGAGTCGATGCCACGGGAGTTCCCGAAGTCACTCAGAACTTTGAACGTGCCTCCACGCAGCCTGACGCGGCCGTCGCCAACGGTCGTGGCATTGCCGCCAAGATACGGAAGTCCCGCCTCGAACCTGGCTCCATCCTCAACTTGGACAAGCCCCGTGCCGCCGCCGCTCCCGCAGCCGATCCGGGTGTAACCTATGATGTCGTTGCCGTTCGCGTACCACTCGAAGTCGAAAGTGCCAGACTGGACCAGTAGCTTGCCGTCGCCGTTGATGCCGACATCGAGGTCCTTGGAATTGTCGAGTTTGTTGTAGCCGCCGGCGTGGACATAAATGCCTGAAGAACCTGCATCGCGGCCTATTTTCATGTTGCCGAAGGAGTTGCATCCGGCATTCGTCACAATGCCATGCCCTGTGCCACCAACGACAATACTTCCGGAGTTCGTAGCGCCTGACTGGATATCGAGACACCCGTACTTATAGGCGTCGCCGTATGCGCTATAGCGTGTGCCGAATTCCTCATCCCCGCCACTCGTGACATTCAGCGTCCCGCCGGCAACGATGCGCACCGTTGCCGGATGATCGGCTTCGTTGGAAAATGCCTTGAGGCTATAGCATTTGGCGGTCGTGCCTGTGACGACGACCGTGTGCCCGTATGGAATGTTGACATCTGTGATTGAAGACAAGGACGTCGCATGATTCGCATACGTGTACCACGTCCACCAGCAGTTCAGGTCGTCCCAATAGCCTTGGCGCATGGTGGCGTCGCCCTTGAACCAGATGCCGGCGTGGGCTGGAATGGCGAATGCGGCCAGTGCGGCCACAACGATTGCGGTTGTCGAGTTCCTTGCGTTCATGGTTGCTCCGTTCGTGATGACAGGTCGCGTGGGGATTTTCCGGCACCTTGCCGACTCCCCGCAACGGCACAGACATACTACCATGTCCCAAACTGGGAAAAAAGGATAATCAAATGAATTTTTCCGCGAAAATCAGATAATATTTGATTGACAGCGGCGATGGCAGACACTATGATTGGATGCATGAAAATCAAAGCAGGGGAAACGGACCTCCCACATAGTCCGAAGCGCATCCTTCTGGCGAACTGGATGATGGACGCGCCAACACGCAGGACGCTCGATGGCGTTATCGCCTTTGCGCGCGACCGCAATCTGTCGTGGGAAATCGAGACAATGCCCGCGCTTATGGCCGACACCTTGGAAATGCTGTTTGAAAAGGGCGATTTCGACGGCATTGTCACAGACTTCGAGTCTTGGCACGTATTTCCGCTGGTCCCAAAGACAGCGGCGCCGATCGTGTTCTTGCAGAAGGACGCGGCGGAGCCGCCGAAGACCCTGCGCCGAGTCTCGCTGATGCGTGTCCGCTTCGGCGACTTGGGGCGCGCAGCGGCTCGCCATTTCCTGGAACGGCGAGGGTATCGCTCCTTTGCATACTTTGAGGCACGGGGCAATCTTTTCTGGTCCGTCGACAGGGGCGACGCATTCCGCGACGCGGTCGCGTCTGCGGGGCTGCCCTTCATGCGCTTTTCGGCAAATGAGGAGACGCACCACGCAATCTCGGTGAGGAAGGAGATGGAGGCGCTTTCGGAGTGGCTTGTATCTCTGCCGAAGGCCGCAGCCGTGTTTGCATCGGACGACAGAGCGGCGCGGGACATTCTTCTGGCCTGCCGCCATGCGGGGCTGAGGGTTCCGCGCGACGTGGCGATCCTCGGCGTGAACGACGACGAGTTCTTCTGCCGGCACCTAACCCCGAACCTCTCAAGCGTGGCGATGGACTACGAGGCGCTCGGACGGATTGCCGCCGAAGAACTGTGGCGCATGATGGAGGGTGGCAAGGCAAGGCGGTGCGACCTCGAAATGCCGGTGCTTGGGGTGTCGGCGCGGGCCTCGACCGCGCCCCAGGGTATTGGCGGGCCTCTTGTAAACGCCGCGCTCGACTGGATCGACGCCCACGCCTGCGAGGGCGCGACCGTCGCCGACGTTGCGAAGGCCGTCCACGCAAGCCGCCCGCTTCTCGACCTGCGGTTCAGGCAGCTGCATGGCGGGACCGTCCTCGGAGCGCTGAACGACCGCCGTCTGCGCGAGGTGCAACGGCTCCTGCGCGAGACGGACGACTCGGTCGAGGCCATCTGCGGCAAGGCAGGATTCAACGACACCAGCGGGTTGCGCCGGCTTTTCCGCAGGCGCCACGGCTGCTCCATGCGCCGGTGGCGCCGGATCAACGCACCCGACGCGGCCCGGACACCGCAATGATTTCGTAATAGAGGCGCGCGCCGGAGGGGCCTCGCGTCGAGACGCGGAAGCACAGCGCGCCGTTTCGGACCGAGGCCGGCACTTCGCCGCGCCGACGACCTGTCGCGTCGAGCCAGAAGACCATCTTACCGGAAGAACAAAACCGTTGCGGGCGGTTCGTCGGCGAATGTCGCCAGGCTTGCGGCGAATGCCATGGTTGCCAGTGTTTTCATGCCTTCACCATCCGATGAAGATGTCTCCCGTGACGTTGCGCCACACGGCGCACGGGCCGTCGGGCGTGTCCTCCCATTCGGGGGCGACAGGCTCGGCGAGCATGTTCCAGTTGGATCGGACAAGTTCGACGGTGGACCCACCGTCGCGGCTTCCGGCAAAATCCGCAGGCGGGAAGAAGCGAAGGGTGGCGTTTTCGAGGCCCTTGACCTGCAGGTGCCCGGCAAAGCCGGGATAGGCCGCAAAGCCTGTCTTCACGGAGACGACGCCTTCGGTCTGGCCGTCCGCGAAAAGGCGGCACTCGCGGCGCCACGACTTGTCGGGGTGCCAGATCGCCTCGCCGCCGCGCAGGAGGGTTTCGCGCTCGGTGAGGAGCGGCGCGCCGTAGGGGGTGCGGACGCGGAGCGAGGCGGTGGTGTCGGGCGTGTAGATGTGGAAGAGGAAGGCGTTGTCGTGGCGCGAAAGGTTGGTGCGCGGAGGCGGCGTGACGGGCGTCGGCAGGTCGGCGGCGAAACTCCAGCCGGAGAGAGCGGCCAGGGCGGCGCGCATGAGGCGCTCGACAGGGAAGATCTGGGTCGGCGGCGCGTAGTCGAAGTGGCGGCGGTTTTCGAGGTTGATGCCGTCGCAGGGCGTCACGGAGCGCACGTAGGCGAAGGCTCCGCGGCGCGCCGCGAGGACGCGGCGCGCGCCGGATGGAGAGGATGCGCAGGACAGAGCCTGCGCATCAGGATACAGAGCCTGCGCATCAGGATACAGAGCCTGCGCATCTTTATTGGGGAGGCTGGCTTCAGCCCGCTCTGCTGTCGCGGCATCGGCATGCGGAGCGGCAAGCACTTCGCAGAGTCCGCCGCCGTCGAGGGCGGGCGTGACGCGGATGCGTGCGGCGAGGGCTCCAGTGGAGACTGTGTCGCCGGCGTCGCGGGCCGCGGACTGGAAGTCCGCGCTCCCAGGGCGGGCCGCGCGGCGCGCGGCCCCTACCACCTCGAACTCGCCAGTAAGCGGTTCGGCGAGGGAGAGGCCGAGGCGGGAGAGAAGCGCCTGCGGAGCGCCAGCGAGCGAACCGTAGATCAGAAAGCGCGCGCCGCGCGCTTCCCAGGCTTCGAGCGCGGCGAAATTGGCGGGGGAGAGGAGGGCGGAGACGGGGAGGATGAAGATGCCGGCGGATGACGGCTCGCCGGGACGGCTCGCCCCACCATTCACCCACGCGCGCCAGTTGGCGGTGGAGACAACGGTGTTGAGCGGCAGGCCGCCCTGGAGCGCCTCGCCAAGGAAAAAGTCCTCGTTGAAGATGCGGTCCAATGCGATTGCGCAGGGCAGAGCCTGCGCATCAGGATG
>CAMOSH010000180.1 GCA_946624575.1 uncultured Verrucomicrobiota bacterium
CGAGCGCCAGCAACGCGATGCCGACGGCTAGGACCGCGACCCAGACGGCGAACACCGCAGTCCAGCCGCCGTTGCGGGCATGGATGGCGGCGAAGCCGTAGATGGAGAGCGAGGCTCCAGCATACACGGCGGCGTTGAGGATGCCGGAAACCGTTCCGACGCGCTTTCCGCCGGCGAACGTTCCGGGAAGCTCGCATACGAGCATCAGATTCGCCCCGTGCATCGAAGCGGACAGAAGCGCGAACAGCGGCAGTCCGGGAAAGAGAGCGGCGCCACCCGTCGAATGAAGCGCGACGGAGCACCCGAGTCCGATTCCGAAGAGCGCCAGCGCGGCTCGTGTCTCGTCTCCAAGCGCCGCCCGCAGTCTCCGCGCCGCAGCCATGCTCGCCACGGCGAAGAACGGCAGAATGGCCACGGAGAGTGTGGAGCCGGACGCGCCAAGTCCATAGACGTCCTTCACGATCGTGGGCGCCCAGGTCTCGATGCCGTCGCGCATCGCGCCCATGCAGACGATGGCGAGAACGACGGGAAGCAGCATGGCGGCCGCGAGAGCTGTCGATTGCGGTCGAGTGCGGTCGATTGCAATCGATTGCGGTCGAGTGCGATCAATTGACGCCGTGCGCGGCCGAGTGCGGCTGATGGAAATCGGCTGCTGCCGATTGCAACCGCGCCACCATATCGCAGCCATCGCAATCGCGATCGCGGCGGCGAGCGCGAAGGACAGCCGCCAGTTCGCGAGACGAATGCTCGCCGCGACGAGCGCGAAGACGGCGACGATGGCCGCGTTGGCCGCGACGTTCACGGCGAAGACTGCGCCCTTGTAGCGCTCGGCGGCGAGGGATTCGGCGAAGATTTTGACGAGCGGCGGCCAGAACATGGCCTGCGCGAAGCCGTTCGTTGCATTGACGGCGACGAGCCACGGCGTCCCGGCAGAAGCGGCCGCAGGAATGGCCGCGTTGCACGCCGCCGTTAGGAGAAGCGCGGCGAAGACGATCCTGCGCGGATCGATCCGGTCGGCAAGCCAGCCGGTCACGAGCTGTCCGCCGCCGTAGAGCGCGACGGTCGCCGTTCCGGCCAACCCCGCCGCCGTTCGCGCAAGTCCGGTGTCGTCGCAGATCGCGAGGATCGACGCCTCGTAGCATTTGCGCGTGAGGTAGCTCGTGAAATAGACCGCGCAGCAGAGAGCCACGAGACGTCTGTCCGGACGTTTCATCATTGGATTCGATCGCATTCGATTGCTACCGATTGCCGTCGGAGTCCTTTTCGATTGTCGCCAAAACCGCGCCCATTGGCGAGGATGGCGTCCAGGTGGCGCCAGGGGCGATTTCAAAGGGGCCGTCCTCGACGAACGGGGCGTCAGGGTGCTGTTCTCCGCCCCTGCCGACGTAGAACCGGCAGGAACACGACGCGCGGTCGCGCGATACCATCCCGAAACGGCGTCCGTCCGGGAGCGACCACCATCCCTCGTGCGGGCCGCGCCAGAGTTTCGGCACGGACGGGATTTCGCCCGGACGGTCGCAAACGGCGAACGGTCGCATGAAGACGCGCTCGACGAAAAGAGGTCTGTCCGAAAGATTTTCGGCGGACACGATCTCGGCGAGGACGTCGTTTCGACCGGGAGCGATCGAGAGGCTCGCGGTCATGGCGAAGGCGGCCTGACTTTGTGAGCCGGCCCGGCGGGTCGATTCGCGACCGCGCGAGTTGTCGGCTGTGCCGGCAACGGCACGGATCGTCACGGAGCCGACGCCGGTGGCGTCGTCCAGCGCGAAGGAGACGTCGGTGACGCAGTCCGTGTCGGTCCAGAGGCGGCGCGTTCCGTCAAGGCGCTGAAGTAGTGTGCGGAAGCGCCCGGCGGGACGGTATGCCGATGCTTCCGCATCGGCCACAGGACAGAATGCTTCCGCATCGGCCACAGGGCAGAATGCGATTTCGTCGGCCATGAACGAGCCGCCGATGCGGCCGCAAAGGCGCACGAGGCCGTTGGAGAGGGTCCAGGAGCCGTCGGCGCTCTGGCGGAAGCCGACGATTCCCGGCACTTCCGTGCCGGGCACAGGACAGACTGCTCCGGACTTGGAGCAGACCGTGCCGGGCGTGGAACAGACCGTGCCGGGCACAGAACAGACCGCTCCGGATTTGGAGCAAGCCGCGCGGGCGGCGGCGAAAAAGCGCTCGCGCTCGGATGAGTCGCCATCGCGAACGATGGCGCCTGGGAGCGCGGGCATCCTGCCCGCGGAAGCGCCTGGGAGCGCAGGCATCCTGCCCGCGGAAGCGCCTGGGAGCGCGGGCATCCTGCCCGCGGCATCATCGCAGGCTGGAAGCCTGCGCTCCCGGAAAGCCTCGGCGTGGACGCGCGCGAATGTTTCGGTCACAAGCGCATAAGGCTCTCCCCGCTCCGACACGAGGCCGTAGTTGCTGTCCTCCGGGAGGGCCGGCCGCAGACCTGCGGCCGGCTGGTCGACCCACATGAACCAGTCGTGTCCGACGATGTAAGGTTCGGAAAGCAGTGTCCTGGCGAAAAGCTCGACGGCGGCGGCGCGTTCCGATTGCGTGTGGAAGCGCTGCCCCGCTCCATGAAGGCAGGGGCGCCCTGTGTCGAGCGCCGGGAAGCTCCACTCCGTGACCATCATCGGCCTGCCGCACCAGTCATGCACGCGACGCAGCTCGTCGAGGAGCGGCAATCCGCCCTGGTCCGTGAGAACGACGCCCCGGTCGAGGTCGCACCACGGATAGCAGTTGAGCGAAACCACGTCGCAATGCCGCCCCGCTTCGCGCCAGACGACTTCGTGCGTGGCGGTCGTTCCGCGCGCAAAACGGCAGCCGAGGATGGCGTGGTTCGGGTCGGCCGCGCGGATTGCGGCTGCGTTGATCGAGAAATATCGCTCCGCAATCAGTTGAAGGAAGCCGACCTTCGTGTCGCGTGGGACCGCCGCCGCCCAATCGCTGCCGATTGCTGTCGATTGCTGCCGATTGCATTTGGAATCGAGCCATTCCGCCAGCGCCTTGCGGGCGCTGTGCTCCGGCGGCAGTTTTGCCACGAGGTTGAAGAGGCCGGCGCCCATGTCTGACGAGCCGCCCCACCAGTTGAGTTCGTTGTCGATGAACCAGCCGACGAGGGATGAGTCGTCCTTGAGCGGGGCGCATCGCTTCGCCGCGGCGGCGAACACCTCCCTTTCGTAGTCCGGATGGAAGACGTTGGGAAAGCCCGTCGAAGGGGCGTCGGTGTTTTCCGCGATACGCCATTCCGGGTCCTTCGATTTCGCGAATGGGTTGTTGAGATTGAGCGTTTCGGCGTGCGGAAAGTCTGGAAAAAGATCCGTCGCGCAGTGGGAGGCCAGCATGTTGAAACCCCACGAGCGCAGGCGTCCGGCAGTTTCGTCAGCCCAGGCCGAGAGAGAAGGGTAGTTCGTCTCGACGAAGCGGCGGTAGGGCGCGTAGCCGAGGAAGGAGCTGTGGAACACGTGCGGGTTCACGAAATCGACGCCGGCGAGCGTCATGGCCCGGCCGTCGGGGGCGATCGCCCAATCGACGTCGCCGATCCGCTCGAAGTGGAAGAACCCGGTGGCGGCGGCCCGGAGACCGTTGCAACTCTGTCCTAGCGGCGCGGCGACCGCGCAGGAGAATAGCGCTGCGGTGGCGATAACTCTGACTCTGATTTGCAAAACTCTTATGCTCATGCTCTATCTAGCGGCCCACTTGCGGGCGTGCGGCTGCGCTCCAACTTGCAGCGGCTCCCTTGCGGGTGCGCGGCTACCTCACCACCAGGACGAACGGATTGGGCGGCGTGACGAGCTTGAGCCGGTGGAATCCGAAAATCATCCAGTTCGAGGCCGTTTCGGTGTCATAGACCCACCTGAGTTCGTTGAGTCCCGGCCGGGTGAGATCCGCGCCGATTTCGACCTTGATTTCCTCTCCCTTTTCCACGCCGTCGGAAGACCAGACCGTCGTGCCGTTCGCTTCGAGGTGCGCCGGGTGCGCGTTGCCGGCTTTCAGGTTGCTGATTTTCGTGGAATAGACGACGGGCATCGCGTCGCCGTCCTTCGGCGCGTTCCAGAGGAGGGTGTTGGAGTTCCATGTCGTCGTCATCGCGCGCCAGCGGATCGCGCCTTCCGTTCCGCCGCCGAGGAATGACGTCGCCGTGCCGTTGCGCCCCTGCTCGAAACCGTCCGCGTCGATGTTGCACGTCGTGAAGGTGCGCCCCGCCGACGTTTCAAGATCAGTCCATGACGGGACGCCGCCGAGTTCCGCCATCACGGTCCAGCGCTCGTTTTCGGAGAGAACGCGGTTCCATCCCTTCACGGCCGCGATGGCTCCGCGGAAGGATTTTCCGGCGTCCGATCCGGAAACGGGGGCGGCGCTCGGATTCGGTTCGCAGCCGAGTCGGAATTCCGAGCTGGTCGTGAGAACGTTCGTGATGCCGCACCGGTCGCCGAAGTGGCGGTGGTTCACGGTCGTAGCCTCGAAGTATCCTGTGGAATTCCACGACGGCACCTCGCAATACCAGATGTCGGCGTTGGAGAGCGTCGGATCCGTGGGGCTGGGATACACCGAGGCGAACAGGTCCACCCATTTGCCGGCGTTCACATAGCCTGCGCCGGTGGTTGTGATGCCGGCGTTCTGCCATCCGACCGCGACCTTGGAGACGATGACGACGGGGTAGCCCTTCGTGTCGTTCGCGCCGGTGCGCAGCCGAACCCCGAACCCGTTGTGGATGTTGTACCAGCTTGTGTAGCCATTGAGGAAAATGGTCGGAAAATTCTCGATTGACGGCTGCGCCGCACCGTCCCAGCGGAAGCGCACGAAAACGGTGGCGACGTCGCCCTGGACGGCCTTTCCGGCCGCAACCGCGTGCTGGCGGAACGTCGTTCCCGCCGCCGTGTCGGAAGGCGACGGGAAGTAGAGGCACATCGCGGCAGCGTTCGTGACCGTGGGGCGGATTGGGAGGATGACGTCCTCCTCGGCGTAGCGCAGCTGGTCGTCCGCGCTCTGCGTCGTCGAAAACGCAAGGCCGTCCGCGGCGGCGCTTCCCGTAAACCGCAGATCGAGTGCAAGTCCGTCAGCCGCGTCGCCGCCGCGCGCGCGGCGCAGCGTCCCGTCAGCCGCCGTCTCCCAGCCGTCTGGGAGCGGCTCCGTTGAACCGCCGAAGCGGATGGCATCGACAGCCGCGTTCACGGCGATCTCATCCGCGGTGAGGACGCGGTTGTACACGCGGAATGCGTAGTAGGAGCCGACGAAGGCCATGTTTTGGCGGTTTTCCTCTCCGCCGACGTAGGCGTTGGCGCTACCGCTCGGGGCGTTGAACACGGCGTCCTTGAACAGTCTGGGCTGGCCGTCGATCCACATCGACTGGAACGTCGGCGCAACCGACACCGACGCGGAGAAGAACCGGTCCGGCACCGTGGCCGAGGCGGCGTTCTGCGGATTCCAGTCGTAGTTCGCCGGACTGGTGCCCAGACCGTAGCCGTAGAGGCGTAGGCTGTAGTGCGTCGAGTGGTTCGCGCGCTCGATGTTGAAGCTTTCGTCCTGCTGGTATTGTCCGAAGAAGTTCATGCGGATGCCGTTCTTCGTGGCGGCGGGGGACTTGCAGGCGAACTGGATCGTGAATGTGCCCGTGGAGAACACGTTTTCCGAAATTCCGCTCCCGAGCGCGACGCCCTTGTTTGCTGTGTCGTTTGTCCAGCAGTTGCCGTTCCATCCGATGCCGGCGGAGAGCGAGCCGTCGTAGCCGTTTCCGGTGAGGTCCTTCCAGATCGTGGAGGAGGGATCGTGCGTTCCCGCGCCGGCGTTGTCGATGCCGTCGTAGCATGCGACGAGTCCGCGCTGAACGTAGGATCGCGCCGTGAGCGCGGCGGACGCGTGCAGCGCGAGCGCTGCGGACGCAAACAGCGCGAGCGCGGCGGTCATCAGCGGCGAGGCGAGCGGAAGGCGGCCGGCGCGGCGTCCGTTCAAGTCGCGAATCATCGAACTATTCATGGGGTTGACCTCGTTTTTCTTTGTGGTGTGGCGGAACTGCGAACCGGTTCTCGGCTCGGAACCGCCCTTCGCCTTTCAATGATAGACAATGCGGTTGTGAGAAACAATGATAAATGTTTTCGTAAAAATTACGTTTTTTCGTCAAATTCCCTTGACCGATTCCTCCTTGTCGCATAGACTTGCCTCCCATGACGACAAAGAGAGGCGCAGACCCCTGCGCAGGACGGTTTCGCCGCCATGTGATGCTCATGATCGATCCGCCGATACCGCAGCGGTTCGACGGCATCATGCGCTTTGCGCGCGGGCATGGCTGGCGCATCACGCTCGCGAACCGGCTCGTGCGCGCCCCTCGCGGCTGGAGCGGAGACGGTGCAATCGTCACGCTGCGCGACGATCCGGCGGTGGCTCGTTTCGCCGAAGGGCTGCGCGGCTGTGGAGTGCCTGTGGTGGACATCACGTGCCACAGGCCCGAGATGGCGCTGCCCCGCGCGATACCGGACTACGAAGGCGCGGGCAGGATGGCGGCGGCGCACTTCCGGGAGATCGGAATCAGGCGCTGCGTCTGGTTTTCGACCGAATGGTCGGCCGTCCAGGCTGGTTTCTGCAGGGGACTCGAGGAGGGCATGGCCGGCGTTTCGGAGCCGGTTTCGAGAATCGTTCTCTCGAAAATGGTGTCGCGGTCGCGTCTGGACGACGCAGACCGGTTCGCCAAGGCGGTTGGAACGCGACTGGTCGCGCTTCGCAAGCCCGTCGGGGTTCTCACCTACAACGACGAGGACGCAGCGCGCATTCTCTCCCTCTGCCTGGACGTGGGCATCGCCGTTCCGGAGGAGTGCGCGATTCTCGGCATCGGCAACGACGCGTTCGTCTGTGAAAACCAGCCCGTTCCGCTCTCCAGCGTCAATGACGATCTGGAGGGAAACGGCTACGCCGGCGCGGAGCTTCTGGAAAGGCTGATGGACGGCGAAGCGGCGCCCGCCGCGCCCGTTCTGGTGCCGTGCCGCGGGGTGGTCGCCAGGCGCTCGACGGACGCGCTTCTGGTGGAGAACCCCGTGCTTCGCAAGGCTCTCTCGATTCTGGCCGCGGACCTTGCAAGACCGCCGAGCATGACGCAGCTTTCGGAAAGCGTCGGCGTTTCGCGATCGACTCTCGACCGGCTCTTTCTGCGCGAACTGGGGCGGCCCGCCCACGCGGAACTGCTTCGCCGCCGCATCGTGCGGGCCAAGGACATGCTGCGCGACACGACGCTCGCCGTTTCCGACATTTCAGCGGAATGCGGATTCTGCAATCCCGGGTATTTCGCCGTCGCGTTCGCGCGTTCGGAAGGCGTCACTCCGGCGAAGTGGCGCCGTGCCGGACATTGCCGACGCGGCTGATGGTTCATGCGGGACGAGCGGGACATGCGGGACGGGCGCCGGTCCCGCATGTCCTCAAATGTTTCAACAGTCGCGCCATGAAAGACACCTTCGAAACTTCGCGTCGATTCGGCAGCTCCGGTTCGCGCCTCCTTCGACCCCGCCACCGGTCGCCTCCGCTTCACGGCGCGCACCGACTACGATCCGGCCTGCGCGACGCCTTGCTACGAAATCGTCCGAAACGACGTTCGTTGAGCCGTCACGGTTGTTTTTTTCTGCCGCTTGAAAAAAACATCAAGCAAAATCGGTCCAAACGGTTATGATTGTCGTGTGGGGTTCCCTTGTCGGAGCCTCGGACCGATTGGCATGGACATCGTCGAAGAAATACGAACGGATCGCGAAAAGGGCGCAAGGCGGCTGGAAAGCGAATACAAGGCGGGGCTGATGAGCCTCGCGTTGCGCTTTTGCCATGACGCCGGCGACGCCGAGGAGCTGGTGAACCGCACGTTCGCCGCCGTCATCGACGGGATTGACGGGTATCTTGAGCGGTCCGCGTTCTTTGGCTGGATGTGCCAGATCCTCACGAACATCCATTCCAACGACACGCGGCGCAAGGAGCGCAAGGACGTGGTCTGTCACGGCTACGTGCCGGACATCGCGGACGAATCGGCGGAAGGGGAGGCCTACCGCGCGCTCGACGCCTCGCTTCTGCG
>CAMOSH010000181.1 GCA_946624575.1 uncultured Verrucomicrobiota bacterium
GCCCAGGCCGAAGGCCGCCAGTTCCGCGATGAAACGCGGAAGCGTCTCCTCGATTGGGGACGACAGCCCGTCTTGGTTCGGGACGGGGAGGCGGAGATTTCTTTGAATAGTGTTGCCAATGTGCAAATGTTGCCAGTTGCCAGTTCCCAATTCCAAATTGGGAACTGCGATTTGGACATTGGCAACATTCCCGCCAAGTGGCGGGTCTATGCCCTCGGCACGGACGGGAAGCGGGAGGGGATCGTCGAGTCACGGCTTGACGGCGGCCGCCTCTCCTTCACCGCCCGCATCCGTGGCCCAAACGGCGCCTGCATGGCTTACGAAGTCGTGGACGAGCAAAGGAGAAGCCTCCTGTCGACGCCCAATCCGTCGGTTCGGCTGTCCGTCGTGGAGGATGCGCCCGGCTACAATTCGTGGCCCATGATCGCGACAATCGGCAACAAGATCGTCTGCACATACGGGCGCGGATTGGGGCATTCGATGGAAGGGTCGCGCGGCGCGTATGCGCGGACATCGCTTGACGGTGGCAAGACATGGTCTTCGGAGGTCTGCATCGCGAACGATCCCGTCGTCTGCGAGGGCGTCGAAGGCGTTGGAAACGATGAAGGCGGCGCGATGCTCTGCTGGATGAACTGCCGTCTCCGCCGCAAAGGGCATATCCTGCACGATTTGTATCGTACGGAAGACGGCGTCTCCTACGAAAAGATCGCCTCGCCCGATCTTTCGCCGGAGCCCGTTCAGATCACAGGCATCTTCTCGGTGCCGGGCGTGGGGCTGATGTCGCTCTGGTTCTCCGGGATTTATGGAAACAGGAAAGACGGGCATGCGTGGGGAACGCTTGTCAGCGAGGACAACGGGCGGACCTGGCGGCAGCGGACGGTCGAGGAAAATCTCCCGAAGGCGGAGTGGCCCACCGAGATTTCCTGCGTGCCGGTGGGAGGCTCAAGGCTTTTCGCAATCGCGCGCCGCGAGGGAAGGGCGCCTTGCCAGTTCCAGCTGACGTCCCTTGACGGCGGCAAGACATGGCGCAAGTCCCTCACGAACATAACCGATGTCCGCGAATCCACGCCGGCGCTTCTGTTCGACCCCGGTTCGGGGCTCGTCTCCAACTACTACTACCAGCGCGGCCCGGGCTTGCTGTGGCGCAGGACGGCGCGTCTGGAGAGCGTCTTCGACGAGGCCGGCGCATGGCCGGATCCGGAACTGATCGCCCGTGGCGGACGAATCCGCCCGCACGACTCCGGCAACGTGACCGCGGTCGCATGTGGGGAGTTCCATCATCTTGCCTATTATTCGGGGAACCCGGCCGACACGTCCGTCCTCGTGGCGACCGTGCCAAAGGGCCAGGCCCCCCTTCTGCGCTTCGGCGTCGTGAGCGACACCCACGTGAGGTTGGCGCCTGGTGGAGAGTCGCTCGACCCGTATTGCGGCACCGAGACGCTCGAAACCGCCCTTGAATGGTTCCGCGACCAGTGCGTCGATGCCGTCGTCATCGCCGGCGACCTCACAGACTGCGGCCTTCGCGGTGAACTCCAGGCCGTGGCCGACACGTGGTTCAAGGTCTTTCCGGCCGACCGCGCCCCGGATGGACGCAAGGTCGAGCGCATCTTCATCCTCGGCAACCACGACGCCTACGGGACGAGACTCGGCGGCAAGGTTTTCAAGGACGAGGAAGTCCTGAAACGAGAATCGATCCAGACGGACCCGCAGGGCGTCTGGCGCGAATGCTTCCACGAGGACTTCGAGCCGTTCTTCGTCAAAAGCGTGAAGGGCCACGACTTCTTCTGCGTCCACTGGGCCTTCGGCGTCTGGTGCAACGGCTTCGCGGAAAAGGCCTGCCATGGAGGCGAGGACTGGTTCAAGGGGGAGATTGCGAAGCGCAACTCGCAAAAGCCCTTCTTCTTCGTCCAGCATTCGCATCCGCGAGACACCGTTTACGGCGTGAATGCATGGGGCAAAGACGACGGCGCGGCGACGCGGCTGCTTGCGGACTTCCCAAACGCCATTGCGTTTTCCGGCCACTCGCACGAACCCCTTTCCAATGAAAAAGCAATCTGGCTCGGAAACTTCACCTCCGTGGCAACCGGTTCGCTGCGGTATCTCTCGGCCAGTTCCGTCTGGAACTTCGAACACCAGCCGGGTTACGAGAATGGCGTCTGCAACGTCTATTTCAAGGGCGTCACGGAATCGGAGAGGGCATCCGTCCGGGCCAGATTCGACGCGCCCAAGACGATGGCCGACACGACTCGGCGCAATGATATTCGCGTCGGGATGCTGGTGGACGTTTATGCCGACCGCGTTGAGTTCACGAAGCGGGATTTCGTTTCGGGGCTTCCGATCGGCGCGCCATGGGCGGTTCCGGTCCCGTTCAGGCCGAATCCCTTCGAGGCGCGGGCCGCCGCCGCAACTCCGCCGCAGTTCCCGGCCGGCGCCGTCCTTGCGGTCTCGTCGGGAAAAGCCGTCACGCGCGGCTTGAAATCCGCCAGCTTGGCAGTGCCGCAAGAATCCAAAGCCGCGCTTTTCCTCGACTTTCCGGCGGCGACGCTGGGCGGCACCGTCGCGGAATACGAGATTTCCGCCGAAGGCCTGGATGGTGCGCATTTCGAAACGCGCACCTGCGCCATCGGCGGCCTCTATCCGCGCTCTTCGCCAAAATTCGGCAAGCCTGAGTCAGCCGTCATCGCCCTCGACAGGCTTCCCGTCGGCGCGAAAACCGTTCGCGTAACGCCGCTCGACTCCTTCGGCAACCGCGGCCGACCGCTGGAATCAGCCATAGACCTTGCCCCGCTGTGATAGAATCGTTGCCATTAGGGAAGAACATGAGCAACATCGCATTTCCGATTCCATCCGAAGAGTTCAAAGTTGAATTGCGCGAAAGCGGCGGCGAATGGCGGCCCGTTCCGGTCGAACTGCTGCCGGTCGGCCTTCCAGCATCTCACGAGCGTTTCCCGACGGAACTATTGCGAGAGTTCGGCGGCCTCGAAGAAGGCGTCAAGATGGCGCGCGCCTCGCTGTGCGAATTCTTCTGGAATGAGCCAGTCGAAGTGCGTGTGACCGCGCCGGGTTTCTGCGGAGACCTCCGCCTCTCCGCCCGCGAGGACATCGCCGTGGAGCGCCCGGCACCGGGAAGCATCGCCTTCCGTCTCGACGGCCCGGAAATGGCGCTCGTCCGAAAGGGAGACGACTATCTGCACGGCCTCTCGCTCCTCGCGCGGCTGGCGCCGGCGTTGAAGACGGGTGGCTCATCCCCACGCCATTTGCTCCGCTTCGCCCCCGGCTTCCACACCGCAAGCGGCAATCCGCTTGTCTCCCGTGATCGATTTGGTGCACCCGTGGTGTCGATCGCCGAGGACGACACGACGGTCGTCATCGAACCCGGTGCGCGCGTGGAGGCCGCATTCGACATCTGCGGCGCGAAGCGCGTCACGATCTGCGGCGGAGGCGGCATCGACCTGACGCGCCGTCTCCCACACGCCGCGACGGGCTTCTCCGACACGGTCCTCTGGGCGCCGTTCCGCGAAGGGGCGCTTCCCGCCATCTACGTCCACGGCGGTGCGGAGGACGTGACCGTTCAGGACATCACGATGCTCTGCGACTTCCGCGGCGTCTGCACCCGCAATGCACGAAACATCAAGTTGCGCAATCTGGGCATCTTCACCGCCGTCACCAACGCCGACGGCGTGAACATGGTCGCCACGGAGGACATGGAGGCCGAAAACCTCTGCATCCGTTCGCAGGACGACGCCTTCTGCGCCTACAACAACTGCGATTCCATCCCGTGGCTGTGGGACGACGGCTTCGCACCGCGCCCAATGAGGCGCGTTACGCTTCGGAACTCGTTCCTCGCCTCCAACTGCCGCACGTTCGTCTTCGGCGGCCACGGCCAGAGCGGTACGCGCGGCGAGCCGAACGTGCTGGAGGATTTCGAGGTCTGCGACTGCCGCGTTCTCGGCAACGTCGTGCCCTGCGACGCCCCGCCGCCCTCCGAAGAGCACCGTCTCTACTGGAGCGGGATCTTCCGCCTCCTCTCGCAGAGCGACGAATGGGTGCGGCGCATCCGGTTCCACGACATCGCGGTCGAGTGGGTTCCTGGCTATGCCGGTTCCGGCATCCATATCTGCGTCCGTAGCAAGAACCAGGTCTCCTACCGGGAGAAGACGGGAGGTTGGAAAATCGAAGACATCTCCTTCGAGCGCATCGACTGGCGCAACGTCCCGCCTCCGGAAAAGCGCATACCCGACGTCTTCGACACGTCCGTCCTCGTGGCGATCGTGCCGCCCGCAGGAAGTCGCTAGATGGAGACTTCCTTTACCATCGCCTTCAAGATCGACTTGTCGTCGATGTCGGCCGACGAACCGCTTTGCGAAGCCGGCCCGATGCGCCTTTCCGTCCGCATGGCGGGAAAAGCGGACACTCTCGCGAAATACGACAAATATCTCGGAAACTACCTGAATTTCCCGATGCCGGACGGTTCGTGCCCTGTCGTCGAAGCAACGATGGCCGGACTGCGCGTCGGAATTCCACTTGGGCTTTTGGCGCGGCATGGCGGCCTGTGCGACGTCGTCGTCAATCTGGCGGATTCCCGTTTCTCGATTTCGGTGGACGGCAATGTGGACGAAGACATGCTTTCCGTCCCTCCTTTCGAAATCGGGTTCACCGGCGTGAAAACCCTCTCGTCGCGGGTTGAATCCGCCAAAATGTCCGTGCCGGCCGTGCCGGACGCTCTCGGCAACGTTCCGGATTCGCGTCCGATCGGCCGAAGCATCCAATACTGGACGCCAAACGGCCACAACGCCTGGGTGGGAGATGTCGCCCCCGGCGTTTTCGGCGACCGGCTCCACGTCTTCTACCTCTTCGACAGACGTCACCACGCTTCCAAGCAGGGCACCGGCGGACATTGCTTCGCCCATCTGTCTTCCCGCGACCTCGTCCACTGGGAGGAACACCCGCTTGCCGTCCCGCTCGACGAATGGTGGACGAGCATCGGAACCGGGACTCCGTTCGGGAAAGACGGCAGATTGTGCCTCGCCTACGGCCTGCACACGGACCGCATCGTCAAGGACGGCGGTCTCCCCATCGGCGGAACCTACGCCGTTTCAGACGACGGCATCCATTTCTCCAAGACGATGCGCATGGTCACCGATGCGCAGAACCCGAGCATCTACAACCGCCCGGGCGGAGGATACGAACTCGTCACCAGTTATGGAGGGACCAAGGGTTTGTTCCGTTCCGCGGATCTGGAGAGTTGGACGCTCCATGACGGCGACCTGCCGTTCAGGGGCGACTGTCCCTCTCTCTTCGACTGGCACGGACGCCGCTATCTTCTCCAGGGGTTCTCCAGCATGGCCTGCTCGCTCGACGGAACGCCGGGAAGTTTTTGCGATTGGAGCGACGAACCCGATGCCGCATACGACGGGCTGTGCGTGCCGATGGTCGTGCCGTGGAAAGACGACCGGCGGCTTTACGTCGGATGGCTCCGCCACCCGGCGGGATGGGGTGGCTGGCTCGCGTTCCGTGAACTCGTCGCACATCCCGACGGACGTCTCGGCATGAAATGGGTCCCGGAAATCAAACCGCCCGTCCGGCCGCGGACATTCCGCATGGAGGCGGGCGAGGCGTTCGTCTGCAAATTCGTCCGGGACGGCGAAGGGCCCGCGCTGATCCTGTCCGTCGATCCGCGGACGCGCGAGGCGTCGTTCCGCGACGACCGGCCTGATGCGGTCTTCGACCTTCCCTGGAAGGCGGACAATTTCAAGATTGGCGGACTGCGCGGTGTCGATGGCACATACGAGGTCAATGTCTTGGTCTGGCATGACCGCAAGGCCGACGCGACGATCTTCGACGCCGAAATCGGCGGCATGCGGACGATGATATGCCGTCGGGAGGGGAAATTTTCCATTTGCGCGAAAGCGGCGCCGGCATGGCATGCGAAATCGTCGGGGAAGGAACCCTTGGCCAACGACTACCGGGACGCAACATGACCACGCTCCACATCATTCCCAACGCTCACCTCGACCCCGTCTGGCTTTGGGACCAGCGCGAGGGCCTCGACCAGGGCATCCGGACCATCCGCTCGGTCCTCGATCTCATGGACGAATTTCCCGAACTCACCTTCGTCCGCGGCGAGGCGGCGATCTACCGCCATTTGGAGGGAACCGCCCCGGCTGCTTTCGCCCGCGTCTCCTGTCTCACGCCTTCGTGGGGACAGACCGGCTTTAACAAGGCAGCGGGGATTTCCGGCGCCTCCGAAGACCCGGCGATCGCCGCCAAATGCACAGCACCAGAGGAACTCGGCGAATTGGTGAAGACCATCCTTGAAACGCCCGATCACCTGGCCATCCCCGACGTTGTTCTCCAACCCATGGTCCAGGACATTTGCCCGATGTAGGGGCTGGAGATTTGCTAACCATGAAAACCCTTGCGTCTCTTTGCGCTCCATTTTGCGCCCTTTGCGTTGAAGCGGCGGCCGATGCGGGGGCGGCGCCGGCGCGAACCGATGCGGCGAAGTCCGCGCCATGGCCCGGCTTCGAGCGTGGCATGGGGCTCGGCGGCTGGCTCACGAACTACAAGCGCTTCAACGTCCTTCCCGACAAGTGGCGCTTCAAGGTGACGCAGGGCGACCTGGAGCATTTCGAGACATACATCTCGGAGGCCGACGTGGAGCGAATCAGGGGTTGGGGTTTCGACCACATCCGGCTCGGCTTCGACCAGATCGTCCTCGAAGAATCGCCAGGCGTCTGGCGCGAAAGCGCGTTCCGCAAACTCGCGGAATTCGTTGGATGGTGCGAAAAACGTGGCCTCAACGTCGTCCTGAACCTCCACAAGGCCGTCGGCAACTACTGCGACATCAAGGAGGAAGTCCAGCTGCTGGACGACGATGGCCTCCAACGGCGCTTCATCGCCCTCTGGCTTGAAATCGAGCGCCGTTTCCACGACCGCCCCGGCGTGGCCTTCGAGCTGCTGAACGAGGTGCGCGACGTCGATCCCGAAAAGTGGAACGACCTGGCCGAAAGGACGCTGCGCGCCCTCCGCGAGGCGAATCCGGACCGCTGGGTCGTCGTCGGCTCCATTTGCTGGAACTCCGTGTCGAAACTGGACAAGCTCCGCCTCTGGGACGACCCCAGGGTCGTGTACACCTTCCACACCTACGCGCCGTTCGAGTTCACGCACCAGCGCGGCGTGCTGCAGTCGCGGGCGCTCTATCCCAACATGGTGATGGAGTATCCCTGCGCCGACATCGGGCGCTACCGCGAATGCCGCCGCCTTGGCTGGGACGAAGAAGACGCATACCCCGACGACGCGGCCGTGGACAAGGCGTTCATGGAGCGAGAGCTTCGCGGCGCCTCGGATTTCGTCGCCGCGTATCCCGACAAGATCCTGTGGCTCGGCGAGTTCGGGACGATCCGGCACGCGCCGCCCGCGAGCCGCGTGGCCTGGATGCGCGACGTGGTTTCGTTCTGCAAGGAGCGCGGCATTCCGTGGTGCGTCTGGAATTACCTCTCGACGCCAAACGACGGCAACCGCTTCTCGCTCGTCGATGACGATACGCGCGAATTCCTCTCGCCGGAACTCCTCGCCGCCTGCCTCGGAAAGGAATAGGCGGATAAGCCGGGGCGGACATGGGACTTGGACTCGTTTTTGCCGTTCTGGTCGGACTCTCGTGGGTTGTCACGGGAGCCGCCGTCGGACTTGCCGAAAAGCACGGCTACGGCGCGTGGCGGCACCAGTTCGCCTATACGTCGATGTATGGACTGGCGACCGCGCTCGTCGTGGCCGTCGGCGCGGCGCGCTGTCCGAACGTCCCGGCCTTTTCGCTCCGGTTTGATCCGGCTCCCGCTCTTTTCATCGCGCTTTGGGGTGTCCTGAGCTACGCGCAGAACCTCTGCGTGGGCGCCGGGATGAGGCGCGGACCCAACGGCATCGTGTGGACCATCGCGCAAAGCG
>CAMOSH010000182.1 GCA_946624575.1 uncultured Verrucomicrobiota bacterium
TGCGATCCCGCGCCGGGCGCATATTTCGTGGAGGGATCATACGAGTTCACGGCCGATCCCGGACCGACGGGCTACAAGCTCCAGACCTGGGACGAGACGGCCGGGGCATGGAGGACCGACGAATACGCCGACGGACTCTCATGCGTCATAGACGCCTCCGCCTCGCCGTCGGCCCGGCGGCGCCTCGTCTGGTGCCAGCGTCAGCCGCTTGTGATTGTCGTCAGGTAGGACGGACCTTCGACACGCGACACGCGACCTGCGACCTGCGACACGCGGCGGCGCTGGGGGGTGCGGCCTCCGGCCGCGCAGTGGCGGTCTTTGGAAAAGTCAGTGGCGTTGACACGTTGGGTTTTGCGGACTGCGCTTGAAATGCGAATGGCGTTGTTCTAGGATTCCCCGCGTCCGCAACGCAAGACTGCCCCGTTGGCCGCGGACATGGGCGGGCGGGAGCGCCCTCCATCGTTTTCGGGGCGACACTCAGTTTCCCGGCGAATTCCATGAGATACGCCATTTGCTCCTCCGATCCCGCTCAGATTTCCGACGCCCGTGGCGCGGGTTTCGACTATGTCGAAGCCTGGGCGCCGACGCTGACCCGGCCCGGCGAATCCGAGGCGGCGTTCGAGGACGCCGCCGCGACGATTCTGCGCGGCGGCCTGCCGATCGAGAGCGTGAACGGCTTCCTCGTGAAGGGGCTCGTGTGCATCGGCCCGGACGCCGACCACGGCAAGATCGCCGAATATGCGGACGAAGTGCTGCGCCGCCTCGCCAAGGTCGGCGTGTCGATATGCGTGTTCGGATCGGGCTGGGCGCGCAAGATACCCGACGGCTGGCCGCGCGAAAAGGCGGAGGAGCAGTTCGCGTCGCTCCTACGCCGGCTGGCGCCAATTGCCGCGTCGCACGGCGTGAAGATTGCGATCGAGCCGCTGCGCGTTGCGGAATGCAACCTGGTGAACACCGTTGACGAGGGGGCGCGCTTCGCGCACGCCGCGGCCTCGCCGGCCATCGGCTCGCTCGTGGATTTCTACCACTGGAGCCAGAACGGCGAAACCGCAGACACGATTCTGGCCGCGAAGGACTGCCTTCTGCATACGCACGTCGCGACTGCGGCGAACCGCCTGATGCCCGGCATGGAACCATGCGACTTCACGCCGTTTTTCCGGATTCTCCATTCGATCGGCTACGATGCGCGGATGTCGATCGAGGGAGGCATTCCAAATGAAGATCCGGACCGCGTCGCGAAATTCCGCCGCGCCGTCGAGACTCTCCGCGCGGCGGAACTCGCCGCGCGCCAATGACGCGGTGAACAGGCAGAATCTTGAAAACCAGAACATGAAAGCCATAGATACCGCTTCCGCATCCTCCACGTCATCGCCCGCAAGCCATCGCGAGCCGATCTGGGCTCCCGGGAAAATGCCTGACCGACAGGAGCACCAGATCGCGGCCATGACGGATGAGTCGGAGGCGCCGGGCTTTGACCGCGCGGCCCACGCGGAGCCCTATCTTGAATGGTTCGAGCCGCCGCCCCCGCAAAAGCGCACCGGTACGTGCGCCGTGCTGATTTCCGGCGGCGGCTACAACAACTGCTGCGACGTGCAGATGCTCAAGGACTGGCGCAAACGCCTTACGGAAGAGGGCGTGCAGTGCGTCTACCTGGTTTATCGCACCCCGCGCCCGAACGGGCTGCCGTTCTGGAAGAGCGCCCTCGAAGACGGTCAGCGCGGACTGCGTCTCGTGCGCTCGCAGGCCGCCGCGCGCGGTTTCGATCCGGAGCGGATCGTTACGATTTCCCAGTCCGCCGGTTCGCACATGGCAGTCGCGCTCGCCACCGGCGCGCTTACTCCCGCCTACGAGCCGACGGACGAAATCGACGCGGTGCCGTGCCACGTTAACGCGGCGGTCGTTTCGTCGCTTGCTTATGGCCTGACTGACGGATCCGGGCACCGCAACACGCGGCAGGGGGATGGTGCGGACATCGGCATCGATCCGCTTTTCCTCTTCGACGAAAAGACGCCTCCGATGTGCTTCCTGCATGGCGGCGCGGACGTCTATTCTCCGCTTGCGGCCACTCGCATCTACCGTCGCCTTCGCGCAATGGGCCGTCCGTCCGAGGTTCACATATATCCCGACAAACCGCACGGGATGTACGGATTCGAGCGCGGTGTCGAGTTCTTGCGCCAGATGGGCTTTCTCGCACCCCTGGAGCCGGAAGTCGCCCTCATGGAGCGCTACGCCTCGGACGGAGCGCGCGCCCAGTGGGAAAAACTGCCGATTTGGCCGGAGGGCGCGATGCCGGATCCCCAGGTCGGGCAGTGCGAGCCGTACATCGAGTGGCACGTGCCGGCCAGGCTTTCGACGCGCGCCGTGCAGATCATCTGGGCTGGCGGCGCCTACACCGGCAATCTGCCGGACGATTTCGAGGTCGCGCCGGCAAGGCGCTTCCTCAACGAGAGGGGCATGGCCGTGGCGACCGTGAAATACCGCACCCCGCGCCCAGCCCCGCCGCTTGCCAAGCACGTCACCGCGTGGCAGGACGTGCAGCGCGCGATTCGCATTGTGCGCTCGCAGGCCGCGGCGCGCGGGCTGGACCCGGAGCGCATCGGCATCATGGGCTCCTCCGCCGGCGGGCACCTCGCGCTCATGGCGGCTACAAGCGCCCGCCATCTGGCGTACTGGCCGGTCGACGATCTTGACGAGCGGGTTTCGCCGGTCGTGCAGTGGGCAGTATGCATCTACCCGGCGTACACGCTTTGGGACGGCGGCGAAAAGGAGAACGTCGAAGCCGGCGGCAATGCCCCAAACGTCCGACTGGCGCCGGAATTCTCCTTCGACCCGGACACTCCGCCGATGCTCTTCGTGCACGGAGACTCGGATGTCTGGCCTGCAGTCGCGTCGGTAGCCGTTTGGGAGCAGCTGCGGCGCATGGGCGTCCAGGGCGAGGTCCACACTCTTGCAACGCGCGGCCACTGCTTCAACCGCAGCGCCTCTCCCGGCACCGGAAGCTACACGTACCTTGAGCGCATCTGGGAGTTTCTCGGCGCAAAGGGTTTCAACGCGCCGTAGCTCGCGGGCGCCCCGGGGGGGGCGGTCCGGAGCCGTCCGCCCCGCCGGAAAAAATCGCTTGCGGCGAAGCCGCGTGTCAGAGTATGATTGGCCGCGCCATGTGGAACAAGATAAAGAACTTTTTCACCAACGACATTGGTATCGATTTGGGGACGGCCAATACGCTCGTGTACGCGAAGGAGCGCGGCATCGTCCTGCGCGAGCCGTCCGTCGTGGCGGTTCAGGAATCGACCAAGCGCGTCCTGGCCGTGGGCGAGGACGCGAAGCGGATGCTCGGGCGCACCCCCGGCAACATCCACGCTGTGCGCCCGATGAAGCAGGGCGTGATCGCCGATCCCGACATCACGCAGGAGATGCTGCGCAACTGCATCGAGAAAGTGAACGCGCACAGCCACAAGCTCCGCAAGCCGCGCGCGGTCATAGCCGTGCCCGGCGACATATCGCAGGTCGAGAAGACCGCGGTGAAGGAGGCGGCGCTGCACGCGGGTGCCAGGCAGGTGTTCATGATCGAGGAGCCGATGGCCGCCGCGATCGGGGTCGGCCTCCCAGTGTCCGAGCCTTCCGGAAGCATGATCGTGGACATTGGCGGCGGCACCACGGACGTGGCGCTGATATCCCTTTCCGGAATCGTCTACTCCCGCAGCGTCCGCGTTGGCGGCGACGAAATGGACAGCGCGATCATGAACCACATGAGGACGCGCTACAATCTGCTGATCGGCGAACGAACTGCCGAGGACATAAAGACGCAGATTGGGTCGGCCTACAAGCTCGAGCACGAGCTTTCGCTCGAAGTCAAGGGGCGCGACCTTGTGCGCGGCCGCCCAGTGACTCTGGAAATCACTTCGCAGGAAATCCGCGAGGACGCGCTCAACGACGTGATCCAGAAAATCGTGGATACCGTGGACCTGGTGCTGAACAACGCGCCCCCGGAGCTTTCCGCGGATCTGGTCGACCGCGGCATGACGCTTGCCGGCGGCGGGGCGCTCCTCACCGGCATCGACAGGCGCATTTCGGAGGCCACGCAGCTTCCGGTGTTCGTGGCCGAAGATCCCCTTTCCGCGGTTGCGGAAGGCGCGGGGCGCGTCCTGGACGAGCTGGAGTTCCTCTTCCGGGCGTCGGTGTCCGGCTAGCGCGCCTTCACGCCGCAGCGTACTGCCGTCACCGTCACCAACGCAACCGCCGCCACGATGAAAACGCCGCAGCGCATCGCAATCGCCGCTGCGGCGGTGGTTGTCGGGTTTGCCGCAATCGCGCTTTCCGGCGCGGTTGCTCCGGTGGCGCATAGGCTCGCCGGCGATGCCAACGCGCCCTGGGGCCGCTTCCTTTCGGCCGCGCCACGCGCCCTGGGCCGTCTCCGCGACGCCGCGCTGCGAGGCTTTGAAACTGCCGCCGAGCGCGACGCCCTGCGCGCCGAGCGCGACGCCCTGCGCGCCGAGGCGCTGGAAACTGCGCGGCTGCGCGAGGAAAACGCGCGACTGCGCAGCGAACTGCGGCTCGCCGGGCGCGATGCGGCCGGCGGCGGGCGGCTCATCGCGTGCGACGTTCTTTCTTTCGGGGGCGCTTCTTCCTGGCGGCCGCAATTGCGGCTGTCGCGCGGAGAGGCGGACGGCATTCGCGTTGGCCAGGCGGTGATTTCTCCGGACGGGCTGGTCGGACGCGTCGTGGAAACCAGTCTCACCACGGCGTCGGTGCTGCCGATTTACGACGAGGCGAGCCGGGTCGCGGTGGAAATTCGCACCCGCAATGGCCCGGCCCGCTCGATACTGGCCGGTCGCGGATTGCGCGGCGGCGACGCTGACGCGCTGCGGGCGCTCTGCATCGCGGCGCCCATGACGGCGGACTGGATAGGCAAAACCGCGGAAGCCGGGCCGGGTGACCAGGTCTTCACGAGCGGGCTTGGCGGCGTGTATCCGCCAGGGATTCCCGTGGGGAGGGTTTTGAGCGCGGAACCCGACGAAACCCGGCTCTGGCAGCGCGCGGACGTGGCGCCACTGGCTGATTTCCATACGCTGCGGCGGGTGTTCGTGATTGCTGGCGAAGGGGAAGGCGGGCGATGAAGGGGCGCGTTTTCCCGACGCTCCTGGTGATGGGAATCGGCGCGGCGCTTGCGGCGGCGGCTCAGGAGTTCTGCTGGCCGAATTCGTCGTTTTCGGCGGGCGCGGCTCGGGTGCCGTGGCTGGTTGGCGCGGCGGCCTACTACGCCGTCTGCCGGGAATGGCCGTGGGGGCTGGTGGCGGCGCTCTGGTACGGGCTGGTGGCGGACGGGCTTTGCGGAGTGCCGCCGGGCCCGGCGGCACTGCCGCTCGCCGGAGCGGCCTGGCTCTGGCATCGCAAGCTGCGCATCCAGATGCGCCCCGGCGCGGCGGCGGCGGCGCTGTTCGCGGCGGCGGTGGCGCCAGTCGCGGCGTTCCTCGCGTATGCCTGGCTGCGCTTTTTCGACGGGCTCCCGCCGGCCGGTCCCGCCGCGCTCGTGGAGGGAGTGCTGGCGGCGGCGCCGCTCGGGGCTTTCGCGGCTTTCGCCGCGCACGCGGTTTTGCGCGCGCTCGACGCGCGTTCGTGCAATGTCGACATCGTGGCGGAGGAGCGGCGGCATGGCTCGCGGGAGCGCTGGTAGGGCGCACGTGAACGGCGGCTCGCAGGAGAAGGGAGCCGGCGCCACCGCGCCGCAGTCCCCGGAAAGACTGCGCCGCGCCGCCGCGCTCGCGCAGCGCCTGCGCCTGGGCGCGCTTTCTGCACTCGCGCTTTCCGCGCTCGCCTTGCTGGCCTTCCGCCTGCACGACGTGCAGGTGCGCGACCGTGCGCGCTATTCCTCCGCTCAGGACCGCACCAGCCTGCGCCGCGTCCGCGTCCCCGCCACCCGCGGCAGGATTCTCGACCGCGAGGGGCGGGTGCTGGCCGAAAGCTCTCCGCGCTTCTGCGCGGTGCTCTACCTTGATGAACTGCGGGCGCCCGGCCGTTGGAGCAATACGGTGGCCAGGGTGGACGCGCAGCTGGACGCGCTTTCCGCGATCCTGGGCCGCAGGCGCGAAATCGACCGCGACGCCATCTGGACGCATCTCAAGCGGCGGCGCCCGATTCCGCTTGTTGCGCTGCACGGTCTTTCAGAGGCGGAAATGGCCCTGCTTTCGGAGCGCGACGAACCGCTTGCTGGGCTGGGCATCGAGGCGGAGCAGGACCGCCTGTATCCATACGGGGATCTGGCGTGCCACGTGATCGGCTACGTGGGCCGCGGCACTCCCGACGGTGCCACCCCAGATCCCGTGCGCGGTCCGGACGAAACCGCCCAGCGCGCGTTCGACTACATGCTGCCCGACCTCACGGGACGCGGTGGCGTGGAAAAGGCGTTCGACGAGGCGCTGGCGGGGCGCGGCGGGGCGCGGCTCTTGCGAATCGCCGCCGTCGGCTACGCGCGGGAAAGCGTGGCCGTGGCGGCGCCCGTCGCCGGGCGCGACGTGGTGCTCGCCCTCGACGCTGCGGTCCAGAAGCTCGCCGAGCGCGCCCTGGCGACGAATTGCGGCGCGGCCGTCGTGCTGGACGCGCGCAATGGCGACATCCTGGCGCTCGCCAGCGCGCCGCGCTACGATCTGCGCTCGTTCGTGCCGACGCTTTCGCCGCGCGTCTGGAACGCGCTGCTAAACGACAAGTCCCGGCCGCTTCTGCACAGGGCCCTTTCGGGGCTGTACCCGCCCGGTTCCACGGTGAAGCCGGCAGTGGTCCTTTCGGCGCTTGCGAACGGCCTGGTTTCGCGCGACCACATGTACGAGTGCGACGGGCGGATTTCCGTCGGCGCCCGCAGAATCCGCTGCTCCAGCCGCTGGGGGCACGGCACGATCGGTATATCGCGCGCGATCGCGTCGTCCTGCAACCCGTTCTTCATCGACATCGGTCTCAAACTCGGCTGGGATGGCGCGGGGGCGATGCGTGACATGTACGACAGGCTCGGATTCGGTCGCTCGCCCGTCCCGGAGACCGGATCTGGTGCGGGCTTCCTTCCGTCGGGTGACTGGAAAAGGCGGCGGCACGGCGACCGCTGGCGCGACGGTGACACGGCGAACGCTTCCATCGGTCAGGGATATGTCGTGGCGACGCCGCTTCAGGCCGCGCGCATGGCGCTTGCGCTGGCGAACGACGGTGAGGTGCTGAAGCTGCGCCTGGTGCGCGATCCCGGCTCCGGTCTGGCGGAGACGGGGCGCGTCGTCGAGGCGAGAATGCCATGGCGCGCGGAGGACATGCGGCTTGTGCGGGAGGGAATGGTGCAGACTGT
The DNA here is from genome assembly GCA_946624575.1 of uncultured Verrucomicrobiota bacterium. GTDB lineage: Bacteria > Verrucomicrobiota > Kiritimatiellia > RFP12 > UBA3636 > UBA3636. The sequence continues at coordinate 7,325 of CAMOSH010000182.1, forward strand.
CGAGGGAGCCCACGGCACCGCGCGCCGCGCCGCGATTCCATGGCTGCGCTGGGCCGCGAAAACCGGTACGGCCGAATACGGCCCAGGCAATTCCAAGAACTACGGCTGGACGATCGCGTATGCGCCCGCTTACGATCCGCGCTGCGCGATCGCCGTGGTGCTGGAGGACAGCGACCACGGCGGAATCTCCGCCGCTGCCACGGTCCGCGAAATTCTGACCGGCCTTTTTCCGCCGCCGCCTGGTTTCGAGGAGATTCCTCCCCGGCCGGAAGTGCCGCAGTACCCTGACGCCGCAGGCGCACGGGACGAATACGATGCGGTTTCGTCTGAGCCCGAGGAGTCGGCGGGGTTGGAGTTGGAGGAGTTGGAAGAGCCGGAGGAATCCGATTCCTCACGCGAAATCAGCGAAGTTCTTTAGCCGCAAAGGTTGCAAATACGGTACGTTCCGGTAGGGCGCGCGCGCCGCGCGGGCCGCAGCGGAGCGGCGGACTCCAGTCCGCCGCAGAATTCACACTTGCCGGCGGTCAGGAGACCGCCGCCCCTTTGCCGGAACTATTCCGCCCGTGGTTTCAAT
>CAMOSH010000183.1 GCA_946624575.1 uncultured Verrucomicrobiota bacterium
CGGCCGGGAACAATTCCGCCTTCGCCCGAAAGCTCGATCTCGACTGTGGCGCGCGAATTCGTCAGAGAACCGGGCCTTGAACCGCCCGCGCGGCCGGGAACAATTCCACCTTCGCCCGAAAGCTCGATCTCGATGGTGGCGCAGAAAAGCGTCAGGGAACCGGGACTTGAACCGCCTGCGCGGCCGGGAACAATTCCGACTTCGCACGAAAGCTCGATCTCAATGGTGGCGCAGAAAATCGCCAGGGAACCGAGGGGCCTTGAACCGCCCGCACGGCCGGGAACAATTCCGCCTTCGCCCGAAAGCTCGATCTCGACTGTGGCGCGCGAAATCGTCAGGGAACCGGGACTTGAACCGCCCGCGCGGCCGGGAACAATTCCGCCTTCGCCCGAAAGCTCGATCTCGACTGTGACGCGCGAAATCGTCAGGGAACCGGGACTTGAACCGCCAGCGCGGCCGGGAACAATTCCGACTTCGCCCGAAAGCTCGATCTCGGCGATGGCGCGCGAAATCGTCAGGGAACCGGGACTTGAACCGCCCGCGCGGCCGGGAACAATTCCGCCTTCGCCCGAAAGCTCGATCTCGACTGTGACGCGCGAAATCGTCAGGGAACCGGGACTTGAACCGCCAGCGCGGCCGGGAACAATTCCGACTTCGCCCGAAAGCTCGATCTCGGCGATGGCGCGCGAAATCGTCAGGGAACCGGGACTTGAACCGCCCGCGCGGCCGGGAACAATTCCGCCTTCGCCCGAAAGCTCGATCTCGACTGTGACGCGCGAAATCGTCAGAGAACCGGGACTTGAACCGCCCGCGCGGCCGCAAATCGTCCCTGTTTCGCCCGAAGACGTGGACAAACTGGCTCCGGTGCGCAAATTCACGGCGAAGGACGGCACAGTCATCCCGTATCGCGAATACATTCCAGCCTCAATTGGCACGCCGGCGCCCGCCGACGAACCCGAACTCGAACGGAGCGTCTCGTATCCGCTGGTCCTTTTCATGCACGGCGCCGGGACGCGCGGCGACGACGGCGCGGCCTTCACGGGGAACATCGCCTTCAAGTGCATTCTGTCGCAGATACTGCACGAAACGCCGGCGATAGTGCTCGCCCCACAGTGCCCCGTCGACGCGAAGTGGGTTGACACGCAATGGGAAGAGACAACGCACGTCTACAGCCCCGTGCCATCGCGCCACATGGAGGCGGCGCTGGAACTCTTCGACCGCGAGATTCAGGCGCTGCCAGTGGACCAATCGCGGATACTTGTATGCGGCAATTCCATGGGAGGCTACGCCACGTGGGACATCCTATCGCGGCGGCCCGACACCTTTGCGGCGGCGCTGCCGGTCTGTGGCGGCGGAACTCCGGAAAAGGTCGTGGAAGCAAGCCGCACCACGCCGATATGGACTGTCCACGGCGGCGCGGACGACGTCGTGCCCGTGGAAAACACCCGTGCCCTGGCGGAGGCCGTCCGCGTCGACCCGGCCCATAAGGCCGAATTCCGCTACAGCGAACTTCCGGGCGTCAAGCACGACTGCTGGACGGCCACATTCTCGGATCCGGAAGTGATGGACTGGTTCTTCTCCAAGCGGCGCCCGGACCATGCCGAACCGGCGGCTACGGCCGTGGTTCCCGGAGAATTCGCGGGTGAAACGCCGGCGTCCACACTGGCGGCGCAGAACGCAGACTCTGCCGGGGCCGCCGCCAGGACCGCCGCAATCGTCCAAACCGCAAACGCCATCACCGACGCCATCGTCGCGCAAATCGCGGCGACGCCGGCGCTTGTGCGCGGCGGCGACGCCGAACTCCGCATCACGCTCAAGACAAACGTCCTTGACGGAAGCGAAATACTGGTTTCGTCGAAGGAAGGCACGCTTTCTGTCGCAATCACCCCGACGTCCGCCGCTGCGGCGCAGACGATCTCGGCCGCGCTGCCGAACCTCGAACAAGCCCTCGCCGCGCACGCGCCGGCTTTCCACCACGTGACGGTCTCCGTTTCGCCCTCGAAAAAAGAAAAAACACATGAAACCGCTTGAGATTCTCTCCGCGCTTCCGCCGTGGTCCAAAGCGTCGCCGGATTCGATCGTCGACTCTCCCGCGTTCGCGATGCCGTGCCGCCTTGGCGACGCATCCGCCGTCCTCCGCCGCGCCGCGGTGGAACCGGCGGCGTCGGACTCGCTACCGCTTCGCGTTTCGTTCGGCGACGAACCGCACGTGCTCCGGCTGGGGCGCTCGTCCGCGTTCCCGGACCTGGACGCGGTGTGGGAAAGTCGCGCCGACGTGCCGGCCCCGCTTCTGCTCGCGCTCGTCGAAAAGGAATGCGGTTCGCTTTTCCAAATGCTGGAAAACGCCGTGCGAAAGCAGTTGCGGCTCGTGGGGCAGAACCCCGAGGGCGACTTGGAGCCGACAAATCCGGAGTTTCTGGATTTCCAGGTCGTCCCCGCGGATGGCTCCGCGGAGGCGGACGACGCGCGCACCATCGTCTTCTCTCTTTCCCGCAGCGCCTCAGTGGTTTCCGCTCTTGGCGTCCTGCGCAACATCGACCACACCCACGAATCGGTTCGCGGGCAAATGCTTCCAGCCGAAACGGAATATGCGTCGTTCACGATTCCCGAGGACGACCTTTCCGCGCTTGCCCCTGGCGACGCCGTCCTGATCCCGGAACTGGAATCCGCTCAGCCGAAACTTGTCGTGGACGGTCGCTTCACGCTCGACGCGGCCGGGGTCTCCCCTCTCTCCGAGGACGCGCTTGCACACGTGCGCGCTGCTGCGGCCGGAGAAATTTCGCTTGGCCAGGTATTGGACGCGGCCGGCGGGGAAGAGCCGAAAATCGAAAGCTTGAAGGACGACGGCTCGAACCCGCCGCTTCGCATCGTCCGGAATGGAGCGACGATCGCCACGGGAAGCCTCGGCCGACTTGGAGACCAGACCGCTTTCTTCGTCTGACGCCCTCCCCACCCGGCCCCGAAGGCGGGGCCAGGGTGAAAAAACACAGGATTCGGGCGGATAGAAGACCGTTTGCAACGGGCTTCCCGATGTGGTACCCTTTCGCCGAAGCATGAAACAAAAAGCCCTTTTAGTCGTTTCCGTCGCGGCCGGACTTCTGGCCGCGATTCTGGCCCGCGCCTGGTTCGATTCTCGCAACCGCGAAGTCGAAGCCATGAAGGACAAAATTCGCCGCAGCCAGTCCGTCGTCAGAGTCATCGCGTTCCGCAGACCGTTGCCGGCCGGGACGCAGATTCGCACCGACGACCTCGGCGACCTGCCACTGCTGGAAGGCTACCTGACGCCCGATCACGTCCAGGTGGAAGACCTGAACCGCGTACTGGGGCGGCGCCTCGCCGCGTCGGTCGCCGCCGGCGCGCCGCTGCTCTGGACGTATCTCGACGGCGGGCGGGAATCCCCGCGCGGCCTGGCAGACGACGTGCGCACCGGAATGCGCGCGGTTTCGATTCCCGTTTCTGGCGCGGCTGCGGTTTCCGGGCTGGTTCGCCCAAACGACCACGTTGACGTGCTCGGCACGTTCGCGCTGCCCGACGAAAATGGCGGCGGCGCCGCGGGCGGGGGCGAAAAGCTCGTCACAATGACGGTCCTGCAGAACGCCACTGTGGTCGCGACAGGATCCGACACGGCGCGTTCGCGCGCCCTGCGCGGAAGCTCCGACTCCGGATATTCGACGGTCACGATACTCGCAACCCCGCGCGAAGCGGAAGTCCTGGTATTCGCGCAGCAAATGCGCGGACGCCTTTTCCTGACGCTGCGCAATCCTGGCGACGTGCAGTACGAAAACGACCTGCCGCGCGTGGATTTCTCGAAAATCGAATCGGAACTCGGCTCTCTCAACGAGCTGCGGCAGAGCAACCTGCGGCGCACGGGAGCGTCGCGCTGAAGGCGATGTGGACGATATCAGTGTTCCGCGACGGCGAAGCGCCGTTTCGCGTCGAGCTTCCAGACGGGGTGCACGTAATCGGCTCCGGGGAGCGGTGCCACCTGAGGCTCGAGGATCCGACGGTTTCAAGACGCCATGCGATTCTGACGCTTGCCGGCTCCTCGGCGCGTATCGAGGACATGGGGTCCGAAAACGGCACATTCGTGAACGCAACGCCCGCTGATTCCCGCGGAACCGTAGTTTCTCCGACGACGCCGGTGACGATCGGCCCCTACACCCTCGTCGTCGCGCCAGCGGCGGCGCCCGCAGCCTCCTCCGCCGCCACGGGCTCCGGTCTTTCCGACTCTCAGCCCGAGGGGACTACGGCGAGCTACGACCCGGCAGGCGCCGCGGGATCGGATGCGCAGCCGCGGTGCGACGCGCCGGCGCGGCCATCGGTCGCGGACTCGGCCGATTCCCCGCCGGAGCTTCGGCGAGAAAGCCAGCCTTCGGTTCCGCCCCCGCTCGCGATGTCCCCCGAAGTGCGCGAAATCAAACGGCAGATCCACGGCGAGCTCGTGCACAGGCTCGACGTCAAGCGCCTGTCCGTGTCCCGCGCGCGCCCAGAGGAAGTCCGGGAAAAGGCGCGAGCCACGATATCTTCGATCATCGAAGAGGTGCGCGACCGGCTTCCGCCGGAATTGGATCCCGAGGCGCTTCGCCGCGAAATCCTCGCAGAAGCCATCGGACTGGGCCCACTGGAGGACCTGCTGGCGGACGATTCCGTCTCCGAAATCATGGTCAACGGGCCGTTCTGCATATACGTGGAGCGCGGCGGTCGCCTGACCCGCACAGACAGGTCGTTCATGGACGAGGACGCGGAACTGGCCGCCATCGACCGCATAGTCGCGCCGCTCGGCCGCCGCGTGGACGAATCGCAGCCGTACGTCGACGCGCGTCTGCCGGACGGCTCGCGCGTCAACTGCGTCATTCACCCGCTCTCGCTCGTCGGCCCCTGCATCACGATCCGCAAATTCTCGCGCAACAGGCTTTTCGCGAAAGACCTGGTCGCCTTCGGCACCATGACCGCCGGAATGGCAGAATTTCTGCGCGCGTGCGTCGCGATCAGGAAGAACATCGTCGTCTCGGGAGGCACAGGATCCGGCAAGACGACCCTGCTGAACGTCCTTTCGCACTTTCTGCCCGACACGGAGCGCATTCTGACAATCGAGGACGCCGCCGAACTGCGCCTGGACCAGCCGCATCTCGTCCGGCTCGAAGCGCGCCCGCCGAACATCGAGGGCACGGGCGCCGTCACGATCCGCGACTTGGTGCGCAACGCGCTGCGAATGCGCCCGGACCGGATCATCGTCGGCGAATGTCGCGGCGGCGAGGCGCTGGACATGCTCCAGGCAATGAACACGGGGCACGACGGATCGCTCACCACGGTCCACGCCAACTCCCCGCGCGACGTCGTCTCCAGGCTCGAAACGATGGTGCTCATGTCGGGACTGGAGCTTCCGTCCCGCGCGATCCGGGAGCAGATCGCCTCGGCCGTCGACATCGTGGTGCACGAATCCAGACTTTCCGACGGCTCCCGCAAGGTGGTATGCATTTCCGAAGTGACCGGGCTCGAAGGAGACTGCGTGACGATGCAGGACCTCTTCGTGTTCCGGCAGACCGGCATCGACGCGGAGGGTCGCGTGACCGGACGATTCGAGGCCACCGGCGCCGTCCCGTCCTTCTACTCGGATCTCGCGGCGCGCGGCATTTCGCTCGACATATCGCTGTTTTCGCCCCCGCCGCGCGCCGGTGCCGCCATGCGTTGAATTTTGGCTTGCGCGATTTGGCGGAGGGTGCGATAATCCGGGGCGCAAAAACCCGGCGGATCCTCGTTTTTCCGCCCACAGACACAAGGACACGACAATGGCAGTTTCTCTCGACTGGAACAATCTTGGCTTCAAATACCGCGACACGGCGGGGCACGTCGAATGCGTCTGGAAGGACGGCGCGTGGGGTCCCCTTCAGTTCGTCGCCGAACCCTGGATGCGGATGCACATCGCCGCCGCCTGCCTGCACTACGGGCAGGAATGCTTCGAGGGGCTGAAGGTATTTCGCCGCAAGGACGGCACCGCCGCCGCATTCCGCCCTCTCGACAACGCCGCGCGGATGCAGCGCACCGCGATTCGCACCTGCATGCCGCCCGTGCCCACCGAGCTTTTCCTGGACGCCCTCAAGCTCGTCGTCTCCAAGAACGCGGACTACATTCCGCCATACGGCACGGGCGGATCGCTGTACGTGCGCCCGCTTCTGATCGGCACGGGCGCCCAGATCGGCGTCGCGCCGGCGGACAGCTACACGTTCATCATGCTCGTCACCCCGGCAGGCGCCTACTACAAGGGCGGCCTCAAGCCGGTCCGCGCGGTGATTCTCGACGACTACGACCGCGCGGCGCCGCTCGGAATGGGCGACGTTAAGGTCGGCGGAAACTACGCCGCTTCGATTTTCGCGCACGAGAAGGCCAAGAGCCAGGGATTCCCGGTGGAGCTCTACCTCGACGCCAAATCGCACACGTACGTCGAGGAATTCGCGACTTCGAACTTTCTTGGAATAAAGAAAGACGGCTCCTACGTGACCACCAATTCCCGCTCCGTGCTTCCCTCCGTCACGAATCTGACGCTGCGCCAGATTTGCGAAGACGAAGGCCGCAAGACCGAAGTGCGCCCCGTGCCGTACTCGGAACTGCCCGAATTCGCCGAAGTCGCGGCCTGCGGCACCGCCGTGGTCGTGACGCCTGTCTGGCAGATCGTGCGCGGCGACGACGTGCTGACGCTCGGCGATCCGGAAAAGCCCGGTCCCGTGGTCTCCGCCCTTTTCGAAAAGGTGCAGGGCATCCAGTACGGCGAACTGCCCGACACGCACGGCTGGTGCTACGCGATTGAAGCGTAGTCCGCCGAGTCGGAAAGAAAATGCTCAACCTGCCTCGCACACGCGTCGAAACGCTCCGGGTGCTGTCCGCGAGAGCCGACATCCCGCAGTCGCGCGTCGACGCCGTGTTTCGCGAATTGTCGAAACTCGTGCGCGAATCCGTCAACCGCACCGGAGAATTCCTGCTTCCGGGCTTGGGGAAATTCGTGCACGTGAGGCGGCGCGCCAGGCGCGGATTCGATCCCAATTCCGGGGTCGCGATCGAAATCCCTGCCGCGGACGACGTTCAGTTCCGGGTTTCGCCGACTTTCAAAGAGACGGTTTTCCCGGGAAGAAAACAGGCTGTGGTGCCAATCAAACCCGCCCCGGCCAAGTCGGCGCCCGCACCGGCCAAGTCGGCGGCAAAAAAAGCCGCAGCCGCCGAAAAGCCGAGTGCCCCAAAAAGCGCACCGGCCAAGTCGGCGGCAAAAAAAGCCGCAGCCGCCGAAAAGCCAGCAGCAAGAAAGCCCGCAGCAAAAAAGCCAAGCGCAATAAAGCCGAGCGCAATAAATAGCGCCAAGCCGACCAAGCGGAAATAATCCCCGCGACGGACGGCGCGAGGCATACGACGGGCGACATGCGGCTTTTCCGCATGGTCAATTTGCACAAAAACCCGTCTCTGCAAGCTAGCTTGCGAGAACGGTTTCTTGTGCAAATTCGCCATGGCACCTTGTGCCATGCGACTTATACCACCCCCACCATCCTCACCTGCCGCCTCATGTGACTTTTCCTCCCCCCGTCTTGATATTTTCTTCCAATTAATGTAATATATTCTGGTGATATTATGAAAATACGCCGAAGAGGATCTGTTTGATGGACGAGCTTACTAATAAATGGGATGAAATAAAGGAATCTATCAGAAAAGAACACAGTCTTACCGATATTTCATACGAAACATGGATAATTCCATTAAAGCTTTACGGAATAGAAAACAACACTGTGATCATATTGATCCCTTCTGATCAGGCCCAGTCGGTAAACTATATCAGCAATAAATATCTTCTTCCATTTAAAGTAGCTATCTCGGAAGCCCTG
>CAMOSH010000184.1 GCA_946624575.1 uncultured Verrucomicrobiota bacterium
ACGGCGCGCTCTTCAACTCCGGCACGATCGCGTTCTACTGGCGCCCGTTCGAGCCGGTCGAGGGCAGGATGCGCTTCGAGGAGGGCCCGGAGGACACCGAGGCCTGGTGGAACGCCTGCCGCGAGCCGAAGCTCCAGCGCTTCTGGCGCCGCCCGCCAAGCGAGCCGGTCGTCCGCTTCTGCGAGGACAAGGGAGTCTGGAGGCACGGTCATCCCATAGTCTGGTCCAACACCCAGTGGCACTACCCGGACTGGCTCATGGCGAAGCTGCCGCACGACATCCTCGCCGAGATGCTGACCGACGACCGCAGCGGAGTCTCGATCCTGAAGCAGCCCATGGAGACGGTTCTGAAACGTCTGCCGCCGGACTTCCCGGCCGTGGTCGAATCGACGCTGCGCCGCCGCATCGACGCTCTTGCCGCGCGCTATGGCGAGCGCATGAACAGCTGGGACGTCTGCAACGAAAGCGCGGTCGACTGGCGAGTTGGATGCCTCGGGCGCGGCGCCGTTCTCTCTCGCAGCTGCCGCAAGTCGTGGATGCCCGGCGACTACTGCCACTGGGCCTTCCGCGAGTGCATGCGGGCGTTCCCGTCAAAGACCGTGCTTTCGATCAACGACTACGAACTCCAGGAGTCGTACGCGGAGCAGACGCGCGACCAGCTCGCGCGCGGCGACAAGATCGACCTGCAGGGCATGCAGATGCACCTGTTCAATCCCGACGACGTCAACCGCATCGCGGAGGGTTCCGAACTTCGCTCCCCGACGCAGGTGCGCTCGCAGATCGCCGCCGCGCACGCCCGCGATGGCCTTCCCATCCACCTCTCCGAGATCACCGTCTCATCGCCCGGCGGCGACGAGCGCGGGGAAGTCATCCAGGCCGAAGTCGCGCGCAACCTGTATCGTCTGTGGTTCTCGCTTCCGGACATGACGGCCATCACCTGGTGGAACATAGTTGACGACTGCGGCGCTCCCGGCGAGCCTTCGGTTTCCGGCATCTTCAATCGCGACATGACGCCGAAGAAGGCGTACTTCGCGCTGGACGAACTGATCAACTCCGAGTGGCGCACCCGCGCCACCGTGAAGGCCGACGCCTCCGGCGCCGTGTCCTTCCGCGGCTTCAAGGGGCGCTATCGCCTTTCCTGGCGCGAGGAAAACGGACTGGAGCGTTCGGTCGAGACCGAAGTTCGCTGACCGGCGCTGCACGGCGCGGATTGCTGCCTGCGCGGAGTGCGCTGCCTGCGCGGTCACGTCCCGTTCATGCGGGAGTAGCACAGGCATATTCCGCGCACGACGGCCGCGTGAAGCAGAGACGTTGGCGCGAATCGCCCCGCGTCTGCGCGCGCGATGGCCAGCTCTTCGGCGAACTGTCTGCGCCAGGCGCTGCCGCTGATGGAGTCAGGCGTCCAGCGGAAGAACGCCGTCGGCTTGCGCCCTGGGATGCGGGCCGCGCCTCCTTGTTTCCAGAGTCGGAGCCACAGGTCGTAGTCCCAGGCTGCCTTTAGGTCCGTGCGCAACGGTCCGGCGCGCAGCCAGGCCGAGCGCCGGATGAGCGTGGCCGGCTGGCATACGTAGTTGAGCGAGCGGATTGCCGCGTGGCACGAGACGAGCTGCCAGGCGTTCTTGAACGCCGTCACGAAGCGTCGCGTTTCCGCGCCTTCGGCGTCCACAACCGGGCACCTTCCGAACGCGAAGGCCGCTTTCGGGTGGCGCAGCAGCGTCCGTGCGGCGCGCGCGATGGCGTCCGGAGCGTATAGGTCGTCGGCGTTGAGCCAGGCGAGGAATTCGCATTCTGCGGGGACTTCGGCGAATGCGCGGTTGATGGCGTCGGCCGGGCCGGAGTCCGGACGGCGGACGTACCTGGTGTCGGGATGGGCATGGTGCGCGACGATCGCGGCGGTGCCGTCGTCCGGACCTCCGTCGGCGATCACGTGCATGACCCGGACTTCGCCGCGAGCGCGCTGTGCGGCCACGGATTCGATCGCGCCTTCGATCCAGCGCGCGGCGCGGAAGGCCGGGGTCACAACGGTCACGACGGGAACTCGCCCGCCGCCTGCGTCGTGGATGTCGTTTAGGTTCTGCATTGCGTGTTTGCGCGGCGCGGTCAAGCGCGGGGGTGTGCGGCGTGGTAGGCGGAGCGAAGGCGCTCGGCCGAGACGTGGGTGTAGAGCTGTGTCGTCGATAGCGACGCGTGGCCGAGCAGTTCCTGTACGGAGCGCAATTCCGCTCCGGCGTCGAGCAGGTGGGTTGCGAACCCGTGACGCAGGGAGTGCGGGGAGAAACGCGCCGGCAGGCCGGCCGCCACGAGCGCGGCGCCGAACGCGCGCTCAAGCAGCCTCGTCGTGATGCGCGCACCGCGGCGATTGCGGAAGACAGGTGCGTCATGGCGCCGGGCTTCGGCGGCGCCCCAGCGGGCGGCCGAGGCGTCCAGAAGGCGGCGCAGGGCGCGCGTCGCGGCGCCGGACATCGGGGCGAGGCGCGGCTTGTTGCCCTTGCCCAGCAGCGTGGCGCATCCTGTGGAGAAATCGACGGCGCCGACGTCGAGGCCGGCCGCTTCCGCGATGCGCGCCCCGGTGCCGTAAAGGAATTCCAGGGCGGCCCAGTCGCGCAGCGCCACGTACGCCTTGTCGGAAAGCGGGGCCGCCTGCGTCCGTGGCGAAGCGTCGCTTTCGCCAGAGTCGGCGCTTTCCACTCCGGCTTGCGGATGTCGCACTTCGTCCGAGGCCGCGGCGGCGTTTGCGGCGGCCTGCGCGGTGTCGAGCAGTCTCGCGACGTCGCTTTCGCCCAGCACGTCCGGGAGGTCATGGCGTTTCTTCGGGCCGCGCAGCGCGGAAAACGGGACGTCTTCAATGTGTCCGCGCCGCGCCAAAAAGCGGTAGAACGACTTGAGGGACGACAGCTTGCGGCGCACCGATGCTGAGGCCGCGCCTGCGCGGGAGAGGTCGGCTAGGTATGCGCGGACGTTGTTGCGTACGACATCGCCCCAGGGGAATGGCGCTTTCGCCTGTGGTCCCCAGCAGTGTCGCGCGAACTGGCCCAGGTCGCGCAGGTATCCAGCGACCGTGTTTGGCGATCCTGCGCGTTCCGTCCGGATGTACGTGACGAATGCCATCGCCCCGGGATCTCCCGCGACTACCTGGCGCAGGGTTTCGTCTTCGTTCGTCTCTTCCAGAGGTTGCATTGCATTCACCGTTCGCGCCAGAGCGCGATTCGCCCGCCGGCGCGGTCGAACACGCATCCGCAGGCAGTTTCTATGCGGCCGTCCCGCGCGGTCGCGAGTATCCTGAAAACGCCGCTGCGCACGGCAAGGCGCGGCTGAAGCGCCCGCAAGGCGCGGAGCTGGCCTGTGGAAAGCGGCTGCCCGGCGCCCGCCGCCTCCAGCGCCATCATGGCGGATGCCGGATCGGAGGATTCGAAAAACGCGCCGATGGTGCGCATCCGCGCGAGCCTTCCCCAGAGCGCGGCGGCTTCGGCTTCTGACGCGCCCGCTGCGATCGCGGAGGCGACGAACGGCGCCTTTTCGACGGTGTTCGGATTGATTGCTCCTCCGGAATGGACGGATATGCAGGGCAGCGCTTTCGCGAGCTGTTCGCGCCAGGGCGAGTCTGGCGGCAGGAGGTCGGCAAGCGCCTCGGCGGCTGCGGGGGCGTTCGTGCCTGCCGCCATGAAAAGGCGTGCCGAGATAGCGGCCGCCTCTGAGCGCGGAATCTCCGCGCAAATGGCCAGCAGCTCGGTCAGCGCCTCGGCACCGCATTCGGGGAATCCAAGAAGGCCGGTTTCATCGCGCACAAGCGTGAAGACTCCCGGGGCGCGGCCGTCGGTGTTTTCGAGCGCTTCCGCGTTTCCGGCGGCCCAGGGTTCGGCGAGAAAATCGACTTCGTTGGTGTCCGCCGCAAGCGACGCGATGGCGCGTTCGAGAGCATCCTGCGCCTTGAGGCGCAGCGCGGCGCGCGCGACTGAGGCGCGGGCCGCCCTGGGACGCGCGGCCGCCAGCGCTGCGGCGCCCAGCGCCAGCGAGGCGAGGGTTGCCGCCGCGACAATCGCGAAAACAAGCGACGCGCCAGAACGCCGCCGCCGCGCGAGTCGTTGTCCTCGGGGCGGGTTGTCGCAGTCAGAAGGCACAGTCATGGCCCGTCTCCTTCCGACTGCGCGCACGATGCGCGCAGTGCGAAGACAGTTTCAATGTTCCCCCAGCGCACTTTGGCGGCCGCTGGCAGTTCGTTCCCGTCTGTCCATGAGTCGGCCCATTGCGTCTCCTTCGGCGGGATTGCGGTCGCTGCGGCGCCATCGGAAGGCGCGTCGCCGCCGCGACCTGATTCGGGCCGCGCCGCCCATTCGAACGACGGAGCCCCCCAGCTCGCCGGAAAGCGCGCGATCGGTGCGCACGCCCCCGATGCGCCCTCCGGCGCAGGCGGCGGCGCGACGGGCGTCGCGCGGCGTATGCAGCCGCCCGCGCCATCGCTTTCCCACGTGATCCGGAAAATCCTGTATCCCGTTTCCGTCATGTCGGTCGATGCAAGACGCAGACAGGAGAATCCGGTGCCGTCGCCGGAAAATTCGCATTTGGCGGACTGCGCCGCGGCCCCTGTGGCGGGCGCCGGGAGCGCCGAGGCCAGGTCCGCGCGAAGCAGCTCGAAAGCGTCGAGCCGTCGAGTGTCGTCCTCCATTCGGCGCGACAGGCCAGAAACAGCCGAAAACGCGCGAAACGCCTGCCCCATGACAACCGCGCCGGCGGCGATGGTCACGGACGCGATTGCGAGCGCGACAAGCACTTCCACGAGTGTGAACGCGCCGCGCCGGCCGCGCCCGCTCGCGCGCGCCGCGCCGCCGTCAGGATTCGTCGACGGTTTCATCGCGCTGGTAGATTGGAAGCTGGCGATATGGGACTGTGAACGCCAGCACCATCAGCGCGGTCCCGTAGGCCGGGCTGTCCTCCTCTTCCAGCCACGAACCGTTTTCGCGCTGGCGCGGAATCCACGTGCGGTACATCCAGTCGGAAAACTCCGCCCACGTCTCGCCGCCCATTTGGAAAAGCCCCTGCGCCGTGTAGTACATCCCGTAGCATCGGTTGCCGCGATGGGTTTCCAGTTCAGGGTAGATTTCGCGCAGCCGCCGTGCGGCGCGCAGCGTGGCCGGGTCGTTGTGCCGGCCGCAGAGTTCGAGGCACAGGATGCCCGCGCCCGTGAGCGTGAGCGCGTATCCGGAATTACTGCCCTGATAGCGGAAGGATCCGTCGTCCGGGTTCTGCTGGTGCTTCACGTATTCCACGGCGTTTTCGATAGCTTCGGGCGGAACGCGGCCGCCGTTCAGGCGCGAGGAGCGCAGCGCCATCAGCGCCCAGCCGGAGCACGACATGTCGCTGTCGTTGGAAGTTCTCTGGTAGCGCCAGCCGCCGCGGTGGACGTCGCCTTTCGGCACCGCCTGCGCGTCGAGCAGTATCCGCGTCGCTCCCGGGAGCACCGCGTCGATCCGCCTTTGCCGCTCCGGATCGACCATGCCAGAGACTTCCGAGAGAAATAGGGTGCAGATGGAATGGCAGTACATCGGACCGTTGTTTTCCTGGTGAAGGCCGAGGAAGCCGTCGGGCCCTGCCTGCGAAAGCACGTAATCGACGGAGCGTTCGATAATCGCGCCGTAGCGGCCTGTGCCCGGAGTGTAGCCCTTTGCCAGAAAAGCCATGCCCGCGAGGGCCGTGATCGCGCCGCCCTTGCCGTGGCGACGCGGGTACGAGCCGTCTTCCAGCTGTTCGGCGGCGAGGAACGAGAGGCCGCGCTCGATCGATTCGTCAACTGCGTCGGGCACGTTGGGTGCGGCGGCCGCCGCCGCGGCCGTCGCAAGCGCCGCGACCAGTGCCTGGAGTGCCGTGAATGCAATGCGGCTTTTCATTTTGCGGCGGGTTTCCCGGCGGAATCGGACTCGTCTGTCGCCATCGGCGACTCCGATGCCGCCGGCTTGGCTTCGGGCGCGGGCTGGTGTTTTCCGCGCGGCTTGATTATGCCCAGTGCCTCCAATTCGGCGCGCGGCCTGAGGCGCACGGGCGAGAGTCCCGCCGCGCGCGCTACGGTCGAAAACGCGTTCGCGTTGAGCGGGTGGAAGTTGTGCGACAGGCAGTCGTCAAGCGATTCGGGCGTCGGGCAGTACCTCATCACGGCCTCCCGTTCCGGACGGTACGAGGCGCCGCACAGCGCGCCGAGCGCCTGCCAGACGCGCTTTCCCATGCGCTCAGCCTGCAGTTTGTCGTCGCCGCCGCCGCGCCTGACCCATCCGGCGTCCATCGCGCTCCATCCTTCGTAGGGCGAGGCGATTATCGGCGGCATTCCAGGCGCTGCGTCCAGAATCACGGCCAATTTCGCCCCGTCGGGGAACCCTTTGTCCGCGAAGTCCGTGGACATGACCCGCGACGCGAGCGCGCGCAGTGCCGGGAGTGCGTCCCCGTCGTCGGGAAGCTCCACGCGCACCGCCATGAATCCGGTCTTGAGCGAGCGCTGCATCGAGGCTGCCTGCTTTTCTAGCCAGTCCTGCGGTACGGCGTCCCCGTTCGCGCGCGCGACGTTCACCAACGCGACGAAATTCGTCGGTTGCGTGAACGCCTCCGGTGGCAGACCGCGCCGTGGCGGGCGGGCCGGGCGCGCGCCTGGTGCGGCGGGCGCGGTCGTGTGCGCCGGGCGCGGCGGCGCGAGTTCGGGGGCGTCCGCGGCGGCGGCAACCTGGCAGAGCGCGGACGCGGCGGCGAAAAGCGCGGCGGTCCCGGAAACGGCGAAAAATCGGAGCTTGAGGGTTTTCATGCGCCCGACTATACCGCAAATCCCGATTTCCCGGAAGAAAAATCGGATGGCGGGCGCAATGATGACGCCGCGCCTCGGCAACTTGACTTCGGTCGGCTTTTTGTTAGAATCGCGGCCATGAAAATCGTGTCAGCGAAATTTGTGAGGGGTCTCTTCATGGCTCTCCTTGTGGCAACCAGTCCGACCGTTGCTTCCTCCGCCTCCCTGAGGACGGAAAAGGGCATCGCCTACGCCGAAAGGCCGTCATGCGTCCTCGATGTCCGCGTTCCCGTCGGCGAAACGAATTTCCCGACCGTTGTGTGGCTCCACGGCGGCGGTCTCTCCGGCGGCGCGCGCCACTTTATCCCGCTGTCGGACGGGAAGATCGCGCAGGTCGCCGTCGAGTACCGCCTTCTCGGCAAGGATGCCGTGCGCGGCGAGGACTGCATCGAGGACGCGGCGGCGGCAGTCGCGTGGACGTTCGAGCACATCGCGGAGTACGGCGGCGATCCGGCCAGGATCTATCTCTGCGGCAAAAGCGCCGGCGCCTATTTGTCCATGATGGTTGGCATGGATGGCAGATGGCTCGCCGCCCACGGCCGCTCCAATCGCGATCTGGCCGGCATCGTCGCCGTGTCCGGGCAGGCCACAAAGCACTACAACGTCCGGAAATTCGCCGGTGACTCCGATCCGCAGTATCTTCCGAAGATCGACGACCTCGCGCCCCTTGCGCACGTTTCGAAGGACGTGCCGCCGATTGTGAGCGTCTGCGGCCAGCCGCCCTACGAGTGGAAATGTCGCGCGGAGGAAAACCGCTTTCTCGTATCCTCTCTTGAGGCCCTTGGACATCCGTTCGCACGCTATGTCGAATGTCCGCTCTGCGATCACGGCCGCGTCGACGCCCCTGCCTGGGGCTACATCGAACTCTTCATCCACAACCGGCTTCCCTGACGGTCCCGGCGAGCGTTTCCGGCATGCGCGATCGGCGCATGAACGAGTCGGCCGATTCGGTTTCAACGCGTTCGCATTTCGGCGGAGGGACTGGCGGGACAGGCGCGACA
>CAMOSH010000185.1 GCA_946624575.1 uncultured Verrucomicrobiota bacterium
GGATCGAAGTGCTCCAGCTTCATCGGCTTCGTCTTGGAGAAGTGCTTGTAGCCCTCCGGCATGTCGAGGCGGTAGAACCAGGTCTCCCGGGTGGGGCCGGTGCGGTCGAAGAAGAGGATGTTGGTGGTAATGGAGGTGTAGGGGGCGAAGACGCTGCCGGGCATGCGGACGACGGTGTGGAGGTTGAACTCGGAAAGGAGTCGCATCTTGATGTTCACCTTGGCGTTGTCGGTGCCGAAGAGGAAGCCGTCGGGCAGGATGACGGCGGCGCGGCCGTTCCTCTTGAGGCGGTAGAGGATGACCGCCATGAAGAGGTCGGCCGTCTCGGAGCTGGCGAGGTCGGCGGGGAAATGGTTCTTGACCTCGGCCTTCTCGCTGCCGCCGTAGGGCGGGTTCATGAGGACGACGTCGAACCGGTCGTCGTCGGTGTAGTCGAGGATGTCGCGCAGGAGGGAGTTGGCGTGGAAGGCCTGCGGGACGTCGAGGTCGTGCAGGAGCATGTTCGTGATGCAGAGCATGTAGGGGAACTGCTTCTTCTCGATCCCGTAGACGGAAGCGCCGAACTTCTCGCGGTCGGCCGACCATTTGGACAAAATCGCCGGCGTGATGAACTGCGCGCGAATGTCTTTTTCCAGCATCTGGCTTTTGTCGAAAACCATCCTCATCTCGCTTGTCTAAAACAACATTTCCCGCATCCACACAATGTTTTTCGCCCTCAATGGCGGCAATATGCGCCAAAAGGCACCGCGCGCCACCATGATGGCGGAAATCATACCATGTCGCGGAGCCTTTATCAACAGATTTTGGAACAAGAACAGATTTTGGAACAAGAGTAGACAGACACGCCAAAGCCGCCACTCCGCCCTGATAGCGGAGTGGCGGCTTTGATGCGTCGGCCCGGAGACTACTCGAAAAGCCAGGTCGAGAGATAGCGCTCGCCGGTGTCGGGCAAAAGCACCACGATCCGCTTGCCCGCGAATTCCGGCTTCTTCGAGAGTTCGAGCGCCGCGTAAAGCGCCGCGCCGGACGAAATCCCGATGAGCAGGCCCTCCTCCTTCGCGGCCGCGCGCGCCGTGGCGCCGGCGTTCTCCGCGGAAACGGTGATCACGCCGTCGTAGATCGAAGTGTCGAGCGTCTTCGGAACGAACCCGGCGCCGATGCCCTGGATCTTGTGAGGACCGGCGTGGCCTTCGGAAAGCACGGGCGAAGTGTCCGGCTCGACCGCGTAGATTCGGACATCGGGAATCTTCTCGCGCAACGCCCGGCCGACACCGGTGAGAGTCCCGCCGGTGCCGACGCCAGCGACGAAGACATCGACCCTGCCGTCCGTATCGCGCAGAATCTCCTTGCCAGTCGTCTCGTAGTGGCGCCTTGGATTGGCGGCGTTCTCGAACTGCTGCGGGATGATTGAGTTAGGAGTCTCCGCGTGGAGCTGCTCGGCCTTGGCGATCGCGCCCTTCATGCCGTCCTTCCCTGGAGTCAGGACAAGCTGTGCGCCGTAGGCCGCGGCAAGCTTGCGACGCTCCACGGACATCGTGTCCGGCATCGTGAGCACGAGGCGGTAGCCCTTCACCGCGGCGATGAGCGCCAGCCCGACGCCGGTGTTGCCGCTCGTCGGTTCGATCAGGGTCCCGCCTGGCTTGAGAATGCCATCGCGCTCCGCGGCTTCCACCATCGCCAGCGCAATGCGGTCCTTCACCGATCCGCCGGGGTTGAAGTACTCAACCTTGGCCACCACTTCCGCGCCGCCGGCATTCAAGCGCCGGATGCGCACAAGTGGGGTATTGCCTACCGTTTCAATTATGTTTTCATGAATCCGCGACATTGTGTGGCTTCCTTTCTGTTTATTCGCTATTGTCTGAACTTTGATGACATTTAGATTGTCAACTCAACTTGAATCACAACCATAACGGTTGCGAATGACTGCGAGTCTAGCGAAGCGCCCTTGACATGTCAAGCGAAAATTTTCGCGCCGTGCGGCATTCCTTGTGCTAGGATTCGCGCAACCATGAAAAAAAGCAAGACATCCACGACGCAGGCGGCCACGATCCACGCCTCGTCCGTTCCCGGACGGGTCGTGCTCGAAGTGTCCCTTCGCGCAGTGGAGGAGAATTTCGCCAAGATCGCCGCGGCGGTGTCGCCGCTTTCGGTGATAGCGGTGCTAAAGGCAAACGCCTACGGACTGGGGATGGCCCCGATCGCGCGGAGACTTGGGAAGGCCGGCATCGCCGGGATCGCGACCGCGGAGCTGTCCGAGGCGCTGGAGGCGATGGAGGCGACGGACGGCAAAATTCCCGTGGGAATACTCGGCTCGCTCATGCCGGACGAAATCGGCCCGGCGGTGCGCGCAGGGCTGAGGATTCCCCTGTCGGACGCCGCCGAAGCCGCCGCCGTATCCCGCGAGGCCGTGCGGTGCGGGCGCGTCGCCGACTGCCATGTCGTGGTGGACACCGGCATGAGCCGCGCCGGCTACACGCTGGAGGAGGCTGAGGAGGCGATTCCGGACCTTTTCAGGCTGCCCGGCATACGGATCGAAGGGCTCTACTCGCACTTTCCCACGGCCAACATACCCGGGGACGCCGCGACTGCCGCGCAAGTGCGCGCCGTAAAGGCCCTGGCTCGACGCCTCGCAGCCCGCGGGCTGCGGATACCCGTCCTGCACATCGCAAACTCCGACGGCGTGAACAACGTTCCCGCCGCGTGCAGGGCGCCGTTCACCCATGTCAGAACGGGCATCAACCTGCACGGCTCTTTCGACCCCGTCGGCAACCGTCGGCTGAAGCTGCGCCCCGTGTTCACCCTCCGGACGCGGCTGGCGCAAGTCCGCCGCGTCCCCGCTGGACGCACGCTCGGGTACGGCCGGACATTCTGCACGCCGCGCGAAATGCTCATAGGCACCGTTGCGGCGGGATACGCCGACGGACTTCCGCTGGCACTTTCCAACCGCGGCTCCATTCTTGTCGGTGGCGCGCTCTGTCCGGTAATGGGGCGAATCTGCATGGACTACACGACAGTCGACCTGTCGCAGGCTCCCGACGCGCGTCCGGGCGACGAAGCGGTCTGCCTCGGGCGGCAGGGCGAGCGCGAAATCGGCATCGACGAATGGGCCACGCTCAAGGGCACTCATCCCTACGAGATACTCTGCGCAATCGGGTCGCGCGTCCGCCGCCAATACGTCGACTGACGGCTTGAAACTGTTTACATCATAAGGGGCGGAGGTTATCATCGACCGGCGTTGCAATGGACGGGCGTCATGGAAATCTCCGTTCGGTCAAACGACAACAACAACGACAACAAACCAAATGAAAATTCCATCATTCTCCGATTTGAACGGCAAAGTCGCGGTCGTGACCGGCGGCGGCGGCGTCCTCTGCTCCCATCTCTCCCGCGCGCTCGCCTCCGCCGGAGCAAAAGTCGCCGTGCTTGACTTGCACAAGGAACCCGCGGACGCATGCGCGGCGAAGATAGTCGCGGAAGGCGGCGTCGCGCGCGGATACGCCTGCAACGTGCTGGACCGCGCGGGACTGGAAGCGGTGGCGGCCGAAGTGGAACGCGATCTTGGTCCAGTCGACATCCTGGTCAACGGGGCGGGAGGGAACCACCCTAAAGGCACCACCAGCAACGAACGCCTCTCTCCGACCGACATGGAAAAGGCGGTGGATGGAGTCAAGACGTTCTACGACCTTGATCCCGAGGGAATCCAGTTCGTGTTCAACCTCAACATTCTCGGAACGCTGCTTCCCACGCAGGCGTTCACCAAGAGCATGGTCAAAAAGCGCAGCGGCGCGATACTGAACATCTCGTCAATGAACGCGTTCCGGCCGCTCACGAAGATTCCGGCCTATTCGGCCGCGAAGGCCGGGGTGTCCAACTTCACGCAGTGGCTCGCCGTCCACTTCTCGGAATGCGGCGTGCGCGTGAACGCGATTGCGCCCGGATTCTTCCTGACCAACCAGAACCGCGCCCTCCTCACGAACGCCGACGGATCGCTTACGGCCCGCGGCAACAAGATAATCTCGCTCACGCCCGCGGGGCGCTTCGGGTCGCCGGATGACCTGGTCGGCACCGTGCTGTGGCTCCTTTCCGACGAAATGTCCGGTTTCGTGACGGGAGTCGTCGTTCCGGTCGATGGCGGATTCAACGCCTATTCCGGAGTCTGAGCCTGGACCTTTCGCAACAAATCAACCAAAATCTCCCAACAAGAAAATGGCAACGATAGCAATCATCGGCTCGGGCATGATGGGCAGCGCCCTGGCCTTCCCCGCACGCGAAAACGGCAACACCGTCCGCCTCGTCGGAACGCCGCTCGACCGCGAAATCATCGACGCGGTGCGTTCCACGAATCGGCACCCCAAGTTCGCCAAGCACTTCCCGGAAGGCATTCCGGAATTCCCGGCCGGCGTCGAGGCGTACCAGATCGAGGAACTCGACAAGGCGCTCGAAGGCGTCGATCTGGTGATTGGCGGCGTTTCCAGCTTCGGAGTCGACTGGTTCGGCGACGAAATCCTGCCGCGCATTCCCGGCGACGTGCCGGTCCTTTCCGTGACAAAGGGTCTGTACGACCTTCCTGACGGAACCCTCCTGACATACCCCGAACTGTGGCGCCGCCGCCTGGCCGCCCGCGGCATTTTCCGCGAAGTCTACGCCATCGGCGGTCCCTGCACCAGCTACGAACTTCTCGCCCACGACCAGACCGAAGTCGCGTTCTGCGGCCCTGACCTGCCGACGCTGCGCCGCATCCGCGCGATGATGGAGACGAGCTACTACCACGTCTCGATTTCAACGGACACCACCGGCATCGAAAGCGCCGTGGCCCTGAAGAATGGCTACGCGCTCGGAATCGCGCTCACCGTCGGCCTCAACCAGAAAGAGCGCGGGATCGATTCGGTACTGCACTACAACAGCCAGGCCGCGGTGTTCGGCCAGGCCGTCAAGGAAATGGCGCGCCTGCTCGGGCTCCAGGGCGCGGGAACGCTCGACAACCTCTGCGTCGGCGCAGGAGACCTCTACGTGACCGTCTACGGCGGCCGCACCCGCGAGGTCGGAATCCTGCTTGGCCGCGGCCTCACCATCGACCAGGCGAAGGCTGAACTCAAGGGCGTCACGCTCGAATCCCTCGTCGTCGCGGAGCGCGTCGCGCGCGCCGTAAACGCGCGCATCGCCGCGGGAATGCTCGACGCGAGGGACTTCCCGCTGCTGCTGCACACCGGGCGTCTGCTCGCTGGCAAGGGCGAAGCGCAGCTGCCCTGGGATGACTTCCGCTTCGAGCGCGGATTCGTCGCAACTCCTTCGACAAACGTATCCGACGTCGCCCTGAAGTCGGCCGCAGCGTCCGCGCAAAAGACCCCGGCCCGCGAACACCCGCTCGTCCTGGCGCACCGCGGCGGACGCGCCGAGTACGACGACAATTCCATCGGCGCCTTCGCCGACGCCCTCGAGCACGGAGTGCTCGGCGCGGAAACCGACGTCCGCCTCACCAAGGACCGGCAATTGGTGGTCATGCACGACGCCACCGTCGACCGCACGACCGACGGGCACGGAAACGTCGCCGACATGACTCTGGCCGAAGTCAGGAAACTCCGTCTCAAGCGCTCCGGCGAGAAAGTCCCGACGTTCCACGAACTTTGCGAAGTCTGGCGCGGGCGCGGCGACGTCGACATCGAAATCGAGATGAAGCTCCACGGCGACGAAATGTCGCCTGAGGACCTGGACCTTTACGTGAACCTGCTTCACGAACAGGCCGCGGAGGCGCTTGTGCCCGGCACGTACCTGTTCTCCAGCTTCTCGATTCCCACGCTTCGCCGCTTCCACGAACTCCATCCGGAGGACAAGCTGGGGCTGATCTGCGGCGAGCTGACCGAAGGGCTGATACGCGACGCGCAGTCCGTCGGATGCCGCCGGATCGCACCGGACTGGAACCAGGCGACGGGCCCCATCGCGGTGGCCAAGGCCCATGCGGCCGGACTTGAAGTCAACCTCTGGTGCAGCAACAACCCGTTCACCTACGACATGGTGAAGGCCTGGGGCAGCGACGTCTCCACTTCCGACATCCCGCGCGCCATCCAGGCATACGCGCGCAAGTCGCAGGGGATCTGACTACGGCCGTTCCGGGAGCCGACTTCCCGGAACGGCTGCGACGTCGGCGGCGCGCCATCACTCAGACCCGGTTTTCCGGCGGGGCGTTGCCGACGTTGCGGCGCGCGGTCTCGAGAATCCGCTCCGCAAGCGCGGGGCCGATTCCCGGGACCGCGCCGCTTATGGCCTCGACAGACGAATCCGCCAAACGTCGCACGGAACCGAACGCGCGCAGCAGCGCGCTCTTGCGCGCCGCGCCGATGCCGTCAACTTCGTCCAGCGCGGATTCCCGAATGCGCTTCAACCGCAGCGACCTGTTGTAGCCTATCGCGAAGCGGTGCGCCTCGTCGCGCAGCCTGATCAGGACTTTAAGGGCGGCGCTTTCGCGCGGCAGTACGATCTCACCCGTGCCGTCCGGCCAGTCCACTACGATGATTTCGTAGCGTTCCGCAAGCCCGACCGTCGGCAGCCGCTCCAGCCCGAGCGCGGCCAGCGCCGCGCGGGCGGCGCGCAACTGCGTGATTCCGCCGTCGAGCATGACAAGATCCGGCAGCGCCCCACCCTCCGCCAGCATGCGCGAATAACGGCGCCCGACAACTTCGGCGATGCTCCGGGGATCGTCGATGCCCTCGACGCTTTTTATCCTGAAACGACGGTAGCGCTGTGGCGTCGTCACGCCATCGACGCAGGCCACCATGGAAGCCACGGTCAGCAGTCCCTGAATGTGGGAGATGTCGAAGCCCTCTATCACATGCGGGGGACCAGGAAGCCGCAGCAGTCGGCCAAGCTCCTCGTTCCCCGCGCGCGCGCCGTCAGTCGCCAGCGTCGGCATCGCGACAGCCTTGGCGCGGAGCCTGACCATTTCGCGAAGGGCCTCCAGCGTGTCGCGTATGCGGGCGGCCCGCTCGAAGTCCTCGGCCGCCGCCGCTTCGCGCATCTCGCGCGTCAGGTCCCCGGCAACGGCGGCGTCGCCGCGCCGCAGGAACGCGCACGCCTCGTCGAAGCGCCGACGATATTCCTCGGCCGACACCTTCCCGACGCACGGCGCGCTGCACTGGGCAATGCGGTCGTCGTGACAATGCCGGTGCGACGACTCGTCGGGCTCGGAGAAATCGCATTTGCGAAGGCCCCATCGGCGTTCGAGAAAATCCTTGACCACGTGGACGACCGTGGAAGACGGGAACGGGCCGAAATACGCATCCCCGTCGTCGCGCACGATCCGGCACTCGGAAAACCGAGGGATACGGAGATGTGTCTCCGCGCGAAGCGCAAGATAGCGCTTGTCGTCGCGCAGCGCGGTGTTGAAGCGCGGACGCCAGTCCTTGATCAACCGCCCCTCCGTGAGCAGGGCCTCGGCCTCGTTGCGCACCACCATCCACTCCAAATCCGCGAAGCATCGCACCATGCCGCGCCGTTTCGGGCTTTCCCTGCTCATGCGAGCCGGATCGAAATAGCTCCGCACGCGGTTGCGCAGATTGACCGCCTTGCCGACATACACGATTTCGCCGTTGTCGTCGCGGAAAATGTAGCATCCCGGAGCCGCGGGCAG
This sequence comes from uncultured Verrucomicrobiota bacterium, assembly GCA_946624575.1. Classification (GTDB taxonomy): domain Bacteria; phylum Verrucomicrobiota; class Kiritimatiellia; order RFP12; family UBA3636; genus UBA3636. The sequence goes on from CAMOSH010000185.1 coordinate 7,625, forward strand.
AATCCGCAGTTTCTCTCGTATTCGTTCTGGGGCGCGTGGCAGGCTCATTCTTCGATTCTCGCAGGCGAGACTACCGCATCGCCGCCGCAATGTAAACCGCCCTGCAGGAAACGGGGGGGGGGACCGCAGTTTGCCATAATAACGTGCACCCATTTTCGGAGAGCTCGGTTTTTTGATG
>CAMOSH010000186.1 GCA_946624575.1 uncultured Verrucomicrobiota bacterium
TCTCCGTGCCTCTGTGCCTCTGTGTGACACTTCAACTGCGACATTTAGGATAAATGCTGATTGTCCCTCGAGCACGTTGGTTGCAGTTTTGGGAAATCCATGGGGTATGGCACTAGTCCAGAGTCGTGCCGGGCATGGCGCGACGACACGCCATTCCCAATTTGTTAGATTTTCTCGATCGTAGATTTAGTCGACGACCGACGAAATCGACCAAATCGACGAACCCAATCGCTGGCAGGCCTGCGGCCGCCGCGCGCGATGATTGGCTTGGTCGATCGTCGGCTTGGTCGATTTAGTCGACAACCGACCAAATCGACTAAACCAATCGCCGGGGGGGCGGAGAATGCCGCGAAAACGCCCCAAAAAAGGGGCGGAAATCGGCGAATTTCCATAAGCGCGACTGAATGCAAAAAAAATCTTGCATTTATAAGGGGCGCGTGATACCCTCAACCGCGTTCGCGTCACTTGGGGCGTTGCTTCAATCTCGCGGGCACCCTTCCTGGGGAGGTGGCGCAATTGGTTAGCGCTCCGGACTGTCGATCCGGTGGTTGCGGGTTCGATCCCCGTCCTTCCCGCCAGTTTAAAACCTCTGGAAACCTGTCGTTTCCAGAGGTTTTGAATTTTTTTTGTCGCTATTTTTGCATTTTCCGCGCTTTGCCGTTGATTTTTTGCATCGCGCGCGGTATGCTGACGCACATGTTTACGCAAATCGAAAGGACTTCGCTTTGAAGATCATCCATACGGGCGACTGGCATCTCGGCCACAGGCTCTACAATTACGACAGGACCGACGAGGAGGAGCATTTCTTCGACCAGCTGTCCGAGACGGTGCGCGCGGAGAACCCCGACGTCATGGTGGTCGCCGGGGACGTGTTTCATTCCGATGTCCCTGGAAACGACGTGGCGAAGCGCTTCACCGAGCGACTGCTTGACGTTCAGGCTCAATGCCACGACATGGTGACGATTGTCATCGCCGGCAACCACGACAGCTATTCGCGCCTTGTCGTGGACCAGGCGCTTTGGAAGCGCTGCCGTGTTCGCGTGTTCGGGGTTCCGGCGGAAGATGCGGCCGGCCGGGCCGTGTTCTCCGGCAATCTTGTCGAGATCCCTGGCCGCGGAGTCGTGGCCGCAGTGCCTTACTGCCATGCGCGGAATTTCCCGTTCGTGGACGGTTCCGCAGACGGAGACCGTCCCGCTCGGTATTTTTCCGGGTTGGCGGAGAGCGCCGCCTCTCTTGCCGACGGTCTTCCGACGGTGCTTGTCGCGCATCTGGCCGCAGCCGGAGACATTGAGCTTGGCGGCGGCGGGCAGCATCTTGTCGGCGGGGAGGAGCGAGTCGATGTAGGGTCGCTGGGAGCGGCCTGGGACTATGTCGCACTGGGGCACGTCCACTGTCCGCAATGGATACGCGGAGAACGCAGGCGCGCCCGCTACTGCGGGTCGCCGCGGGCAATTCATTTCGACGAGACACATCCGCACGGAGTGGATGTGGTGACAGTAGAGTCCGGGCGTGCGCCGGAAGTGCGGTCCGTCAAGTTCAGTCCGCTTCGTCAGCTTGTCACGGTTGGCGGGAGCGACGGACTGCCGTTTGAAAGCGCTTTCGCGGCCGTTGCGGAGGCGGATCTGCCGTCGGAGGCGTATGTCAGGATCAACGTGCGCCTCGCGCAAGGGGAATTTCCAATGCCGGACTGGACGGAACGTTCGCGGAGGATATGCGCCTCCAGGGGAGTGCGGTTCTGCCTCAACAACCCGGTCCGCGCGGGTGTGGCGGAGTCGGCTGCGGAGACGGTCGCGCTGTCGATGGCCAAGCTGAAGGAGCTTTCGGATGATGAGGTGATCGAAATCCTTTCGCGAAAACACGAGATGACGAATCGTCAGCGCTCGCTTCTGAAGTCGCTCATGGAGGAGCTCCGGGCATGAAAATCGGAAAACTGACCATCAAAAACATCGCTTCGATCGAGTCGGCGGAACTGGATTTCGAGAACGGCGCGCTGGGAGAGGCGTCGCTTTTTCTCATTTGCGGGGACACCGGCTCCGGCAAGACGACGATCCTCGACTGCATCACCCTGGCGCTTTTCGGACTCACGCCACGCTACGACCGCGCTAGACTGAAGAATCCCCAGGTTGTCGGCGAATACAAGTTCAACGACCCACGCCAGCTTGTGCGCCACGGGGCGGCGTCGGCTTCGGCAACGCTTTCGCTGATTGGAAACGACGGCCGGCCGTACGAGGCGGTCTGGTCTGTCGATTCCTATTTGCGCGGGCAGAACGCAGGACGGCTGAGGGACGCGGCCTGGACCTGGCGCGACCTTTCGCCCGGAGGGACGACCTGGACTGGCGTGGAGGATTGCAAAGACGTTTCTCTGCGCGCGGTCGGTCTGGAGTTCGTGCAGTTCTGCCGCACGGCCATGCTGGCGCAAGGGCGCTTCACGCAGTTCCTTCTTGGGACTGACGAGGAGAAGGCGCAGATACTCGAAAAACTCACCGACACATCGAAGTATTCGGAGCTCGGCAAGGCTATCGCCGAGAAGTACCGGGAATTGTGCGACAGGCACAATGCGCTGATGTGCGACATTGACCGGCTTTCCGGATTGGGAGACAACCGGGCCGCCGTCGAGGAGAGCGTTCGAGAGCTTGACAGTCGAATCCGCGGACTGGAGGCCGAGCGCCAGGCTGCGGACGTGAAGCTGCAATGGCTGCTCCGCAGTGACGAGCTTGCCGCGAGCGAGGCCGACGCAAAGGCCCGGCTGGCCACCGCGTTCGCATCGCTCCGGATGCTGGAAAAGAATGTCACCGCCGCAACTACCGAGACCGCGACGCGGCGGGATTCGGTTCGCGCGTTTCTGGACGCGAACGCGGACAAGGCCGGGATGTACGAATCGGCCGACGTGATCCTTCAGAATCTCGCCGATGCGCGGAAGGCGCGGTCCGAACGCGCGAAGGCGGAAGCCGAGTTGGAAAAGCGTCGCCGCGAGCTGCCGGGCTTCGAGGAGCGCGCCAAGGTGGCGGAGGCTGTTCGCACCGCCGCCGCGCAGGCGGTCGCCGCCGCCGAGGAGTCGCTTGCCGCCGAAGGGGAAGTCCTTCAGTCGATGGATCGCGCCGGCGTGCAGGAACGGAGAAACGTGGCGGCGGGTCGTCGCGGCGATCTTCAGGGTTTGAAGGCCAGGATTGACGGCGCCGCGAATCGTGAGGCGAGCATGGCTTCCCGCGAAGCGGCGCTTGTCGGACGCCGCAGGGAGCTTGCCGATGTCGAGTTGAAGCTTCCCGTCCTGCATGCGGATATGGAGCGCGCCAACGAAGCTGCGGCGCAGGCTCGGGCGCGGCGCGACGAGCAGAAGCGGCTGGTGGATGACGGAATCGAAAAACTGGTTTCCGATCTCAAGGTCGGCGACGAGTGTCCGGTCTGCGGCAACCGGATCGCGACTCTGCGCGCGAAAGACCATTTCAAGACTCTTTTCATGGAGCTCAACGCCGAATGCGAAAAGGCCGAAGCCGATCGGCTGGAGAAAGAGCGGCTGCACAACGGCGCCGTCGGTTCGGCCGACGCCCTGCGCAAGACAATTGACGCGGAAGCGGCGTGGCTTCGCGAAGAGAAGGACGTAATCGCCCGCGAGCGCGGCGAAATCGCGCGGTCGGCGGGGAGACTTGGTCTTGCGGACGCCGAATCGGCCGACGTGGATGCTGCGCTGGCCGTGTGCGTTGCGAGCATGGCTGACCTGGACCGGGAACTCGCCGGAATCGGCGCCCAGGAGGAAAAAATCGCGTCGCTCCGGAGAATGGCGACCGCCCGCCGCAAGGAGTTGGACAATGCGGTCGTGGCGCTTGCGGCGGCGGAAAAAGCCGTCGCGGACCTCCAATCCGGAATCAGACTCCAACAGGCGTCCATCGACGCATTGGACGCACGCGTTCGGGAGAAGCTCGCGGACGTCGCCGGCAGGGTTGTGGTTCAAGGCTGGATTGAAAACTGGGGAAACGACCCTGTAAAGTCGGAGGCCGAGTTCCGGGCTTCGGCTCGGGCGTACGCGGAACTCAAGGCGGAATTGCCTGGTATTGAGCGCGACATCGCGGAACTGGAAAAGACCGCAAGGCAAATCGCTGAATGCACGCTCGGCGCCGTTGCCAGGGTCCCGGAACTTTCTGGCGTGACCGCCAAGAGCCCAGCCGCCGCGTCAACGGCGCAGGTGGAGGGGCTTCTCGGCCGTTTGGAGGAGGTGGAGAACGCGCGCGGACGCCATGCCGAAACGCGCCCGGAAGCGCTGCTCGATGCAGATTCCGTGGAGAGCCTCTCAAAATTGCGCGACGCGCTCAAGACCGAGGCGGACGCCGCCATCGACGAGCGCGGACGCTGCCAGCAGCGGCTTGCCGACGATGACAAGTGCGCCGCCGAACGCGAGCGCTTGCGCGCAGATGCCGACCGCATAGCAGCGGAACGCGACGAGTGGTATCCCCTGGACAAGAATTTCGGCGACAACACCGGGAGCATGGTACGGAAGGCGATCCAGAGTCATGTCCTGTCGAATGTTCTCGTCAAGGCGAACTACTATCTCGCGCAGCTTTCCGATCGCTACTCGCTCTCCTGCGAGGGGTTGACGCTTTCGGTGATCGACGGTTTCGAGGCCGGCGTGGAGCGTCCCGTCAACACGCTTTCAGGCGGGGAGCAGTTTCTAGTTTCGCTCGCTCTCGCGCTGGGGCTGGCGGCGCTTAACGACAGCGGGCTTGGCGTGGACATGCTCCTGATCGACGAGGGATTCGGCACGTTGAGCGGCGAACACCTGAACGTGGCGATCGAGGCGCTCGAACGTCTGAATTCGGTCGTCGGTTCACGCAAGGTTGGCGTGATCAGCCATGTAGAACGCCTGCGCGAGAAAATTCACACCCACGTCGAAGTGACGCGCAACGGCAACGATCCGAGCGTCGTGCGGGTCGTGGTCGCCTGATTTTCGGGTTGCCCGATCGTGGTTAAAATCTGCCGGAGGCGCCGCCGCCGCCAAAGCGGCCACCTCCGCCGCCGTGGAAGCCGCCGCGAAAGTGGTGTGGGCGTGATGGCGGGAAAGCGCCGATTGGCGGGGCGCCTGCCGTGCCCGCGTCGCCGCCGCCATCGCGCCGCAATTTTCGCTTGCCGCCACGGGAGCTGTCCCACATGGCGAAGCCGACGAAAAGCGAAAACATTCCCAGAGGCATTGCAGGGAAGGAATCGGAGTCGTCGGGGGGTCCGCCTTTGCGCCTAGGGGCCGGCTCGCCGCGTACTGCGGCGCCGACTCTTCTCACTGCGTCCTGCGCCGCTTCTCCCCATTTGCCGGCCTTCAGTTCCGGGGAGATCGAGCGAATGATGTCGCCCGCCACGGAATCGGGGATCGCGCCTTCCCAGCCGAGTCCGACTTCGAGGCGCACTTCGCGATCTTGGGTCGCCACAAGAAGCAGCGCCCCGTCGTCGGCGCCGCTTCGACCGAGTTTCCAGGTGCGCGCCATGCGCAGAGCTGCGTCTTCGACTGGAATGCCGGAAAGAGTCGTGAAGATCGCGACGCCCATTTGGCCGCCGCCCGTCGTCGCCTCAAGTGCCGCGATTTCGTTCGTAAGAGCGGTCCGAGCCGCCTCGTCCAGGATTTTTCCTGGGTCCACCACGAACCCCGGTTCGAGTTCGGGCACCGCGCCGGTGAACGCGCCTCCGTTCTGCGCGGCCGCGGCCGCAACCTGCGCGCCAGAGGCGGAGCTGGGAGCGATGTTCGCCGCATCGTTTTGCGTCTGGGTGTGACACGACTGCAGGATGGCGCCGGCCCCAAGCGCCATCAGGAGTTTCCCGATGGCGCCCTGCCTGCGCGAGGCGCGGCTTTTCGCGTTGTCTTCCGGCATGGCGCGTTCAGGTTTCGTCAGAAGGAGACTGACGGGGCCGTTTGCACGGCGCCTTCTCCGGCGGGAGGCTCGAAGTAGTCCTTTTTGTCGAAGCCTAGTGGACCCGCGACGAGCGAGGCCGGAAGCCGTCGGATCGACGCGTTGTACGCCTTTACGAGACCGTTGTAGTCTTTGCGTGCGACGGCAATCCGGTTTTCGGTCCCGGAAAGTTCGTCCTGAAGCCGAAGGAAGTTTTCGTTGGCCTTTAGTTCAGGATATGCTTCGGAAATTGCAAGAAGCCTGCCGAGCGCGCCTGAAAGCGCGGCGTCGGCTGCCGCGGACTCCGATGGGGTTTTGGCTCCTGCCAGTTTTGAGCGTGCTTCCGCGATTTCCGTGAAAACTTCGTTTTCGTGTGCGGCGTATCCCTTTACCGTGGCCACAAGATTTGGCACCAGGTCGGCCCGCCGCTGCAACATTGTGTTGATGTCGCTCCAGGCGGCGTCGACGCCTTCGCTTCGGTTCACCAGGCCGTTGTAGACGTTGCACCCGGCGATTGCGAGAACTGCGGCCGCGACCGCTACTGTAGAAAAGTTGCCTTTCATCGAATTTTCCTTTATCAGATTGCGCGGAAACGGTGCCAGGCACCATGTCGTGCGATGCGGCGAATCATAGCAGAGCTTCCGCGATTCGGGCAAGTGGGCCGCGCGAAAGAGTGTTCGTTCGCGGGCGTGCCGCAATCGCCGGCCACGCCGCAGCTACGGTGTGGCCGGGATGGGGGCTCGGATTGTCTTCTCCGGAAGCCAGTCAGCGACGGAGGGCGTCGAGCAGGACGCGTTTGCGCGGGGTGGGGGAGGAGGCGGGAGCGAGGTGGTCCTTGTCCGGCCCTTCCTTGTCAACATCCCAGCACGGCGCTTCGCGGAAGGCGTGGTAGGTCCAGTCCCAGCCGTATTCCTCGAAGAGGTCGATGCAGTCGCGCAGGTAGTTCTCGGCACCGGGCGCGTAGGCGGCGGCGCTGAATTCGCCGACGTAGATTTTGCACTTGTGGCGGCGCTGGAATTCGAGGACGGGTTCGAGCTCGCGGCGGATCGTGTCCTTGTCCCAGATCTGCTCCCCGTAGCGGCCTGGCCACGGCAGAAAGGTTCCGCCTGGGCCGGGAGGCGGGCCGAAGATGCCCTGGTGCGTGTAGATCGAGGGCTCGTACATGTGGCACTGGTAGATCACGTTGTCCATCGCGAGCGGCGAGAGGTAGCGGAAGGCCCAGGCCCGGTCCGCCAGATCGCTTTCCACGACGATCGGCGTGTCGGGGTCGATTTCGCGGACGGCCTCGGCGGCGAGGCGCTGGACGGTCCAGTAGTCGTATTGCACGGGACCGCGCTGGTTGGGTTCGTTCACGAGGTCGTAGCCGTAGATCACCGGACCGATCGTTTGCACGATCGGCGCACAGCGCGTTGCAATGCGCCGCCATGTGTCGATGAAGGCATCGAGATATTTCTTCTCGTGGAACATGTTCATCTCGTAGGGGCGGCCGTTGAAGCCGCGCTTGCCGCCGGGCAGGGCGTGCAGGTCGATGCAGACCTTCATGCCGCGCGCGGCGCACCAGCCAAGGACCTGCTCCAGGTTGTCGAGGCGCGAATCGACCCAGCGAGCGTATTCGGCGAGGTCCTGGTTGTCATCGACCTTGTGCCAGTTGCGCGTGATTTGGAAGCGGACGAGAGTCGCGCCCCACTGGTGCAGGGTTTCGATGTCCTCCTCGCGCGTGGCGCGGCCGGGGAGCATGCAGCCGCGCAAAGGCGGCGCCTTTGCGCGGCCGCCATGAATGGCGGCTTCGGCTACCGGCGGCGCGGGGGTGGTTTGAATGGCGGCTTCGGCTACCGACGGGGCATGGGCCGACTGTGCGCCGGGGGTGGGCTCGGGATACCGCACGATGTAGTCCTGGTTGGTGCGGACGAAG
>CAMOSH010000187.1 GCA_946624575.1 uncultured Verrucomicrobiota bacterium
TGACTCGACGATCCCCTCCCGCTTCCCGTCCGTGCCGAGGGCATAGACCCGCCATTCGGCGGGATTGTCCACCAACTCTAAATCTTCATTGCCATCAATCGGCAATCCCAATTCTCCAAGTGCGTTGTCGCCACTTCTCTTATCATTGATATTTTTGCTCAATGAAGATTTGTGAACATTGAAGATTTGTGAACAATCAAGCATTAGCGAGATTTCCGCCTCCCCGTCCCGAACCAAGACGGGCTGATGTCCCCAGTCGAGGAGCCGCTTCCGCGTTTCGTCTTGGAAGATGCGGCCTTCGGCCTGGGCGTCGGTGAGGTGCGTGACGAGGATGCGCGCCGATTCGGCGAGCGACCTTCCGTCCAACGATGTCGCGGCCACGGCGGTCGGTCCGCCGCGCACGATCCGCGCCGTCAGCGCGCCGGAGCAAATCGTGCCGTTCGTCGCAAAGCCACCGCAGGTGAGAGGCGTGTCGACCGCAAACGTCCCCGCCGCAAGATCGACGCGCATCTGCGGGGGATCGGAAAGCGCGAGAGGCGGCGCGGGCGCGTCCATGACCGCCGTGAGGTCGAACGCCTCCGTGCCAGGTTCCGGCGTTTCCGGGAAGGCCACGCCGACCTGCGCGCGCCAGACGGCCTCCGCGCGCCAGACGGGAAAAAAGGCCGGCATCAGGGCGGACTGCGGACGCTGCGCCTTCTCGTCGAGGACAAGCGAGATTTTGCGCGGGAGCGGGCTGAAGTCGCCGCGCAGGTAGAGCGGAACGACTGTCCGCTCGGCGAGCATGGCGATCGGGTCCTTCGCCACGTCGAAGAAGCCCGGCTCGCCCGCGCCGTCGCGGAAGGCGTCGCGGCCGTGCATGTAGGCAAAGCGCCAGACGCCGCTCCAGTCCTGCCCGGCCGCCATTGCGCCGGTAAGGAGTCCGCCCATCCCCCGCCATGCGTTCGGCCCGCAGAAGTTCCATTCGCTCATCGTGGCCGGCATTCCCCAGAGGCGGTGGAAGGCGTGCTTCGGGAGGCGGAACTCCGGGTCGAGCAGGGGGTTCAGGTTGTTCAGCCCGGCGGGAAGCTTCCACGACTGCTTGGGCCAGTAGGGGTGATCGACGTAGCAGTGGTCGTCGAAGTAGTCGTAGAGCTTCTGGCGCATCGCGTGGGTGGGCGCATGGTGCGGGAGGTGGTTGAGCGACGTGAAGAGCGCCTTCGCGCCAAGCCCGCGCATCGCGGCCAGTTCCCTTGCGTAGGACTTTTCCTCCCTTTCGCCGAGAAACGTCGCAAGCGCCGTGTGCGTGAACCGCCCCTCCTTGTTCCATTTGAGAAGAGAGGGGGCGGAGAGGTCTGCGCCGCCGGCGAACCTCGGGTCTTCGGCAAGCTTGGCTTCAACCCACTTGTCCCAGGCTTCGCGGATGCACGGCAGTTCGGCGATTTCCTTCCAGTTGATGCGGTAGCAGCCCTCGTTGACCATCACGAGAAGCGGCATCCCCGGCTCGTCGACGTAGCGGCGGCCCGTGTAGGGGTTGACGTGCTCCAGAAAGGCCGTGGCGTAGGCCTCCCAGTTGCGGAAGGCTGGCTCCCAGAAGGCGATGAGCGCCTTGAAGACGGCCATCGGCACGTCGCCGTCGCGGTCGATTTCGATGTCCCGCCACTTCACGCGGCGCGACACGTAGAGGTCGGTGGTGACGCAGAGCCCGGCCTTGATGGCGGTGGCCACGAGGTAGTCGAAGCGGTCGAGGTTCTCCGCGTTGAAGTCGGCGGGACCCGCGCCGCCGAGCGTGAGGCCGTTGTCGTGGTGGTGGAGGCGGATGGAGTTGTAGCCGGTGGCCTTGAGGCGGGCCACAAGACGATCCGCTTCTTCGCGCTCCGGCCAGCACGCGCTGTAGCAGAGGTTGGCGCCGTAGAATCGCACCGGCTCTCCGGGCCGCTCCTCGAACTCGAAACGCCCGCCGACGCGCCGGAGCCAGCCGTGGACGCCCGCCGGCGCGTCGCCGGCAAACGACGAGAAGTCGAGCGCCGAACCGGGGACAATGTCCTTTCGGTAGTCGATCCGCACCCAGTCGGGTCCTTCGGCGATCGTGAACGGCGGCGCGGGTTCCGCGCCGCCGGCGACCGCCGCCGCAATCGCGGCGGCGGCAATGGCTGGAATGTGAATTTTGGAAATGTTCACAAACATACTACCGCATGATGAGCACAGTGGCCGCCGGCGTAATTTTCGCGGCCAGAACGCTTTCGCCGCCGTCATTCGCGACCATCCACTCGATGGACATTCCGCCGATTTGGGATTGCATCGGGGCAAAGGAGGCAAGTGAAATCTGCCCGGCCGGGGCGCGCAGGACTTCCAGACGAGCCGCCTCGCGCGGCAGCGTTCCTGACAAGACCACCAGCGGCGGCACCGACGCCGAGAACGCCCCCGTCACGCGCACCGCGCCGCTGGTCGCGCCGTCGCACACGACTTCAAATGTGGAGGCGACATCGCCGGCGAAGAAAAGGTTCTTCACTTCAGAAACGTCGCCCGACGCAGGTGCCGAAAGTCGGAGCACAGCATTCGTCGCGAGCGCGAGCGTCCCTTGCGGCACTCCGTTCGCCCCCATCAGGTAGTCGCACTCGCTCACGGAGATCTTGCCGAGAAACCAGTCCGTGCCGCCGGCGAGGGAGAAGCATCCGCGCTGCCCTTCCGCGTAGGGGCGGACGGCAACCTCGGCCTCGACGCCGGATTGCGCCGCACCAAGAAACGCGATGCCCGACGATTCGACGTTGACAGCGCCCGCCGGATGAATGGTGGAAGTCCCGGAAAACGCCACCGGTCCGTCAATTTCAACGTTTTTCACGCCAGAATCGTTGATGCGAATGACGGCTTGGTCCATGATTTCCAGTCCGTGCGGGAAGCGTAGCACCGCCGGAGAGAAGGTTTTTGGCCACATCGTGCTCTTCGTCATGAGAAAACGGCCGCCGGCGAACTCGAATTCGCCAGACGAGAGCGCAGGTGTCCTGAACTGGCGGTTGATGACGTAGTAGCAGAGCGTCGGGTCTGTCGGCGCATTCCCGTCAGACCATGCGTTGACCATGTTGCCGGAACTGGTGACCTGGGCGGCGTCAAGCGGGGATTCGCCGGCAATGCCGTTTGCAATCATCGTCACGCGCTTGTGCGCCTCGACGGCCGCGACATCCTCGTCGCCATCCGTTTCTAACGACAGGAAGAGCGTGTAGTCGCCGGCAGTCGCGGCGGAGAGGCGCAAATCCACGCCAGCAAGCGCTCCGCGCGGAACGCGCAGGAACTCGAACCGTCGGGCGTTGCCGAGGTCGGTGATCGTGCCGGAAAGGGAAATTGCGATTGGACCGTCGGCGGCAAAGTCGTTTGTGACGCGGACCTTGCCGTAGTCGGCGCCATCCGCCTCCACGCGCATTTCGTGCGGCCCCTCGGAGTCGAAGCGAAGCGTCTTCACGACTGGAGCCGACGCCGCCGGATTGGCGACAAGCCGCAGGACGTTGTTCGTCCCAGTGAAGGACACAGTGCCGTTCGGCAGCCCGTTCGTGCCCATGTCGTAGCCGCAGCTCTCGACGGCGACCGTCCCAAGGAATCCGTCCGTGCCGCCGAGAAGCCCGAACCAGCCCCAACGCGGCGACTGACGCTGTTTGACCGTAACAGTCACATCGGCGGAGGAAGATGCATCGCTATAAAAGTCGAAACCGCATTCCACTTTGTTGTCCCCTCCGGAGGGATTGACGGTGCAATCGCCGGAGAACTCCACCGGTCCGAATATTTGGCAGCGGCGGTTCGGGCCGTTTTCGTTGTGTCGCAGAGTCGTCCCTTCGAGGACTTCCAGACCGTTTGGAAACGTCAGCGTCGCGCTGTCGCCAGACCCGTTCCAAAGGACCACCGTCTTCACGACGAGATGCCCGCCTTGGAACTCGACGTGGCCCTTGCTGCTCGCCGGCGTTCGGAATTGCTTCGCCGCGTAGTAGTTCGTGTTCGAGTGCGGGGCCTTCCCGTCCGACCAGGCGTCGATTAATTCCGACGTGGCCGAATTCGTTTTGCTGACCTTGTTCGACGTGAGCGGTGAGTCGCTTCCATAGGCGCCGCCGTTGAGCAACGTCACGTAGCCGGTCGAGGCGTCGTAGGTTTCGGCACCGGCGAAGGGCGCAGCCGTGAAGAGCGCTGCGACAAACAGCGCGGTTGCGCCTCCCGCGGTCTTGCGCGAGGGTCTTGCGTTCTTGACTTTGCAGTGAACAGAGTCGTTCATTGTCATGCCTTTCTTGTTGTTGTGCTTTCGGGTTGCGGCCACACGGCCGCTTCCAAATTTTCCATCGCCGCGCGGCAGGGATAGACCAGATCGCGGTCGTACCAGCGCGCCCACTTGCCGGAGTTGTAGCGGGCGTCGATCGCGTCTCGCTCGCGGCCCAGCGACACGGCCGTTCCGGCGTGTCGCATGGCGCAGGCGTCATCGCCCAGGCTTTTCGCCTCCACGGCGGCGGAAAGTTCGGCGAAGATGTCGGAGGAAAGCAGCATGAACGCCGCCGGATAGCCAAAGCGCTCGAAAAGCTGGCGGCGCCGCGTCTCGTCAAGCGCGGCAGCGGCGCGGTCCAGCTGTTCCAGGCAGCGCGCGAAGGCGGCGGACTGTGTCCGGGCGCGGAGCCCCGCCCGCGCGGAATCGCGGAAATCGGGATGCATGTCCGCGCTCATGCGCTTGTTGAGGTCGGCGGGGACATCCGCCAGGGCGTCGGGGTCTTCGTCGTATTGTGAGACGACAGACGGGACCTCGCCGCGCGAAGGCGAGAGCAGTTCGCGCACCATGTGCGCGATTCCGCGACAGAGGATGCCGTCGTTGAGGACGGGGAGCGGGGCGCGTTCGCGCGGTGAACCGTAGGACGAAACGGCGTCGCGCGAAAACGCGGTCTCGTAGGCGGCGAAGAAGAGGTCGATGGCGCGAGAGAGGGCCGGGGCGGCCGACTTGCCGAACCGCTCTTCGATCCAGCGGTCGCGGAAGCGCGCGGCGTCGAAGCCGGCGAGGTCCCGCGCCATTTCGGACACCGCCGCCAGCGTGTAGAGGAACGGGCGGATGTTCGAGACGTTCACGAGCAGCAGCTCGCGTGCGCCCTTGTCGCGGGCGTCGGCAAGAATCTGGCGCGTCCGCGACGGCGGCACGAGTTCGCATCGGTGGTTGCCGTGGACGATGGCGAGATGGTAGTAGAGGCCGAAGCGCCGCGAGCGGTCGAGCGATTCGACCCCGCCGATGTCCTCCTGGAACTTGAGTCCGGGGCAGTTGTCGGAAAAGATGACGATGGCTCCTTCTGGGATTGCGAGGAATCCGCGCCGGTAGTATTCGGTGCCCTCGATCCAGAGCTGCGTCGCGAAGTGCTCGGGGCGATGACCAAGGGCCTCCTCGATCATCTCCAGCTGTTCCGCCATCGCGGAGGAAATCAACGCTGCGCGGCGGCGATCCTCCTCCTCGGGCACGTCGGGCGAGCACCACTTCTCGGGCGTCGTCCAGAACGGCATGTCCTTGCGCCCGCGAAGGCCCAGCTGCCAGATGACGTCAGGCACCTTTGCCCACTCGGCGATGTATTTCCGCCACGCCTTGCGCCAGAGATCGGGACGCGAGGCGTAGGTCGTGCCGCGCATCTCGGGGAAGTGCAGGTCGAGCTGGAGCGCGCCGGCGCCCACAGGTTCCTGGTGGTGGGTCGTCACGTAGAGGCCGCGCGACGAGGCGATGTCGATCAGCCGCTTTTCGTCCGGATTGAGGATGTCGACGTAGCTCGCGCAGATGATCGTGTTGAAGCCGGCGCGGACGGCGGTTTCGTAGATGGCGTCGGCAAGCGCCGGACCGAAGCAGACTTCATAGCGCCGGTAGTCGATTCCGCGCCTCCCGTTCTCCTCCGGGCGGAATCCGTTCAGGAAGTCCTCGTCGTTGATGAACCAGGCGCGGAAGCGGAACGACGGGTCTCCCTGCCGGATGGAAATGCCGCCAGGCCACGTCTTCTCCTCCGCCCTTTCCGGCTCCCGCCCGCTCCAGAATCGGAACGGATCGACGCCCAGGCAGTCGGCGGCGAAGCGGTAGAGGCCGAACATGACGCCCCGGTCGTCCGAGCCGGAGATGGCGAGCGTGTTGCGCGGCCCAGATTCGACGGCGTAGTTCTCCCAGCCGGAACCGGCCTTCGAGAGGACAATCGCGTTGCCGCCACGTGGCGCGTCCGAGACGATCCGCGGCCGCGCGCCGAAAATCCGCTCGATGTCGCCAGCCAAGTCATCCGCCGCACGGGCGACGAACGGGCGCATCCCCGGCGGCACGACGATGGCCGGAATCCGCGACCGCGAAATGCGGAACGGCGCCGAGCCGCCGCCGCGTTTTGCCCCCGAATGAAGTTGGCATGGTGAACCGTGCATGCCAGCGACAATATGTCATTTCGGACCGGAGAGCAAGAATCTTAGGTTGTTTTGCGCTATGTTTTTTGCGTAAGTTTTACGCCATAGGGGGAATTTGCGCCGCGCCGCCACTCGGTCATCGACATTCCGGTGCGGCGGCGGAAGAAACCGCGCAGGGCCGCGGCCGAGGGAAAGCCGCACTGGCGCGGCAGCGCGGAAATCCTGGCCTTTTCGCCTCCCAGCAGGGTCGTGAGAAGATCCATGCGCCTGTCCTCGATCGTTTCGAGGATCGATTTGCCCGTTTCCTCGCGGAAGCGCCGTTCGCAGTGCCGCCGAGACCCGCCCATCTTCCGCACCACGTCTGGAACGGAGATGCCGCTCGCGAATTCTGCCGCGATGAAGGCAAGGCCGCGTTCCACACGGTCGTCGACGGGGCGGCGGTATGGCGTGCGCGTCGAGGCGCGGCGGGCGACCCCGGCCGCGCCGTAAACGTATTCCTTTTGCGGTTTTCCTCCGCGCATCTGGATTTCCATGGCTTCGGCGGCAAGCTTTCCGCCGAAGCCCCAGTCGGGGCGAACGCTCGAAAGCGTCACGGGCGAGGCCATGCAGATCAGCTCGTCGTCGTCGCATCCGACAATCCGGATGTCGCGCGGACAATGCCAGCCCAGCGACTCGGACGAGGACAGGACGGCGTCGGCGAGGCTGTCGTTGACGGCGAAGACGGAAACCGGGCGCTTCAACTTGGAGATGGCGCGCCTCAATTTGTCGTGCGCCGTGTATGGCTTGAAGAAGGGGGCGTCGATGCGGATCGCCTTGCAGTCAAGGCCGCATTCGCGGAGTCGTGCGGCAAAGGCCCTCTCGCGGGCGCGGGACCAGCGGATCCCGGCGAACCCCACCACCGCGTAGTTTTCCCCGCCGAAACCCAGCGCCTCGGCCGCGGCAATGCCGAACGCGGCGTTGTCGTGGTGGACGAGCGGGACGCCTGGCGGGCAGGAGCCGGAATCGAAGAACACGGTGGGGATTCCGAAAAGCGCCGCGCTGACGGGCTTCCCTACATGGTAGCCCACCCATCCGGCGACCTTGAGGTCGGAGCAGATGGCTCGCACACGCGCGGCCTCGTCCGGCCCAGGGATCCTGTCAACCGAGACAAATCGCCACCCCCGCCGTCGTCCTTCCGCCATCAGCGAAAGGAAGAACTCGCGGTATTTCGTGCTTTCAGGCCGCGGATAGAGCAGAATGGTCTTCATCTTTGTGGAATCCTGTAGTTTACGATTTCCGCCATGTCGAGCCCCTTGTCGTTTGCGGGTCCAAATCTAGCAAAACGCGGAGACAAAGCCAAGTTGAAAAGTCAGGGACGGAAGGACTGGCGGGACTGGCGGGACGAGCGGGACCGGCGCCGATCTCG
>CAMOSH010000188.1 GCA_946624575.1 uncultured Verrucomicrobiota bacterium
CGTTTACGGTATCGGGAATCACCTGCCTCTCGTCGAGGTTTCCGCTGAAGGACGGATAGGTGTAGGTGTCGGTCTCCGAAATGGCCCCGGTCGATTGCGAGTATGCGCCCGTCGCGGCGCGGGAGGGTGCGCAGAGCGTCTTGTACCAGCGCGTCGAGAAGTCGTTCTCGTAGAAGACCTCGAAGTCCGGCGCGCCAGGCGCCTTCCACGAGATGCGGATGTTATCGACGAAAGGCTTGTTTTCCGCGTATGTGGCTGTGTTTTTCCCCACTGCGGCGTTGATGCCGATGCCGAACCCTGCGATGCCGCCGGTCGCCGCGGACAGTGGAGTTCTGGCGGCGGCGTTCTGGAAACTCTTGTATGCCGTTGTATCCGTGGGTTCGGTTTCGAACGTGGGATGGCCCTTGTCCGACTGGAAACGATAGATTTCCCCACCAAAGGTGTTGTTGTCGAGATCGTAGATCACGATGCAGCGGAACCAGTAGTTTGTCGGACCTTTTTTGTCCTTGTCGTTGTCTCCAAGTTGCGTTCCACTCGGGGCGGACGTGTTTGACCAAAACGGGAAAGAGCGCACAAGGTCGGCTGCCGTGCTCCCTGTCGTTCCCCGGATGCCGATCTTGCCGGGGGTGAGGTCATCGATTGCCTCGTGCCCTTTTCTTCCCCATGCGGGAATGTCCATGTATTTGCGGTAGACTGGGAACACGCAGAAGCGGCCACTCTTCGCATACCACTTTACCGGAGCCTTCAAATCAACCTGAACACGCAATTGTCCATTCGTGAACTCGTTGTGCAGCGGATGGATCGCCTGCCCGCCAGTGGCGGTTGTGGAATTATACGCCCAAGAAAGAACCGGATTGTCCGCGAGACTGTTGGAAAAGGCTGTCCAGTAGTAGGGCGCTAGCGTGTATTCACCGATGTCAGGGCTGTACCAGCCATCGACATTCGGGCGCTCATACCCAGCTTCTGCGGCATCGTCTGAATACCAAGCCGAGAGCGGTGAACCAGCCTTGTAAGGGGCGTCGGCCCCTTTCACCCAGTAGCGCAGATAAGCCTTTTGCGCCGGATACGGCTGAGCCTCCTGCACGACCCCGCAGGCGGGGATGGGCTCCTTCGACGTTCGCGTGGCGAAGTCGTTGAGGTAGAGGTCATCGGCGAGTGTGGGCGCCGCGATGGTTGCCGCAAAGGCAGCGAGGACGGTGCTGTGTGGTTTCATGTTTTTTTTCTTTTGGGGGTGAGAGTTGAGAATTCTCGATTGCAGTCGATTGCCGTCGGTCGATTGCAGTCGATTGCTATCGGCAACCGACGGCTTTCAATTGCGATCACTGGCGGCTTTGCGCTCGACGAGCGCGAAGGGGTGTGCGCGGCATTGCGGCCCGTTGGGCAGTTCGCCCGCGAGGCGGGCGGCGAGGAGGGCGGCCATGGCCTCGGCCTTGGTCTCGTTGTGCTTGTCGATCGTGGCGTCGGGGCCTTCCGACTCGAACTCGCCGAACTCGGCGCCGTGGTCGATGTTGTCGTGCCCGGTCGTGAGGATTTTGCCGTGCGGCGCGATGCCAAGGTCGCGCATCGCGGCGTTGGCGACGCGCGCCCAGTTGTCGGAGAGGCAGAGAAGGGCGTCCACGCCGCCCGCGTCGTGGACGGCGTGGGAGTTGAAAGGTTGAAAGGTTGAAAAGTTGAAAGGTTTCTTGGGGGTGCCGTGGAACAGCTCCAGCAGGGCGGTGGTGGCGAGGCCCTTGCGGATGCGGAAGCACTCCGGCGGCGGGAGGTCGTCGGGCAGGTCGGTGCCGAAGATCTTGCACGGCTGCGGCGCGAGGCCCGCCTCCTTCATGGCCTCCTCGTAGCCGGCGAGACGTTCGCGCGCCCAGAAGGTCTGCGGCATGTACGGGAAGAACGGCACGATGCGCCTGCGCCCGCGCGCGAGAAGCCAGCGCGTCAGGGCGCGTCCGGTCTCGCGGTGGTCTGTGTAGATGCGGTCGAAGGTGCGCAGCGCCGGCGCGTTGCCGTGGACCACCACGGGGACTCCGGCGGCGCGGCACTTCTCCAGCGCGCGCATGGCGGTGGGATTGCCCGAAACCGTGGCGAGGATCAGCATCGCCGCAGGCGGGGCGCGGAAGAGGTCGTCGACCGCGGCGGACGAAAGCGCGTCCGCGTTGAGCATCATTACGTGCCGTCCCGTGGCCGAGAGGCGCGACACCGCCTCCAGCGAAAGATACCGATCCGTCCATCGCGGGGCCTGTGAACCGTCGAATGCGAGACCGAGGTCGCCGAGTACGTAGATTGTGGAGCCGGCCACCGCGCCATTTGCGGCGACCTCGGGAACATAGCGCTTCTTCGCCGCCGGATCGCGCCGTAGCAGGATGCCGCGCCTTTCCGCCTCCTCCAGCGCGGCGGCGGCGGTGCCGCGCGCGACGCCGAGCTCGGCCGCCAGCTCGCGCGACGAAGGGGCCGCCGCACCGCGACGCAATTCGCCGCCCGCGATCGACTCCTCAATCCACTTCAACACGCGCCCGCGTGGATCGATGCCACGACTTTTTCCGATGCCAGTTCTCATTTTGCAAGTCGCCCTTACGCGAGGAATTCTCCCACAATAAATGTGCCATGTCAAGGACAAAATTATTTTTATGCCAAAATTCAATTTTGGCACATTGTTCGACACGGCGCGGACGGACCTGGGAGCGCGGGCATCCTGCCCGCGGACACGGCGTGGCGGGACGCCGCACCTCCTGGCGAGGATGGATCTGGGAGTGCGGGCATCCTGCCCGCGGACATGGCGCGGCGGGGCGCCGCACCGCCCAGGACACGTCGCGGGCTGGAAGCCCGCGCTCCCAGGACATGCTCGCGGGCTGGAAGCCCGCGCTCCCAGGACATGTCGCTGGCTGGAAGCCCGCGCTCCCAGGGCGTGGCGCGGCGGGACGTCGCACCCCCCCGCCTCTGCGCGCTGCCTTGTCGCATCCCGGCCAAATGGGCGAATTCTCTGAGTCTCCGCGTGAGGAGCAATCTTCGCGGACTTCGCGCGAGACATTCCGGGGAAATTTCAACCTAAAAAACGCAGTTGACACGAACAGACTTTCTCACACAGAGGCACGGAGGCACTGAGATTGATGGTTTTATGGATGCACATGGTTCCCAGTTTCAATGCACCTTTTGGGTGAAAGCCTCGCATGCGATTTCAAAGGTTTCAAAAGCCATTTTCCAATGTTCTCCGTGCCTCTGTGCCTCTGTGTGACACTTCAACTGCGACATTTAGGTTCAAAAGCTGAGCCGCAGAGGTGCGGAGGAAATCCTGCAATCGCTGTCTACTCTCCGGGCATTTTTGAGGCCGGAAACGGATATGCACCGCGTCCTGCGCAGCGCTACGCGACATGCCGGGCCAAGCCCGAGGCGTTCAAGGCGAAGAAGAACGTGCAGGACTTGATCTTCCCGAACAGCTACGCCAAAGACGGCAAACGCGTTGAGCGGCGCTCCGCCGAGGACATGGACGCCGCCGCCGAAGTCTGCGTCTATGCCAAGCTGCCGAATGGATTCGCCATCCCGACGCCGGTGGGCAGCTACTCGCCCACCTCCTCGATCTCGTCGGGACGGCGGCTTCCTAGTCGCAGGGATTTTGCGCAGGCAGGCCCCATTCCTACCCGAATTAGATCAAATTCGAGAAGCAGAACTTCCGAAATTGGTCAAATTCGGAAAGTTTTCTCTTGCTGTCCAGCGCGGATTCCGGTAGAATCCGACCCGTCACGACAACGAACGGGAGAGATAGCATGTTTATCCAGCGTAAGGCGATGGCCCAATTGTCCGAATCGGTGAAGCCGGGCCGGGTGGTGGCCGTCTACGGCCCCCGGCAGAGCGGAAAGACAACGCTCGTCCGGGAATACCTGAAGTCGTTCGCGGGAAGGATGCACACCACGACCGGGGAGGATGCGCGGACGGCTTCCGTCCTGCGCTCCTTCTCCGCCGACGAATACGCACGGCGGTTCGGGGACCTCGACCTGCTGTTCATCGACGAGGCGCAGTCGATCCTCGGGATCGGGAAGGCTCTGAAACTCCTCGTGGACACGCTGCCGGGGCTGCGGGTTGTCGTCTCGGGATCCTCGTCCCTTGAACTGGCCGGGCAGGTCGGGGAGCCGCTTGTCGGGCGGAAGCGGACAATCACGCTCCTGCCGCTCGCGTTCGCCGAAATCGCCGCGTCCGGCACGATGGCGGATGCGGCGAACCGCCTCGGCGAAATGCTCGTCTGGGGGATGTATCCGGAAGTCTGGCTCGCGACGAGCGAGAGATCACGCCGCGAGGCGCTACGGGAACTGGCGGAAGGGTACCTCTTCAAGGACATAGTGGCGTTCGAGTCGCTGCGCAACTCCGACAAGATCCGCAGGCTTCTGATGCTCGTGGCGTTTCAGATCGGCAAGGAGGTTTCGCTGTCGGAGCTGGCGACGAACCTCGGCATCGCGCGGCAGACGGTGGAGCGCTATCTCGACCTGCTGGAAAAGACGTTCGTGATCTACCGGGTGGGGGGCTTTTCGCGAAATCTACGCAGCGAGGTCGTAAAGATGTCGCGCTGGTATTTCAACGACAACGGCGTCCTGAACGCCGTGACGGGACTCCTGAACCCCATCGACGCCCGTTCCGACGCAGGGGCGCTCTGGGAAAACTGGGCCATGGCGGAGCGTCGGAAATGCCTGGCCTGGACGGGGAGCGGGGCAACGCGCTACTTCTGGAGGACCTATACCCAGGCGGAGATCGACAGTGTTGAGGAGGAGAACGGGAGTCTCCGCGCGTGGGAGTTCAAATGGGGCCGCAGGACGCCACGCGCGCCTGCTTCCTGGCTCGCGGCCTATCCCGGCGCCTCCTTTGGCGTCATCAGCCCCGACACGATGATTCCGTTCGTTTGCGGGGCGGATGCGCTATCATGACACGACGGGGACTCATTTTTTGCAGCCGGTTCAGGAAACGTCTCCGAAATCTGCGGCCGACGGCCCGACGGCCCGGAGAGCGCGAACTGTAGAGGCGACAATGCTACTGTTGTCGCGGGGCGCGGGCTGGAAGCCCGCGCTCCCAGGACGTGGCGCGGCGGGACGCCGCACCCCACGGCCTCTGCGCGCCGCCTTGCCGCATCCCGGCCAAATGGGCGAATTCTCTGTGTCTCCGTGTCTCCGTATTGAAGAAAAACAACTTTGCGGACGGCGCGAACTTCGCGCGAGACATTTCCCCGGTCCTACGGACGGCGTTCAGCCCTGCGTGAGCGCGCGGAGGCCGGGGCAGACGTGAAAGGAGTCGGGATTGCGCCAGCGGAGTGGGGGGGGCGGGTCGATGCGGCGGTTCTGGAGGACGAAGGAATCGGTTCAGCGCGCCGCATCGATTTGGTCGATCAGTCGCTGCGTCCACACGATTGCATCCGAAACGCTCGGAAGGACGGACACGTTCGCCGACTGCACGGCGTAGAGGCTTTCCCAATCCGTTCCGGCCGTGATCGTCGGTGGCCACTCCTGCTGCTTGCGGTACTGAAAGAGCCGGATGCAGATTTCCCGCGTCCGCCGCCAGTCCGGCTCGCCGCGTGCAAGAATCAGCTGGAGATCGACGAGATCGTTTGTGCGGTGGCTTCCCGGCCCCGTCGCTCCGTGAAGCTTCTGCGCGATCTGGAACGGAATCGGCATGAGCGGAATCGGTTTCGGAGCCGGAAGCCCGAGCGTAGAGAACATGGCCGCGACATCCGGAGCCAGGACATATTCCGGATCGTCGGCGTCCCCGACCTCGTTGTGGCCGACTTCCAGATCGACCGTGCACCATGATTTCCCGTTGTAGGCGAGCCGGACCTCGAACGGCCGCATCACGTATTCGCCCGGAACGCCCCGCGGATGCGTCGGGCGTCCGGGCGCGACCGTGCCGGTGAATCCGTTCCATCCCGCCCGAAGCCGTTCGTCCAAAATGCGTTCGAAATCGGCAATGTCGCCGCGACGGGCCGCGTCGAGATCCCGCGTAGCGCGGAACCCGTCCGCGCCGAACCGCAGTTTGAGAGCGCTGCCGCCCTTTGCGACGCCGTCCGGCAGAAACTGCCCGACGATCGCGTTGGCGAGTAGAGACCGGGCCTCGATGAACTTCGCGCCGGAGCCGAAGTGCCGCTCGATGGCCTTGTCGAGATTGACGCGGCTGTTGGGCGCCTTGTTCATTTTGCCAGATCCTTTCGCGCGGACTCGTATTCGCGCTCCGTCAGGAACCCCCTCTCCCGCGCCCGCTTCGCGGCGGCGAGGAGCCGTTCCGGCATCAGCGCGCCGCGGCAAGCGCGCAGGGCGTCCCCGACGGGCTGGGCGCGGACTCCCTCGTAGATCGTTGTCGCCGCACCGGGCGCCGCCGGGTGGACGGCAATGCCGTCGGGAACGCGGCGCCTAAGACGTCCGGCGAATCCGATGTGGATGCGGGCCGGGTCGGTCGGGGACAGACCGAGGAGCCCAAGGACGGATTCGCCCCACAGAACGGCCTCCGGTCCGACCTGCGCCACGGCGAGCGCGTAGGCCGGCGCCTCACCCGCGAACGGAACCGGCGCGGCGAGCCGGTAGACGCCGTGTCCGACGTGCTCCAGTCTGCCGCGATACGCCAGTTGGGCCAGGGCATTGGGCGCAAGGCCCAGTTCCTTCGCCCGCTTGGTTGTGACGAGCCCGTAGTTGTCGATGGCGTCCTCGTAGACGGCTTGGTAATCGGTCATGGCGGAACACTAGCAGAAATGAGAGTGTTTTGTCAAGGCACGCAACCGCTTCGCGCGTGACCCAAACCAGTCCGTGCAGCGGAACGCAAAGCGCGCAAGAAAAATGACGACCGTGGCATCGAACGCCGCCGTTGGCGGCCATGCCACAAGCCGCCCTTTTTCAGTCCACGGTTTTTGGACTTTTTGTTTTCGCCTAACACGGAGAGCAGGGAGACACGAAGACACGGAGAGGACATGGCAATGTAGGGTGTTTGAAGGTTTGAAGGTTATTAGCCGCAGAGAATGCAGAGTTCGCAGAGAAGTCTTTGTTCCCTTTGTGTCCTTTGTGGCTAAAAACTCCTGTCAATCCTGTCAATTATGTGTCCAAAACTCATTTCTCCGTGCCTCCGTATTGAAGAAAATAACTTCGCGGACGTCGCGAACTTCGCGCGAGACATTTCCCCGGTCCTACGGACGGCGTTCAGCCCTGCGTGAGCGCGCGGAGGCCGGGGCAGACGCGAAAGGAGTCGGGATTGCGCCAACGGAGTGGAAAGTCGCGGCACTGTGCGGGCTTGGCGGACTGCACGCGGCAGAGGCCGTCCGCGTCCAGCATCTCGCAGGAGCCGTCCGCGTGGTCGCGCAGAACGAGCGAGCGGCGGTCGGGCGCCAGCAGCGTATGCCGGTCAATGAACGTGCGTTCGTCCATTCCGAGTGCGGCGGCGAGCGCCGCGCACTCGTCCTCGCGCAGGCGCACGAGCCCGCCGGGGAGGCGGCAGCACTCGCCGCAATGGCGGCACCGAAAGGCGGAGAGGTCGGGAGCGCACGGTTCCGCAGACGTTCTTGCGATCGTTTTCATTCGTGGCGGCACACTACGGCTTTTCCATTTGGGGTGCAAGCCCTCTTGCGTTCTCGCGTGGGCGGGGTGGGCACCCCGCCACGGGCCGGATCCCGGGCCGGCGGACCGGGATCCGGCGGAGGGCCGCGTCAGCCGTTGAAGATCGTGCTCATCACGGCTTCGCCGAGGCGGTCGACGTCCTCCGCGGTGATCTCG
>CAMOSH010000189.1 GCA_946624575.1 uncultured Verrucomicrobiota bacterium
GCTGGGACGAAGTGCAGGGCGGTGGCGGCATCATCTACTTCCGCAACGTCGACGAAGCCGAGGGCCACGAACCCGACCAATACGAGCACGAGCTCAAGCTCTGGTGGCCGCAGAACGAGGCGATCTACGCCACATTCCTCGCCTGGACTCTCACGCGCGACCAGAAGTATCTCGACTGGTTCCACAAGATCGAGAAGTGGTTCTTCGACCACTTCATGGATCCCGAATACGGCGAAATCATCAAGTACCTGCGCCGCGACGGAACGCCATCCTGCACGATGAAGGGCACTCGCTGGGCCGGCGCCTTCCACTACCCGCGCATGCTCTTCAACCTGATCAAGCTCATGGAAGAAGAGAAGGCGAAGGCCTAGAAACGAACTGGCATTCGGCGGAGAGACGGCCTTTCTCGCCACCAACATCGCGGACGAGGCGTTGCTTCGTCCGCGTTTGCTATTTTCCCCACAGTTTTCGGGAAGTCAGGCCACGAAAAGCTGGCAAAAAAACGCGGAGATTCGAATTTGCAACGGAGCATGGCCGCTTCTTGAATTACGCCCAAACACCGAGTAGACTTCCGGGCGCGGGCGACGAAGCCTAGCGCATCAACAAACTCCAGCAATGACAGTCGAAAACTTTCTCCGCCCCGAACGCCACAACCGCGCCGACGCCAACGTCACGCCGCAGCTCCCGATCGACGAGGCGTCGTGGATTTGGCGCGCGGGCGCCGCTACAATCGAAAATGCGGAAACCTCCGACACTCGCCCGACTCCCGAGAGCCTCGCCGCCGCGAAACAGGTCTTTTTGCGCTTTCGCCGCGAATTCGACGCGTCTCCGGACGCCGCCGAACTGGAACTCGACGTCTCCGCCGACGAACGTTTCGTGCTGCTGCTCGATGGCGTCGAAGTCGGGCGCGGCCCGCATCGCGGCCTGCCGAACCACTGGCACAGCCACTCGTATCGAGTCCGCGACCTGGAACCCGGGCGCCACCTGCTGGAAGCGGTATGCTGGCAAATCAGCGCCCACGCTCCGCTGGCCCAGCTTTCAGTTCGCGGCGGCTTCATCCTGAAAGCGTCCGGAACGTACGACGTGGCGCTCACCACGGGCAAGGCCAAATGGCAAGTCGCCGTGATCCCGGGAACGCGCATGACTGACAAGGGGAATTCCAAGACTTTCGGCGTTGGCTCTGAATGCGAGGTGCGCGGCGCGTCGGTTCTCGACGCGCAACCGCCACCGGAAGCATGGGAGGACGCCGTCACTGTGCGAGGGCCGGTCGAGACCTGGGCCGGTCTCAGGATGCAGGGCTGGATCATGTTCCCCACCCCGATTCCCGACATGATGCGGGAGCGCAAGACCCCCGGGCGCTTCGTCGGCTGCACCGGAAACACGCCGCCGTCGGTCGTTCCGCCACACTCCTCCGTTGAAATTCTCTGGGATCTGGAAGACTACTACTGCGCATATCCGGAGTTGCGCGTTTCAGGAGGGCGCGGAGCCAGCGTCCGCTGGGACTGGGCCGAATGCCTTGTCGGGGCCGACGGCCACAAGCACGACCGCGCGGCCTGCGAAGGGCTACACATGGAAAACTGCTTCGGCGACACGTTCCTTCCCGACGGTCGCGGCGGAGCTCGGTTCACCACGCCGTGGTGGCGCTGCGGACGCTGGTGCCGCATCAAAATCGCAACCGCCGACGAACCGCTCTCGATCGAGTCGATTGCGATTGTGGAAACGCGGCTCCCCGTCTCCCTTCTCGGAAAATTCGAATCCGACGACAAGTTCGTCGCCACTCTGCAGGGACCATGCGAACGCGCACTCCAGATGTGCATGCACGAAATGTTCTTCGACTGCCCGTACTACGAGCAGCAGATGTACCCGGGCGACAGCCGTGTTCAGTATCTCGTCGCCACGCTCTTTGGAGACGTCGGGCGCGCCGCCGTGCGAAATGCGATCGCGCTGTACGACGCCGACCGCCGCGAAAACGGCATGATGCCCATGAACTGCCCGACGCGCGGGACCCAGGAATCGTTTCCGTTCACGTGCTGCCAGGCGATGATGCTCGGGGACTTCGCCTGGAACCACAACGACCGGAAATACGTTCGCGCGCGTCTTCCGGGTCTTGTCCACACGCTGATGGGCATGGAGGAATTCGTCAACGACGACGGGCTTCTCGTTCGCACTCCCGGCTGGAATTTCATCGACTGGGTCAGAAGCTGGGAGTCCGGTGTCCCGCCGGACGGAAACTCCGACCGCCCAAACGCGGAAATCAACCTGGAGTATCTCCATGCTCTGCTTTCCGGCGTGCGCGCCTCCGAAGCGCTTGGCGAAAAGCAGCTAGCCGCGCACTTTGGCGAGCGTGCCGACCGCCTCCGAGCCGCGATCCGAGCCGCATTCTGGTGCCCGGAAAAGGCCCTGTTCTCGTCCGACGTCGCCCACTCCGCATTCTCTCAGCATGCCCAGGCCCTGGCCCTGCTTGGCGGAGTGCCGCTCCAATCCGACGCCGACCGCTGCTTCGCCGCATTCGTCGCGAACTCTCCGGCCGTGGCCGATGCCGACGTTTCAGGCCCGAAAGAAGATGCCAGCGCCGCGCGTTCCACCGCCCGCCCCAACCCGACGCTGAAACGAGGACCGGAGCTTTTCCCCGGTTCGATCTATTTCCGCCACTACCTGTTCTCGACATACTTCGCGTTCCGGCGCCCGGATTTGTTCTTCTCCGGACTCGACTTCTGGCACGAATCCATCGAAGACTGGCACTGCGCCACGATTCCGGAAATCCCGGACACAGACTCCCGCAGCGACTGCCACGGCTGGGGTTCGCACCCTCTCTGGCATCTGCACACAGGCGTGGCCGGAGTTCGCAGCGCGGCGCCGTTCTACGCCAGCGTCCTCATCGATCCCCAGCCCGCGCACCTGCGCCGCATCGTAAGTTCCACGCCGACGCCACACGGGCCGGTCGCGCTCGATCTGAGATTCGAAGGCAACGCCGTCGCCGGCGTAGTCACGCTTCCGGACGGCCTCCCAGGCACCTTCCGCTGGCGCGGTCAAGACATCCCCGTCGCGCCGGGCCGCAACGAAATAGACCTCGGCGCCTGATGTTCTGACGCCCCATGCCTTTGCTGTCATTGCCGCGCGCGCCCATCCATGCGGCGCCCCGACGCCGTCAAGAGCCAGATCGAGTCATGAAAAATCATGATGGTACCGGTGCCGACCTTCGCCGAGGACGTGCACGTGTGGATGCGAATGAACGACGACGTGCGCATGCTTCGTCCCGCCATGGACATGGTGATAGACGTGGACGTGGACATGCTCGTGCGAGCGAAGCAGGGTGTCGAATACGACAAAGACGGTGCCGACAGCCATCGCCAGCAGGGCGACGCCGAATTGCGCGGTGAGACGTTCGCCCAGGAAGGCGAACGCTCGGAACGGAACCGGAAGAGATACATCAGCCCCACGCCAAGTCCCGCGCCAATGTAGAGCAGGCCCGCCAGAAAGACCGGCGGGACGTCGGCGAGGAGCCGCTTGGAGCACGGGACGTTGAGCGCGTAGAAAGCCGCCGCCGCGAGGGCGTAGCCGATCGCGGCGAGTTTCGGGTCCTTGCGCGGTGCGGCCGGCTGATCGCCGGTGGCTCCTGCCATGGGTTTTCGAGTTTCGTCCATGTCCTCGGATTCTAGCCGCATCCGCCGCAGACGGCAAGCGGCCGCAGTCGCTCCGTTATTCCGCTTGACAATGTGGCTATAGTGGCTATAATAGCGGCTCGTCATTGGTTGAAACAGAGGAATCATGAAGACCTTGCTGCCATTCTCGGTGAACAAGAACGACGCGCGGTCGCTGGTGGATCAGGTGGCCGACGGCCTCCGCCAGGGCATTGTCGGCGGTCACTGGCGCGTCGGCGACGAAATCCCGTCGTCGCGCGAGCTGTGCCCGATGCTGGGCGTGAGCCGCATCGTCACAAGCGCCGCGCTGGAGCGGCTTGTGGCGGAGGGATACGTTCTCACCCGCCACGGGCTTCCCCCCACCGTCCGCGACCGCGCCGCCAGACAGTGGCGGGGGCACGTGGTGCTGGTCTATCCGCAGGGGGACGTGGACTACTTCCCCACGATGTTCGCCGAGGAGCTGCGCCTTGGGCTGAACCGCGCGGGCTATCTCTTCACCCGCGCCAGCGTGGACCGCGCCGTCGAGGGCGGGCCCTGCGACTTTTCGCTCCTCGACGCCGCCCTTTCCCGCTCGGTCGATCTGGCCATCGTCTTCGACAACCGCGCCGCGATCTTCCGCCACCTGTCCGCGCGGAAGATCCCCTACGCCGCCGTGGCCCACTGCCGGACCACTCCGGACGGGGCCGTCGGCATGACGCGCTTCGACTACGAGGCGGCCGTCCCGGAGTTTGTGGCCGCCTGCCGCGCAGCCGGCGTCCGCAACGCCGTCGTCCTGCGCTGGGACAGCATGATGTGTGACGCCGCGCCGGCCCTCCGCGCCGCCGGAATCGCCGTGCGGGCGGTCCCGGTGAAACCCGACTTCTCGCATGGGAAGCACATTGGCGTCGAGGCGGCCGGCTACGCGGGCTTCGCGCGACTTGCCGCCTCGGGGCGGCTCTCCCCCGATACCGTCGTATTCGTCACCGACGACTACCTCGCACGCGGCGCCTTGTCCGCGATGCTGGCCGCCGGGCTGCGCCCTCCGGAGGACTTCCGGCTGGCCGTCTGGGCCAACGCCGGGCTCGGCCCGTTTTTCCCGCGCGAACTGTCCCGCATGGAGACCGACCCCAGGGCCGCCGGCACGGCCGCGGCGGCCGCCGCCATCGCCTACCTTGAAACGGGGCGCTACCCCTCCGACACCGCCATCCGCCCGCGCTGGTTCCCAGGCGAGACGATGGGAGCGTTGCTTCCGCCAGAAGGCAATCGGAAGCAATCGACAGCAATCGACAGCAATCGAAAAGGATAGTCGCACCATGAAGTCGCAACAAACACTCCTTGCACTCTTTGCACTCTTTGCGGCGAATGCTTCAGCGGCCACTCTCCTCTACGACTTTGAGACGGACGCCGAGCGCGCGGCCGTGCCGCGCGTCTCCAACGGCGAATTCGAGATCGGCGTCACAAACGGCTTCGCCACATCCGGCGATTCCGCGCTGTCGTTCGTCTGCAAGCCATGGCGGGAGGGCATGGATGAATGGCCGTCGTTCACGCTTCCGTCGCCGGTCGCGGACTGGCGCGGCTACGACCGCCTGGTCGTCGATGTCGTGAACGCCGAGGAGGAGGGCGACGATCTCTGCCTCTTCGTCGCGGGTCCGGAAGGGCGCATCCAAAACGGCCTCGCCGCCTCGTTCCGCCTCCCCGGCAAGGGCGGCACGCAGTGGATCGTCCCGCTGACGTCGTGGCCCAAGACGACCTCGCCGGGCGACATCGCGCGCATCCACTTCTTCGTCACGCGTCCGCAGCACTTCGCCGTGGCGCTCGACCGCCTAACGCTCCTGCGTCCCGGCGAGCCGGTTCCCGCGCCGGCCGGCCCGTGCGTGTGGCGCGACCTCCTGCCGCTCGTCGATGCCGACCGCCGGGAGGCGCGGAGCCTGGCCGCCGAACGCGCCGAGGAGACCGCCCACGCGCGCGACTACTTCCGCTTCCGCGAGGCGTGCGCCGCCGCGGGCCAGGCTTCGCCGGCCCTTCTCCTTGGCGTCGCCTCGTCGATGGAGAAGGTGCTGCCGCGCGGGCGCTTCTCCGCGAAGGCCCTGACGGCGGACGGTCTCGCCATCCGCCTCGCCGGCAACGAATACGAGAGCGTCCAGTTCCTCGTCGCCCCGCGGAACGCCGACCTCGAAAACGTCCGCATCCGCGTGGAGGGCGAATTTGCCGCGAACGTAGCCGTCTCCCCCGTCGGCTACGTCCACACGACGCGCAAGCCTCCCTACCAGGTCGCCGACGGCCCGCACCGCGCCCTGCACGATCCGGCCATTGGCTGGTGGCCCGATCCGATCCTTGACTTTCTCGACGGCGTCGCCGTCCGCGACCTCGACGTGCAGAGCTTCTGGATTCGCGTCCATTGCCCGGCCGGACAGCCCGCCGGCACCTACCGCGGCGTGCTCGTCGTGAGCGCCGACGGCGTGGAACCCGTGCGCGTCCCGTTCGCCGTGCGCGTGAACGGCTTCACGCTTGGCCGCGTCTCCGCCTTGCCGCTCGCGGTTGCATTTGCGCCGTGCCCGACCTTCCAGTTCGAGGGACCGGAGGGAATCGCCGCCGGAAAGGCTCTCCTGGCCGACCCGGATTCACCCGTGAACAAATGGCGTTGCCACGAGCGCGAATGGGTGGATTTCCTCGCCGACTACCTCATCCCGGCCGAGAATCTCTACCATCGTTGCGACACGAACCTCCTTCACGCTGTCCGCAGGTTGCGAGACGAAGGCCGCGCCGGAACCTTCAATCTCGGCTACTGGACAGTGCCGGCCTCGACAAGCGATGCGGACATTGCAGCATGGCAAGAAAAGACGATTCCCCGCCTCACCGAGATGCGCGACCTCGCGGCAGAACTTGGCATCCTCGATCTTGCCTACGCCTACGGTGCCGATGAGGCAGGAGCCGGCAGTTTTCCAGAAGTAGCCGCAGCAGTTCGGGAACTCAAGGCGGCCCTGCCGGGAATTCCCGTCTGCACCACAGCCTACGATCACGACTTCGGGGTGGACACGGAACTGTCATCCGTCGATTGGTTCGTGCCATCGACGCCGAAGTTCGACCAGGATAAGGTGGCCGCCTCGCGTGCCGCTGGCCACAAGGTTTGGTGGTACATTAGTTGCGTTCCGCCCGCGCCATCCGCGAACTTCTTCATCGAATGCCCCGGCATCGAGCCGCGCATCCTCATGGGGGCGCAGACGGTGCGGAATCGCCCGGACGGCTTTCTCTACTACGCGACGGCGATGTGGAATTCGAAGCGCTGCATCGGCGGTGGCCCGTTCACCGACTGGGATCCGCGCAGCTGGACGACCTACCACGGCGACGGCTCGTTGACTTGCGCCGGCCCGGACGGAACGCCGCTGCCGACCATCCGCCTCGAAAACTTCCGCGACGGCCTCGAGGACTACGCCTACGCGAAGCTTCTGGAGCAGAAGCTCCAGGAGGTCGGCGAGGAGTGTTCACAATTGTTCACAAATGACAATTGTCCACAAATCGCAAATATAAATACAGTCATCCCAACCTCAAACCGCGCCTCGTGGGCGCGGCGCGCCCGCGAGGCGCTCGCCGTGCCGCCCGAAGTCGCGGTTTCCCTAACCGATTTCACTGACGACCCGGCGGCCCTCTACCGCTGGCGCGATGAAATGGCCGATCTCATTGAAGCAGCACCTACACCCCCAAAAACCTCCCAAGGAGAATAACCGTGAACACACTGCGCAGCATCCTCGCGTTCGCCATTGCCTCGGCGGCGCTTCTTCCTGTCCCGGTCACCATGGCGGCCTCCGGCGACATCGTCGTGACAGGCAGCACCCAACAAGGAGGCCGACTCGCCACAATCAGCCTGTCGTTCCCCGCGAGTCAGCAGGCATCCGCTCTCTGGCTTGCCTGGGGCGCCGCAGACGGCGGCGACGCCATCGGCAACTGGGACGACCTTGAATACCTCGGCGACGTCCCGGAGGGTGACACGACGTGGACAGGCCCTGTCGGCACCTACCACGCCGGCAAGACGTACGCACGCATTTTCCGGATTACCGCAGACACCTCGCTTGTTGAACTGGAAAGCGTGAGCGC
>CAMOSH010000190.1 GCA_946624575.1 uncultured Verrucomicrobiota bacterium
CGGACTGGAGTCCGCCTCCCCCCTGAGAGGCGTCAGCCAGAGGGGAGGCGGTCTCCAGACCGCCGGCCGGCGTCTTCACGGCGGACTGGAGTCCGCCTCCCCCCTGAGAGGCGTCAGCCAGAGGGGAGGCGGTCTCTGGACCGCCGCCCTTCGTCTTCACGGCGGACTGGAGTCCGCCTCCCCACTGAGAGGCGTCAGCCAGAGGGGAGGCGGTCTCCAGACCGCCGCCCTTCGTCTTCACGGCGGACTGGACTCCGCCTCCCCCCTGAGAGGCGGCAGCCAGAGGGGAGGCGGTCTCCGGACCGCCGGCCTTCGCCTTCACGGCGGACTGGAGTCCGCCTCCCCCCTGAGAGGCGTCAGCCAGAGGGGAGGCGGTCTCCAGACCGCCGGCCGGCGTCTTCACGGCGGACTGGAGTCCGCCTCCCCCCTGAGAGGCGGCAGCCAGAGGGGAGGCGGTCTCTGGACCGCCGGCCGGCGTTCCGAGGAATTCGAATCTCCGGACCTTGCCGGAAAAAATGTGCGGCGACGGGGGGATTTCCGTGCCGACGGCAATGTCCGTGTCATCGGCGCGAAGGCCGCCGGGGATGGCCGTTTTCGGCACGGTGCACTGAAGGCCGACGAAGCGCGGCGAGCCGTTGCGGTTGGCGTGGACGCTCCAGACGGCCTCGATGCCGCCGTCGCCCGTCTCGCGGAAATCGGCGGTCCCGTTGAGGACGAGGCCGAAGTCGGCGGCGTTCTCCGTGGCGGGGCTGCACTCGATCACGAACCCGGCGCCGGGAGCGCCGGAGGAGCCGTGCGGCTTCCAGTTGGAATCGAACGACCACGGCACGAAGGTGGCGCCGCCTGGCAGCGAGATCCCGCCGCCGAAACCGGCGGAGGCCACCGGGGCACTCTGATTTGCGAGACTCTGATGTGCCGTAACGGCGAGGAGAGCGGCGAGGGCTGATGCGATGCCTTTTTTCATGGAATGTTGTATGGCGGTAGCGCTAGCCAGCCGGCGCTCCAGGGCTGAAGGGCCGGGACGGTGACGAGGGCGTCTCCGCCCTCGCGCAGGACGGGAAGCGTGACGGGCTTCTCGCCGATGGCGCGCCAGACCGCGCTGTTCTGTGCCTCGCCCGGAAGGGCGAGGTTTCTCAGCCGCAGCCGCGCCGACTTTTGCGGCTCGATGCGCGCGTTGAGCATCATCACCGTGCGCAGCACGCCGCCGGGCGCGACGCGCGGCACGACGAGTCCGACGGTCGGGGTTTCCACGATAACAGGCAGCCTTCCGCCGGCCGCGGCGTCGGCCGCGGCCCGGATGCGCGCAAGATCACGCGTGGAGCAGCTCGATACGCGGAACGAAGGGGGAAAGACGGCGGACTGGAGTCCGCCTCCCCCCTGGGAGGCGTCAGCCGGAGGGGAGGCGGTCTCCAGACCGCCGTCCTCCGGAAACGCGATCCCCGGCCCCGGCACGACGGGAACACCGGCGAGCGCACGCTGCCAAGCGTCGTCGAGCGGGAGGTCTGGTGGAACGTCGAGGCCCGCCGGAACGGTGTCGAGATTGGCGTCGCGGTAGCGCTCAAGGAAAGCGCGCTCGGCGGCGAGGGGCGCGAGGAGATTCTCGGAATACCAGGCGTCGGTCTCGTAGCGAGTGTCCATGATCAGGGCCGAAAGGCCGTTCATGCCGTAGGCGAGGCTCGCGACGGCCTCCAGAAGGATGCCGCGCGCGGTGCGGCTCGCGAACGCGCGCGGATACGTCTCGATTTCCGGGAGCCACGTGTCGATCCAAGGCGGATCGCCGAGGACGCGCCGCTGGCGCGCGGCGGCGAGCGCCTTTTTCACGGGGCCGTTGGGGTCAAGGTCGTAGTAGGCGCCGCCGCCGGGACGCGACCCAACGGGGTGTCCGCCGCCGGCATCGCGCAGCGCGCGGAAGACGGCGAGCTGCGAGTCGTTCGGCCAGGGGCCGTGCTGGTAGCCGAAGCGCGTCTCCGGCGAAACGGCGTGCGTCTCCTCGGCGATGGCGGCCGCAACGGCGGCGATGGAGCCGAAGGAGAAGCGCTCCCATGCGGCGGCTAGCGCGGGGGAGCCGGAAATCGCTGCGGCTAGGCTTGCTAGGGATTCTAGGGATCCTAGGGATTCTAGCGATTCTAGGGATCCTAGGGATTCTAGGGTTCCTAGGCTTCCTAGAAATGCCTTGCGGCAGGTCTCGCACCAGCAGCCGATGTCCTCCCACTTGGCGGCTGGGAGGTGGTTGTTCACGCGGAGGTCGTCGTCGATCCAGATCCAGGCGGGACGGATGGCGGCGGCGTAGAGGCGCGCCACCTCCCGGACGTAGGCGAGGAACGCCGGCTGGCGGGGGCAGTTGCACGCCTGGCACTCGACGCCGGTGGGGCCGGTGAAGCCGCTCCACGTGCGCCCGGCCATTTCCTCCGGCGTTCCTCCGAAGGAGTCGCCATGCCCGAGCGTTGCCTGAAACTGCAAACTCGGCGCGATGCCGACGCGGCGCAACTCGTCCGCGTAGCGGGCGAGGCGCGCGGTGTGTTCGCGGTGCCACGCCATCGGCGGGAAGGCGATCCCGGTTGAAAACCAGACTTCGTCGCAGGAGTCT
Organism: uncultured Verrucomicrobiota bacterium; assembly: GCA_946624575.1. Lineage (GTDB taxonomy): Bacteria > Verrucomicrobiota > Kiritimatiellia > RFP12 > UBA3636 > UBA3636. The sequence continues at coordinate 2,588 of CAMOSH010000190.1, forward strand.
CGGTTGTCCGACAGGGCACGGAAGGTTTCGGCCCACTGCGCGTCGCTGGCGGTGTGCGGCGCGCGCAGGCGGATTTGGAAGAGGGAGGGGGGGGAGACGTTCATGGCGTTGCCGGAGATTTCATGCGTGGTGTCAACATGACGACATTTCAATAGAGGAATCCGAAAAGCCAGAGCGGTATTTTGTTTCCGGTGCCGACTTCGATGCCGTCGCTTGCGACAAAAGAATCCGGAACGTCGGCAATCTGGGCAAACGATTTCCCGGCACCGCCGATTTCAAACACGTATTTTCCGTCAACAAGAAAATCGCCGCGCGGCGGACAGGCGACTTCATGGCCCGCCGACCGGAGCTGGTTCAGAAAAAAGGTCTCTCTGCCCGTTCCGGGATCCGGAGTCGGAACGAGAGCGGCCATTTCGTTGGTGTTGTCGCAGTAGATTTTGTCCGGAGTGGGAAGATTCTTCAGTGTTGCCTTGCGGGCGGACGAAAGCAGCGAGAGCAATCCGGCGCGTTCGAGCGCGTAGAGCATCTTCAGGCCCTGCTTGCGGTCCGTGCCGAGTTCGCGGTAGAGGGCGGTCATGTTGGGCGTCTGCGGAACCGAAGAGGCGAGGATGTCGAGCATCCTGCGCGCCTTCCGGATGGTTGACACTTCCACCTCGTCGATTTCGGCATAATCGACGTCGAGAACCTGATTGACGACTTGAACCAGTCTCCGCTGGTATTGACGCGGTTCGTCCTTGTAGAACGGATAGTAGCCGGAAGCGCAATAGTCGTCGAAGTGCTTCAGCACCGGGAACTTGGCGCGCATCGCGCGCGCCGCCGCCGCGTGGTCACGCAGGATCGTCCCAAGAGGCATCGGCGGCTCGTCGGCCACGCCCTCGAAGGCAAGGTATTCACGAAACGACAGCCCCGGAAGAAAGTAGTCCGACTGGCGCCGCGACAGGTCTGCGCCGCGCCTTTCGAGTTTGAGAAGGGAGGAGCCGGAATAGACGACCGAGAGACGCTTCAAATCGTCGTTGAGACTCTTCGCCAGGCCTTGCCAGTTTTCCATCTTGTGGACTTCGTCCAGCAGCAGATGCGTCCCGCCGTGGCCAAGATGCGATTCCGCAAGCGAATAGATCTGGCGCGGATCGGCCCAGATGTTGTCGAGCGAAACGTAGAGCGCCTTTTCAGGCCCCAGAGTCTCCTTCGCCCGCTGAAGCATCATGGTCGTCTTGCCGACGCCGCGCGGGCCTTTCAGGCAGATCAGACGGGAATCCCAGTCGATCCGCCCGTAAAGGTAGCGCTTGAACTCAAGCGGCGTTTCGGCAATGCGTTCTTCCGAAATCGCCCGGATTTTTTCGGTCGATGATGTATTCATTTCGGGTTTGAAAACCTCTTTTGTCGAGGAAAAAGGGGTTTACAGACCTGAATAATCGCAGAACTCCAACTGAATGTCAAGTGACGTCAGACCGCCGCCGGAGGCGGCGGCCTTTATCGCGGCAAGGCGTCGCACTAGAACTCCAGCACGAGGCGGGCTCCGTTGCCAGCCGCCGTTTCGGTTACATTCTGCGTCGTGTTGCGGTAGGCGCTGCGGCAGCCGTATGCATCGGAACCGGTCGAGCCGCCGCGCTTGACGCACGTCCCGCTGTTGCCGGGAATCACGCCGACGGGATCCGTCACGGCTCCCGCGGCGTACACGCGCGCCGAGTCACGGCAAAGCTCCCATACGCTGCCGTGGAAGTCATAGAGCCCCCATGCGTTCGGCTTTCGGGTGGCCACATTGTGGGCTTCCTCGCCGACATTGCCCTTGTACCAGGCGAGCTCGGCGAGATTCGCGGAAGTGGTCGGCTTGTCCCCCGTTGCGCCCGGATCCCAGGGAGATCCGTCGTTGAAGGCGCTGGTGGTGTCCGCGCGGCAGGCGTATTCCCACTGCGCCTCGGTCGGCAGATTGAACCCGACGAGGCCGGTCAGCCTGTTGAGTCGGTTCGTGACGGTGTCCGTCCGCGACGCGGAATCGCTATCGAACGTGTAGCGGATCCATCCGGCGGCGCAGCCCTCGTAGCCATCGACGTCCAGTTTGTTGATCTTTCCCGCCATGTTCGTCCACTGCTTGCGCGTGACGGGCGTGACGCCGATGAAGAACGGCTTGGTGATCGTCACCTGGTGCCGCGTCTCGTTTGCATTGTGGTTCAGTTCGTCCTCCGGCGATCCCATGAGGAACGTGCCGGCGGGGACGCACTTGAGCCAGAGCTCGTCCCAGAGGAAGGCCGTGCTGGACACGTCGGGATCGACGGAGCCGAAGTGGGTCGGCCATGCATCGGCCTCCATGCCGCCCGAGACGTCGACGCGCAGGTAGACGCCTTCCAGGTGGTTCGTGTAGTGGGCCGAGACGACGACCGAGGCGTTTTCGCCGAGATTGCCCTTCCAGTCGGTGCGGGCCTTCCAGACAATCCGCTTGCCGGGGCCGTCGTCGACGAAGTCCGTGAGCGAGGTCGAGACATCGCCGGAGACGCTTTGCACGGCGCCGACGGGCAGCGGGACGCCGTTGGTAAGGACGTCAAGCGTGACAAAGGCCGGCTCGCCGTTGTTGTCAAGGTTGTAGGTGACGATCACGTCCTGGCCACCATCCTGCGTGAAGGAGACGTCAGAGACCTGCGCCAGATGATCTACATTGGCGGCGAGCGCGGCCGACGCCGCGCAGAGGGAGAAGAGGGAGGAGAGTGTTGTTTTCATGGGGAGTGTGCCTTCTTTGTTTTTTTTAGGGGATTTTAGGCATCCTAGGGCTCCTAGGGTTCCTAGGGTTTCCTAGGCTTCCTAGGACTCCTAGCCTACCGCACGATGAGCACGAAGGCGAGCGGGGTGGCGGTGTCGATGTAGCTGTCGGCGAGGGCTTCCGAGCCGAATCGCCTTCCGGCGAGCGTCGCGGCGGGGCGGGTCTCAAGAAGGCCGGCGGCGGAATCGGCAAAGCCGCGCTCTCCCGCCCCGCCGCCCTCGGTCGGCCAGAGGCCGAGATCCTCGTCCGTCTCGACGACAAGGCGGTAGCCGGAGTTGTTTTGCGTCGACGTCTGGGTCGCGCCGTTGTTCCGGTAATACGAATTCAGCCCGGTCTCGTTCGAACTGTATCCGCCGCCCCGGCGGACCCGATAGTAGGCGCCGTTCGAGTTCTTTCCGGCCGCTTCGCTCGTCGGGCCCGGCGGGTTCGTTTGGGCTTCGGCCGTAAAGGCGGCGTAATAATCTCGGACGAACTCGTGGACGTTTCCGTAAAAATCGTAGAAGCCCCAGTCGTTTGCTTGCAGGAGACCGACGGGATGCGTCGTTCCTCCGGCGTTGAGCTGGCCCCAGCCGTACCGGACGTAGTCCCCCGTGACGTACGGCTTTCCGTCGTAGAACGCGTTTCCCGCGTGGCCGGAGCGGCAGGCGTATTCCCATTGGGCTTCGGTCGGGATGTCGAACGACAGGCCCGTCTTGTTGCGCAATTTGTAGACGACCTGTCCGGATTGGACGGCATTGTTGTTCGGCCAATTGATGCCGCGCAGTTCGTTGTACCGGACGTAAGTGACGGGATGGCGGTCGTGTTCCGCATCGTCGGGGACGTTTGCATGGAGCGAGTGCAGGAGCCGATGCTGCGCCACCGTGACGGGGAAGAGGCCGCAATAGTAGTCCTTCGTGAGCGTGACGGAGTGCTGGATCGTCGATCCGCTGGTCCCGTATCCCATGCGAAACGTCCCGGCCGGGACGCGTCGGAGCCAGATCTCGGACGCATACGTCGCAGGGCAGGAGAGGTCCGGCTCGCATGCGGTGTACCGCACGGGATACCACGCGGAATCGTTCCCTCGCGAGACATCGAGAACCATGAAGAGGCCGGCGAAGTGGTTCGTGGCGATGGCGGTCACGCGGACGGCGGCATCCGTGAGGCCGACGTTCGGGAGGTCGGCGCGAGCCTTCCACGTGATGCGCTTGCCGGTGCCGGGCGAAACAAGCGAGGCGGTGTCGGCCGGTGTGGTCGAGACGTTGCCGGAAAGCGTCTTCACGCGCGTGGCGCCGACGGAGACGCCGTTCGTGAGGACGTCGAGCGACACGAACGCAGGCTCGCCGTCCGACGTCGTAAGGTCGTAGGAGACCGTGACGTCGTGCGAGTCGGCGTCCTGCGTGAAGGCCACGTTCGAGACCGTGACCGTGGCGTGAGCGGCGAACGCAGCCGTCAGCGCGCCCAGCATTGCGCATGTAGTTTTCATTTATGTACTCCTTTGTTGGTTGCTGAAAGTTCCAGAACGAACGAATCGTCGCCGGATTTAAGGTTGAAAGGAAGTCCGGCGGCGGCGATGACTGCGCCGGAAAACGCCTTGCCGGAAAAGTCGATGTGGGAGTCCTGGGAGCGCGGGCTTCCAGCCTGCGGACGTGGGAGGCGCGGCGTCTCGCCGCGCCGACTGGAACATGCCGCACTCATAAGCCGCACCCCCTCAATGCCCGCGCTCCCGGGGATGCCGAGTTCGCGGACGCGATAGCGCGCTTCGGGATCGAGACCGGGCACGCGCAGCGGCGCAAGGCGGCCGTCGCTTGCATGACGCGAAAGCCCGACCACGGAAACGACGGCGCGGCGGCGATCCGGCGCGACGATCGCGAGCGCGCCGTAACCGCCCTCTCGCGGCGCGTGCAGCCGGTAGAGGTCGCCACCCTGAACCACGGAGCGGAGGCGCTTGTATTCTGCGACGCGCCGCCGAGCGTATTCGGTTTCCTCGGCCGTCAGCTCTTCGGGCCGCAGCTCGATGCCGAGGCGTCCTGTGAACGCCACGTCGAAGCGGTATCTGAGCGAGGAGACGCGCCGCGTGTGCTTGTTCGGCGAAGCCGTGACATGCGCCGCGACGGCGCAGGCGGGGAAGAAGTGGCTCCAGCCGTGCTGGATGAGGACGCGCTGTTGCGCGCCGGTGTTGTCCGAGGCCCAGAATTCGTCGGCGAACGCAAGCGCTCCGAAATCGGCGCGGCCGCCGCCAGAGGCGCACGACTGGAACACGACGCGCGGGTGCGCCGCGCGAAGCCGCGCCATGAGGTCGTAGAGCCCGGCGGTGTAGTCGAACCAAAGGTTTCCCTGGCGAGACGCGAT
>CAMOSH010000191.1 GCA_946624575.1 uncultured Verrucomicrobiota bacterium
CCGACGCCGTAGCGCAGGACGCGCGGGGGCGCGTCCTGCGCGGTTGAAAGGTTGAGCGGTTGAACGGTCGAAAGGTCCCGCTCCGCGAGTTCGCGCTCCATCGCTTTGGCGTAGCGCTTCTCCTCGATCTGGCCGAGGGCCTCGCGGGCGGCGGCGGCAAGAAGCGCGTCGATCCGCTTCTGCGACGCGCGGGCCGGAATCTTCGGCGTCTTGAATTCGAGGATCACGCCGGGAAGCGGGACGCCCGGGCGCGGCTTCATCGCGATGTCGGGGCGGCCGTCGCCCATTTCGCGGTTGGACGTGATCTCGTAGTAGTCAACGCCGAAGGCGAGGAGCCCCAGGACAAGGCCGTGGAAGAAATCCTCGCGCGCCGTGTCGAAGTAGCTCGCCGACGAGACGAGGAACGCTTCGAGGGACCTGCGGAACGACTCCGCGTCGCCGCTCGTCAGGGCCCCAAGAATGTTTTGCAGGTCCCCGCGAACCGACGGCGCGTGCGCAAGGGGGGCCAGGATGTCATCCTGGAACACCTCCCGGACTTCGCGGTTCGGTATGGCCAGCGTCGCCATTTTCAGGCTGTTCGGGCCTTCCAGCACCTTCAGGTATCCCGTGTGGACGAGGAGGGACCAGAGGATTTGCGGGTTGTCCTGGATGGTGCCGTATCTCCCCAGCTCCGTGGCGCACGGAACGAGCCGGCGGCCTTTTTCGAACAGGTCGGGAAGGGCGCTGCGGACGTCCGCCGGAAAACGGGTCATGATGTCCGCCACGAGGTCGTTGCTACTGGTGTTCGCCCAATACGCGGCGGGCTTGAAGCCGCGCCTGACGTAGTTGATGACGGACCACGGGTTGTAGATTTCCGAGGAGCCGAACTGGTAGCCGTCATACCAGGCTTTCGCCTCGTCCAGTTTTTCGGGATGTCCGTACGTGGAAAGAAGAACGCCGACCTCCTCCTCGGTGAGACCGAAGCAGTCGGCGTATTCGTCGTCGAACACCGACCAGACCTCCGGGTTGTTGAGCCCCGACAGGACGCCCTCCTTCGCCACCCGGAGGATGCCCGTGATGACGCCGAGGCGGCAGTGCCTGCCGTCCTTCAGCGCGCCGGAGAGGAAGTTGCGGAAGAACTGCAGCGCCTCTTCGCCGAAGCCATGCGTCGCGGCGTAGTTGATGGGCGAGTCGTACTCGTCGATCAGGATGACGGGCTTTTCCCCGCAATGGGAATGGAGGACGTTTGCCAGAACGCCGAGGGAATTCACGAGAAGTTCGTCCGTCGCCGTTTCGTCGGCAAGGGCCGTTGCCTTCCTGGCAAGCGCCGGATCGATCTTGTCCGACTCGAAAACCTTGCGGTGGCGGCGGAACTCGTCGGCGATTGCCGTTGCCAGAAACGTTTTGGTCGCGGTCCAGTCCGCCCCCTTCGCGTCCTTGAAGGTAATGTGGATCACCGGATACCGGCCCTGCTCGGCGCGATGCGCGGGGTCGGCCCAGACCTTCGTGCCCTCGAAGAGGTGGGCGTTGGACTTCTCGGTCTTCTCGAAAAAGGTGTGGAGCATCTCCAGCGCGAACGTCTTTCCGAAGCGCCGCGGCCGCGTGAAGAGAGCGACCGTCGCGTCGCGGTCGAGAAGGCCGGAAATGAGCTGCGTCTTGTCCGCGTGCCAGTCGTGCGCGGCGATGTGCGCCCAGTCGCTGTTGCCGACCGGCAGGGGCAGGAGTTTGGCCGGAATGTCCCGTGGGGTGTCTTGCATGGCTCCGATTCTACCGCAAGAACCGGCACGGTTCAAGGCCGGCCCCCCTGTTCGTTTTTTGGGTCTTGACTGGAAACAGGGTGATGTTGTACCCTTCGTGCCACCGCAAATCCGTTTTTTCGCCATGCCTTCATTCATCGTCGAAACATCCGCCCGTCACATCCACCTCACCGAACAGGCCGTCGCGACCCTCTACGGAGCAGGAGCCACGCTTGAGGTCAAGAAGATGCTTTCCCAGCCAGGCCAGTTCGCCTGCGCAAACGAGAAGATTCGGCTCATCGGCCCCAAGGGAGAGTTGGCCGTCAGCGTCCTCGGGCCCGTCCGCAAGGCCAATCAGGTTGAGCTTTCGTTTTCCGACGCCAGGGCGCTGGGCCTGAAGGGCGTCCCCGTCCGCGAAAGCGGCGACGTGGCTGGCACCCCGGGGCTCAAGCTCGTGGGGCCTGCCGGAGAGCTGGAAATCTCCGAGGGCTGCATCATCGCCAAGCGCCACATTCACATGACCCCCGCCGACGCCGCCGAATTCGGCGTTTCCAACGGGCAGGTCGTGTCCGTCAAGGTTGACAACGGCCAGGGCCGCGCTCTTGTCTTCGGAGATGTCGTGGTCCGCGTTTCCGACAAGTTCGCGCTCGCAATGCACATCGACACTGACGAATGCAACGCGGCCGCAGCGTTCGGCGACGTTCGCGGCGAAATAGTCTGACTTTCTCGATTCCCCCAGGTCAAAAACCGGGGCAAGGCCGATTCTCCTCCTTGTCCGGCCGCTCCAAAGGAAGTCCCGGTTTTCCACCCGAACCTTCTCGGTTCGGGTTCTTTTTTTACGCGGACAGGTTTACGCGCCGGCGATCAGCCGTTCGATGGCGGAAAGCATGGAGTCGAGATTGCGCGCGCGCTGGATTTCGCGCAGCCCGGCGGTGCCGTCGCCCTCGAACGCGCAATGCAGATATCCCCAAAGCTCCTTAAGGCGCCCCATCAGCGGGGCCGGACCGCAGAGTTCCGCCGCGTATTCGGCGGCCAGCTCCCTCGCAAACGCTGCGGCCCGTTTCCCGTGCTCCGCCGCGGGCTGCGGCGGCGGGGCGCTTTCCGGCGCCGCCTCCGGACCGCCGCCTTGCGCCAACGCCCGGCGAATGTCCTCGGCCAGCCAGGGGCGGGCGCATAGACCGCGCCCTAGCATCAGGCCCCGTATTTTCGGGAAGCGACGCACGATTGCGACCGCGCCGGCGGCGTCGACCACGTCGCCATTGAAGACCACGGGCGCGACCAGCGCGTCGAGCACCTCGGCGAAGGCTTTCAGATCGACTCCGCCGGAATACATCTGCTCGCCAGTGCGCGGATGGACCGTCACCATGGCGAGAGGGAAACCATTGATTATGGGAACGCGCTTCAAAAGCGTGTCCGGCGACGTGCGACCAAGACGGATTTTTATGGAAAATCCGCCAGGCATCGCCTCGCACCCGGCCTCAAGCATCCGCTCGAAGGCGACGGGGTCTTCCGGGAGTCCGGATCCGCGACCCTTTTTCGCCACGAACTTCCACGGACACCCGCAGTTCAAGTCCAGTCGCGTGAATCCGGAGTCCCGAAGAATGCGGCCTGCGGTCCGGAGACCATCTGGATCCTTCCCGATTACCTGAGGCACGACTTCAATCGCGCCGCCCCGGTCGGCAAGCACATCGGAAAACATCCTGACTGGAATTTTCGACGCACCAGAGCCAATCGCGACAAATGGGGCGAGCGCGAAATCCACGCCGCCGAAATGTCTGGAAAAAACGCGCCGGAAAGGCGCCGTGGTGACGCCGCGCAGCGGCGCGAGCCAAATCGGGATCACCGCCTGATCACTTGGCCTCGGGCGCCGCGCCAGCCGCGTTTTCCGCTGCCGCGTCAGCCGCGTTTTCCGCTGCCGCGCCAGCCGCATTTTCCGCAGCGGTCGCGGTTTCGGGAGAAGAAGCTCCAATCGCGTTTGCCGACTTGATTGCGGGAAGCAGAATTTTTCCGAGGCCGGCGACACGCGCGGGAGCGGAGACCGACGCCACGCCGGCGTCTGACTCGATGAATCCGACAAGCGCGTCGTCGCTGGCGTCATCCGGAATTACGATGCGCAGCGTGAAGCGCGTCTTGTCCCGGAAGAACGCGAATGCGACGCAAGGCTCGCCCTCTATCTTCTCCGCTGGCTTCTCAACATCCTCCGCGCCGGCCAGCGCCGACAGCGTGGAGTTGAACGCCTCGCCGGCGATCATCATGATTGCCTCCGGGCTCTTGCCCTCTTCGACCGACGCGGACACGATTCCGATCGTATCCAGGTCCGATTGCGCGAGAGCGCGCAGGGAAAGCGCGGTCGAAGCCACGCTTTCAGTGGTTTGGCCGTGTTCGCCAGGCGTGCGGGAGACGGGCGCCCAGGCTTGCGGGGAAGGAAGCAGGCGAGCGGCGCGTATGGAATCGCCGCTGCCGGAGTCGATTTCGTCGAACACGCTGCCGAGTCCGGCAACCATCGCAGGGAGGGCGTCCCACTGCTTGGCGGGTTCGCCGGGCTTGTGCAGGGAGCGCAGATCGACGAACACGTCGGGGGAAGCGGCGTCGCGCCGGACCCGCAGGAACGCGCGGGAGCGGTCCGCCAGAAAGAGGAAGAGATCGTACTCCTTGGCACCGGCTCCGGGCTCGCGGCGCGTGGCGACGGCTTCCGAAAGCGACGTCAGGATGTTGGAGACCGCAGTCGCCGAGCATGGCTCGAACAGGGGTTCGGACGCGCCGGGCGCCGGGACCGCGCGCAGTCCCATGCCAATCACACCGGATTTCGCGATCGCGGCCACGTTTGCGGCGCCCACCTGCCGACGGCGGTTCTGCCCGGCCTGGCGCACGTGGAGCAGAATTGCGGCGACTAGAAGTGCAAGTCCAAGAATCCGGAATGCGATTGCGGGAACGGCTGCGTGTTTCGGCGACGATGAGGTGGACATGGCGGAATTAGCGTGTATTTCGGGCATCAACAAACGCGGTCATGGTATTCCAAAACCGCATTCTTGGCAAGCGCAAAATTCCGAAACGCTTTTTTGCCCCGTCCGGGCGTCGGGAAAGACGCTCCGTCACGCGTCGATGTTGGCCATCAGTGCGTTGCTTTCGATCCAGTTCCGGCGTGGCGCGACTTCGTCTCCCATCAGAAGGGAGAACGTCTTGTCGGCGTCGACCGCGGAATCCAGCGACACGCGGAGCATCTTGCGCTTCTTCGGATCCATCGTCGTCTCGAAGAGCTCCGAGGCGTTCATTTCGCCGAGGCCCTTGAAACGGCTGATCGTGAAGCCCTTGCGGCCGCGCGAGCGCACCTGCTCCAGCAAGTCCATCAGCGACTCCACCTCGGAGGCGTTGCCCTTCGTGTCGGTGATCTTCCCGATAGAGCGCCCCTCGGCGCCCCAGAACGCGTCGGACGAGAGGCCGTAGACTTCGGAAAGCGTGTCCATGTTGCGGCGCAGGGTGCCGGACTGGAGTATTTCCGTGGCGTTGAAATTGGGATTCTCCGGCTCGTCGAGCGAGGTCAGCGCCGCCTCGAACGCCTCGCCGGAGTCGGTGCCGGCCAGCGTCGCCGCCGTGTCGCGCTTGATGCTCTCGACTTCGTCGTGCCGGAAAACGTAATGCTCGACGGGATTGCCGTCAACGTCCGATATCACGCGGAAATGCGGGAAGTCCCCGGATTCCGCATTGCGGCACGCAAAGTACTTGTGAACGTCGACGTTTTGCTTGGAAAGGCGGTTGCACAGATCCTCCGAGGCGGCCAGGAGGCGCAGGAGCGCCGGCATGTCGGAGTTGAGGACGCTTGTCGCGCCGTCGGCAGACTCGAACTTGAACTCCTCGGCTCCAAGCGAAATGAGGCGGGCGGTCAACTTGGCGTCGGACGCGATGTATTCGACTGTCTTGCCCTTCTTGAGGCCGTAGAGCGGCGGCTGCGCGATGTAGACGTGCCCGTGCTCGATAAGCGGGCGCATCTGGTTGTAGAAGAACGTCAGGAGCAGGGTGCGGATGTGCGCGCCGTCGACATCGGCATCGGTCATGATGACGATCTTGTCGTAGCGGATTTTCGACACGTCGAACTCGTTGTTGCCGAATCCGCCGCCGATTGCCGAAATGAGCGAATGGATCTCCTGGTTGGCGAGAATCTTGTCCAGCCGAGCCTTCTGGACGTTGAGGACCTTGCCGCGCAGTGGCAGGATGGCCTGCATCCGCGTGTCGCGCCCCTTGAGCGCGGAACCGCCTGCCGAATCGCCCTCCACGAGGAACAGTTCGCATTCGTCGCGGTTTTTGGAAAAGCAGTCCTTGAGCTTGCCGAGGAACTTGCCGAGTTTCTTGTTGTCCTTGCGCACCAGCTCGCGCGCCTTGCGAGCGGCCAGGCGGGCCTGCTGCGACCCCACGGCCTTCTGGACGATCGCCTGCGCGACCTTTGGATTCTGCTCGAAATAGTCCTTGAGCTTGGAGCCGACGAGGCGCTGCACGATGCCCGCCACGTTGCTGTTGCCGAGCTTGGTCTTAGTCTGGCCCTCGAACTGCGGATTCGGCACCTTGACCGAAATCACGCAGACTATTCCCTCGCGGATGTCCTCGCCGGCAAGGTTCTCCTCGCTTTCCTTGAGGAGCTTGTTCGCGCGGGCGTAGTTGTTCACCATCCCGGTCAGCGCGGAATTGAAACCCGACAGGTGCGTCCCGCCCTCAATCGTGTTGATGTTGTTCGCGAACGTGAATATCGACTCGTCGTACTTCTCGTCGACGTACTGCATCGCGATTTCCGCCGAAACGCCGTCCTCCACGCCCTTGACCGAAATGACCTCGGCCAGCTCGCACGGGAGCTTCTCGTCGCGAACTGCCGGATTGGCCTGGATGGACTTGCGCCCGTGCGTCACGGAACGGATGAATCCGACGATGCCGTCCCTGTGCAGGTACGTCTCCCTCTTGCCCGTGTTCTCGTCGGAGAACCGGATCTCGACGCCGGGGTTGAGGAAGGAAAGCTCCTTGAAGCGCTTGGAGAGAATGTCCCAGCTGAAGTCGTAGGCGTTGCCCTGCTCGTCGTGGAATATCTCCTTGTCGAGATGGAACGTGACCGTTGTCCCGGTCTCGCCCTCGGGACAGGTCCCGACGACTTCCAGGGGCTTGGTGACGTGGCCGCGGCTGAAGCGCATCCTGTGGACCTTCCCGTCGCGCCGGACTTCGACTTCGAGCCAGTCCGAAAGCGCGTTCACGCAGGAGACGCCGACGCCGTGGAGTCCGCCGGAGACCTTGTATCCGCCGTTGCCGAACTTGCCGCCGGCGTGCAGCACCGTCAAAACGACCTCCACGGCCGGGCGGTGCTCGGTCGGATGCTCGTCCACGGGAATGCCACGCCCGTCGTCCTTCACGGTGCACGATCCATCCGAATTGAGCGTGACGTCCACGTGCGTGCAGAAGCCGGCCATCGCCTCGTCGATCGAGTTGTCAACCACCTCGTAGACGCAGTGGTGGAACCCGCGCTCGAACGTATCGCCGATGTACATGGCCGGACGCTTGCGTACGGCCTCCATCCCCTCCAGAACTTGGATCTGCGAGGCGCCGTAGTCCTGGTCTTCGGAAACGCGCGACGCGTCGACGAAGGACTGGTCGTCATCCGCCGCGGCGGCGGGCGCCGCGGCCGGTCCGGTCTTGGGATCCTCGGATGCGGGAACGGGGGTTTCGGGATCTTGGGTCATGTCTTGAGTGGTTGTTGAAATGGCTTGTTCTGGAAAACGCAACGGTCGCCGCAGGCGGAAGTTCCGCAAAAACGGCGCGAAGCGGGACGAATGCTAGCACTTTTCGCGCGCGCGAACAATCCCCCCGCCATCCACGGGTGCGTTCGAAATTTGTATCCCCCCTCCCGGAGAGGATGACGGCAGGATGAC
>CAMOSH010000192.1 GCA_946624575.1 uncultured Verrucomicrobiota bacterium
AGCCACAAAGAACACAAAGAGCACAAAGTTTCTGGAAAATGGCGGCTTGTGGCATAGCCGCCAACGGCGGCGTCCGATGCCACAGTCGCTATTTTCATAGCGCTCTTTGCGTTCCGTTGCATGGACAGTTTTTGGTCACACCCCCAAAAAATAATATGATTGACAAGTTACGGGGGGGGGGTATCATTCCCGCGTTGCACGTATTTTTGCGAAAAATAATTCGGGCTTCCGTAAGATTTTTTGCGAAACCGGGCAATAGAGTTGAAAAGGCAAGCATGCCGCAACTTCAAATCAAATCGCCGTTCCGGCAAAATAACACTAACAAAAACAACAAAAAAACAATGAAAAACTCAAACAAAATCATCTCGGCACTCGCTATTGCAGGCCTTTCTCTTTCCATCGTCGGATGCGCGTCGTCGCCGAAGGCCAAGGCCGGCAAGGGGAATGACAAGGACGTAGTACAGGAATGGCGCGACAGCCGCACAGACGCCAATGCCGCATTTGCTTCCCAGTGCACGGTCGGCACCGTTGCGACAGCGATCAACGCCATCGGCGCTCCGTTGCAGATCATGCAGCGTCAGGCCTACGACAAGGTCGATGAGGCATACGGCAACGCGAAGGGGCGCAAAATCTGGACTGCCATCGACAACGACGCCAAGAATGGCGCGGCGACCAAGGCCGAACTCTATGCAGGACTTACTCCGGAGGACAAGGCGGCGTACGATGCCTATCAGAAGTACTGCGTCGATCAGGACTTTGGTGCACGCGAGAGCATGATCAAGGCCATGCTTCCTAAGCTGGCGCAGGCCGGCGTTGAAATTGGAGGTCTTGTCGCCATGGCGAAGAAGAACCCTGATTTTGCCAAACTTGGCGGAATCGCGCTGCTGACGCAGACGAAAAACGTCGGAAAGGACGCTGACGCACTCAAGAAGATTCTTGATGACACGACCAAGGCCAAGGACTTCTGGGCGTCGCTCGATGCGGAGGACAAGCGAGTACAGGAACTTACGCGCGAAATGGAAGCCGAAGCGGCGAAGTAGTAATTCAGCACAATGGAAAAGTCATTTGTCAACATGATTGGCGCCGCCGCACTTGCGGCGGCGCTGATGTGCGGCTGCGCGACGGCGCCCCTGCTTCCGCCCCAACCTGGTTCCGGTTCGGGCTTCATTCTCCAGGGCGACCTTGAAAAGTGCGCCGTGGTGATGCCTCCTAACGCAAACACGCAGAATTTCCGCAAGCTCGGCCTTGCCGTCCAGTTTCAGAACATCACTGGCGTTGACAAAAAAACGGGCAGGCCCTTGAAAGTCGATCCGAATCTTACGAAACGCCTTCAGGTCGAAATGGGCAAGATGAAGCGCTACACCATTGTCGATTTGCACAGCGACAACGGCTTCCTCGGCGACATGGCGGACGCCGGATTGGCGAATGTTGTTGAAGCCGGCGAGCAGCGCCAGATAGACTTGCTCCTTTCCGGCAGCATGACTCTGGTCAAGGAAGTCCACGAAATGAGCGACTACACGATGCTCAAATACGTCGCGGAGTTCGACTTCATCTGCAAGGACCTCAAGGACGGGACCCAGAAATTCGCCGAAAAGGCGACAGGCGCGGCCTACCGCAAGCAGGTGTGGAGCATCGTTGGCGGAATGCGCGGGGGATTCACCGACGCAGACGAAGCCGGAGTCTGTTTGGAGGCCGCGATGAAGGCGATCGCGGTCGTGGCTAACAAGCTGGCCAACACCTATCCGGCCGGCGGCCGCATCGTCGGCTGCTCTGCTTCGGGCGAGCGCATGACGCTTGACCGTGGTTTCGAGCAAGGGATTGCCGGAGGGCAGCAATGCGTGGTGTTCGTGAACGACGACGGCGTGAACATCCCGCTTTGCTATGCGCGCGCCGAGCCGAGCGACGCGACGTCGAGCATCATTCCGTACAAGTGGGACGCGTCTGGCAAGGATGCGAAGCTGCTGAAGCAGAAGTTCGACATGGACCCCAAGGCGTTTGTGAAGAACTACGCGACGTATGCCGTTGGCTACGGCGTCCCTCACAATCCCATGGACGACAAGTAGAGACTTGCTCCACCCGCGCGGATGCGGCTCAGTCGCGAGCCGCATCCGCGACCAAGCAAAGGTGACAGAATGAAAACCAGAACATTCGCCGCGACGGCGCTGCTGGCATTGTGGGGCGGTTTTTGTTCCTGCGGTGCCGATTGGCTCTCCGTGGCCAGGAATATGGTCGAGGATGGCGAGACTTCGCGCATTGGAAATGCCGGGGACACGGGTGGATATGTGATTGCCATTGCCCGAATTGGCGACGTCGGCGAGGCGAGCGACTCCGAAAAGGTGGCCGCCGCTCGCATCGCAGGCAAACGCATTGTCGCAGGTGTCATCGGCGGTGAGAACGTGGCCGTGCAGGAGGCGTTTTCCGCGTCGGAAGCGACCAGCGGCGATGAATCCAGTTCGGAGGAAACATTTTCGCAATCGATCAAAATCGACGTCGACGCGCTGCTCAAGGGCGTGATGACGGTCGGCATGGTCGATGCCGATGGCGGCAGCTACATCGTCCTGCTGGCGACACAGAAGAACGCCGACGCGTCGCAGGCGCTCGCCGCAGCCGCCGGCGACAGTCCCAATACGGTGCGTGTCGTCGGTTTCGCGCCGCTGGGCGGCGGGGATGTCGCGACGGCGCAGCGTCTAGCTCTCGACAGCGCCAAGTCGCAGGCGATCGAAATGGTGCTTGGAACGACCGTCGCCGCGACTGATGCCTCGATGGATGCAAAGGCCAGCGCCAAGGTGTTTGCCAACGCCGCCGGCTTCATCAAGCAGTTCCGCATCATTCAGGAGGGCAAGGTCGGCGATTCAGCCTACCGGACCGAAGTTGTCGTGGAAGTCGCGAAAGACGAACTGCTGAATTCCTACAAATCGGCGCTGGAATCCATGGGCGACGTGAAGTTCTTCGTAGAATGCGGCGACAGGTTCATCCGCGAAAAGCTAATCGAGGCGTTCTCGGGATGGGGTTGCAACGTCACGGAAAACCGCGATTCCGCGCAATACCTGATAGCCTGCCATGGCGGCTTTCAGCAAACGACCCACCCGGCGAACGGCAGTGACGGCACGCGTTGCGTCCTTTCTGTCCGCATTCTCGACAGCGCCACAGGCCGCGAAATGCTGACTGCCCAGAACGACACGAAGAAGTCCGTCACGTTTACCGGCGACGAGACGCGGCGGCGGCGCCTTTCCGCCGAAAAGGCCATGAAGGAGATTCACGCCACGATTCACGAAAAGCTCGATGAAATGGTGCGCGGCATGGTCGCCTCCGGGCGCGATGCGCGTCTGGAATTCGACAACTATTCCTCAACCTACGCCGAATCGCTGGACGCCATTGTCGCCGCCCTTGAAAAAGTTCCTGGATGCCAGGCGCCGAAAATTGCCGCAGACGAAAGTCGCGGCGTGGCGACGGTGACGTTCCGGTGCACGACTGACATCGACACCGTCCGCAAATTTCTCGCCGACGCCATGGCATCGGCGTCGATTCCGTTCCGTCCGCGACTGACGGCGAGCAACGCCAATTCCATCGCGTTCGAATGGTAATTTCCAGACGCAAGACCTTTACTCCAAACACTTACGAGCAAACCATGAAAACCACACGCACGTTTCTCGCGGCGCTCGCCGCCGCAACTTTCACCTGCGCGGCAACCGCGCAGGAAGCCTCAACGTCCACTCCCGAAGACGCCGTTGGCAACGAAGCCGCCGTCGAGCCCAAGTCCGTGCAGGACGTCGTGCAGGAGTACCTCGACGCGAAGGGCTGGACCGACGGCGAAAACGCCAAGAAGGACGGCTCCCGTTTCTACGTCGCCGTCGGCTACGGCGCCATCCAGGCGCCGATCGACAGCCGCAGCTACTCCGACTCCCGCGTGAACGCCTACAACAAGGCCATGCTCGACGCCAAGGCCAAGATGGCCGAATACCTCGAAATCTCGATCCGCACCGAAACCGAACACGAATACGCCGAAGGAGGTTTTGGCGGAAACGAGGCGGCGGAAACGGACGAAGCGAGCCTCACGTCGAAACTGAAGCGGCTCATCCACGCGAAGATCGACGACGCCCTCCGCGCCGAAGGCCTCGATCCCGACTCCGCCGATCGCGCCGCCCGCGAGCGCATCGCCAAGAAGCAGCTCAATTCGGATTTCTACAGGAAGGTTATTTCCACCGCCGCGAAGGCGGAAATCATGGGCATGCAAGTCGCCTGCTCGTTCGAAGGCGTTCCTTCCGGAAAGAAGGGGGAAATCGGCGTCGTCGCGATCTGGAGCGAAAAACTCCAGGCCATGGCCCTGTCGATCGGGCGGGGCGGAAAACTCCCGTCCGGCGTCGGAAAGCGCCCGGTGCGGGATCAGATACCGTCAGACAAGAAAGTCCTTCTCTCCACCTTCGGCATCCAGCAGAAGATCGACGAAAACGGCAACCTCGTTCTCGTCGCTTTCGGCCAGGCCGGAGCGGTCTCTGATTCGCCGCAGTCGGCGAACGCCGCCCGCAACAAGGCGAAGATGCAGGCGATGGCGGCGATCCGCGAATTCGCCGGCGAGACGGTCGCCGTGACGACTGACGCCATGAACGCGGAAAGCGTCGACGAATTCGAAAACGCCGCCGAGGAATACAACGACGCGTCGGCCTACTCGCAGAAAATCAAGGCCGTGGCCGAGACGATGAAGATTTCCGGCATCGCGACTATCAAGAACTGGGAGTGCAAGCATCCGATCACCGGACGGACCATCTACGGTGCCGTCTGCGCGTGGAGTCCCGATTCCGCCGCTCGGGCGCAGTCGATGAAGCGCACGATGGACGCCGCCGCCGCGGGTGCCGGTTCCGTTCACGCGACGCTGCCCGTCGCCAATCCGAACGGCTCGCTCCAGGGGCAGGGCGCCGACGCCGATGAAGATGCGTTCTAGGCCGCGATCCGTCATCGCCGCCGCGTTTTTCGCGGCGGCGACAACGCTCCTTGCCGCGACCGCGGCGGAGCCGCCGACGGCGTCGGATGTTTTCGTTCGCCATCGCGAAGCAGTGCTCGCCGGTAACGCCGTCCCTGCGGAAGGCTGGCTCTTCTGCGTCGGTCGCGCGAAATCCGACGAGAAGCTAGGCGCCTCCGTGGGGTTCGGAAAGGCGCGTATGTTTGCATACGACCAGATCGACAAGTGGCTGTTTGGCACGGCGCCATGGCCTGCCGACGCCACTCCGGGCGAACGACTGGCGGCGTGGAAACGCATGCGTGGCGGAAAGCCCGTTGCCTTGCAAGGCGCGCAGACAATTGTCGAAGAAAATCCCAGTCCCGGCCTCTACCTTGCGGTCGTCGCCGTGCCGGAAGCCGTGGCGGCGGCGATCCGTCCGGGCGCGACCGCCCTTGAGGGCGCCGTCCTCGCCGTTAGGGAAAAACCGGATTCTCCGTCCCGATCCGATTCCGACGATTCTCCGGGGCGCGCGGATGATTCCGAACCGCGCGGATATTGGGAGGAAAACGGCGTCCAGGCCAACGAAACGATGGTCGAATCGCAGTTCCTGTAGCCAAGCGCCGGCGTCTTGGGAAGCGGGCTCGCGATCTCGGCCTTGGCGGGCCGCGCGGCGCGCGGCCCCTACCGGGGCGGTCAGACGATGCGATGTCTCGGTTTGCCGTTGTTGTTTTCCTTTCGGCGGCTAGAACCAGAGCGAGAACCAGTTGGCGGGGTCGTCGAGGTTCGAGAGGGATGCGAAGTCGGCGACGGGGATTTCCCGGGTTTCGCCGCCGCGCTCCAGGACGAGGGTCCAAGGCTGCGGGACGCCTGCGTTGGCTGCCGTGCGCGGCGCGGGGCGCAGCGCGGCGGCGCGCCAGCCCTGCCCGCGCAGGGAGGAGGCGAAGAGAGTCTCTTCGCGCGACGTGCCGGCGAGCCGTCCTTTCGCGAGCACGAGCGGGCCGCGCAGGACGCGCATTGCGGATTCGTGGCGCGAAAGTCCCGCCATGTCCGGGGTGTACCACTCCATGAAGTGGACGGTGTAGTCCGGGATTTCGTCATGTCCGTTCTGCGGCGAAGGCGGAAGGTCCTCTTCGGCCGGGGCGGTCCATTCGACAAGGCGCGGCGAGAGGTCGAAGCGCAGAAGCCAGGCGTTTTCGCCGGCCCTGCCTTCCACTTCGATCCAGCGGGAATTGGCATTCGATGTGGCGACGACGCCCCCGTCGTCGCGCGACGGCGAGGCGCCGTCGCCACACCGCACGGCGGACCGCGACGGCGAGGCGCCGTCGCCACACCGCACGGCGGACCGCGACGGCGAGGCGCCGTCGCCACACCGCACGGCAGCCCGCGACGGCGAGGCGCCGTCGCCACACCGCCCAGACCACCCAGGTATGCGGAGGCGGATTTTGCACGGCGCCGCGAGGGTCGCCTTGATCGTGATCGGGCCGTCGGCCCACGGGTAGCCGCCCGAGATTTCGACGCGGTCGGCGCCGAGGGTCGCGGTGCCGTCCGTGTAGAGCAGGACGCAAAGCGCACCGTCGGCGGCTCTCGCGAATTGGCTGCCGGCGTAGTCGAAGTAGGTGCGCATCATGTTGTCCGGGCAGCACTGGTGGAGCGTCATGCCGGTCTGCGCGGGCGCGGCGAGGTGGCGCGTGCCGTGGGAGCGGACGATGTGCGCGCCCCAGCGTCCGTCGCGCGAGACGCCGGCGAGGAAGGCATTGAGGAAGGCCTCTTCGACATAGTCCGCGTATTTCGTCTCTCCGGTGAGGAGCAGAAGTTCACGGTTGAAGCGAATCCAGTGGACGACGTCGCAGAGTTCGGTCATGCCGTTCACATGCGCGGCAGCGTGGAGGAAGTGGTCGAAGTATCCGGCGCTTCCCATCGGGTTGAGCTCCTCGCGCACGAGGTGGCCGTGCCACGCGAGAACGGCGTCGAGGACGCGCCGCTCGCCCGTGACGCGGTAGTATTCGACGAGTCCTTCGAGGCAGCTCAAAATCTCGTATGCCTTGGCCCAGAAGGTCGGGAGCGGATACCATGAGACGACCGGCTCCGCGCGGAAGGCGTCGCGGATCAGCGTCGCGGGCGACGACGGCACGGACGGATCGGGGTCCATGGCGCGCACGATGTCGCGGGCGAGCGCGAGGTAGCGCTCCGTGCCGGTGAGGCGGTGGAGTTCCAGCAGGGGGCGCAGGATGCTCATTGAGGAAATGCCATGCCACGCGCCGGTCTTGTCAAGCGTGAGGCCGAGACGGTCCAGCTGGGCGATCAGGTGGTCGGCCATCTTCACGGAGGCGGCGAGGCATTTGGCGTCGCCGGTCGCCTTGTGAAGGTCGATCAGCGCCCAGAGCGTGTACTTGCGTCCCCAAACGTTGAAGCACCAGTGCTGGCGCGCGTCGGGAT
The DNA here is from genome assembly GCA_946624575.1 of uncultured Verrucomicrobiota bacterium. Classification (GTDB taxonomy): domain Bacteria; phylum Verrucomicrobiota; class Kiritimatiellia; order RFP12; family UBA3636; genus UBA3636. Next base: position 7,373 of record CAMOSH010000192.1, read on the forward strand.
TCTCCGGGTGGTTCCGGAGGAAGTCCTCGCGCGAGTAGGTGGAGAGGTAGCCGTTCGGACGCTGGAACTCGGCGATGAACTCGTGCGCCTTTTCGAGCACCCAGGCGCGCAGCTCCGGGTCGCGCGTGTAGGCGAC
>CAMOSH010000193.1 GCA_946624575.1 uncultured Verrucomicrobiota bacterium
CTCCGTGCCTCTGTGCCTCTGTGTGACACTTCAACTGCGACATTTAGGTTTATTTGCATCGCGCATCGCGCGCAAAAAAAGCATGGGGGCGCCGTCGGCAAAACACGAAACCCGCCGGAAGAAGACTTCGGGCGGGTTTCTGTGATTTCAAATTGGTTGCGGGGGGAAGATTTGAACTTCCAGCCTTCAGGTTATGAGCCTGACGAGCTACCGGGTTGCTCTACCCCGCAATGGGTGGCGCGCCTCGCAGGATTCGAACCTGCAACCTTCTGATCCGTAGTCAGATGCTCTATCCAATTGGGCGAGAGGCGCATCGAGTTGGACGTTCTGCCAGGCAGGTGGCGTCGCAACGGGGAGGAACTCTAGCACATGCCCCCGATCAATGCAAGAAAAATTTTCATTGCTAGTGTTTTCGGCGTCAAACCGTGGTTTCTGAAATTGATCGTCCTGAAAAAAAAGAGCCCGACATTCTCTTGTTGCACGGCGCCAGGCGCCGGCCGGTCGATGTCGGGTCGTTTCTTTTGGAGCGGGTGAAGGGAGTCGGACCCTCGCCTGAAGCTTGGGAAGCTTCCATTCTACCGTTGAACTACACCCGCGTGGGAACGGCCACGGATGCTACAGCATCGAGGCCATCAAAGTCAAGTCAAAAAAATCGAGCATTCGCGCGAGTGGCTGCAAGGTTGCATTGAAGTGGCCTTTTGCATATCATGAAGCGCCGCCGCGCGACAACGCGGCTGATACTGCCATGAAAAAATTTTCCGGACTTGCGGCCGTCTGCGCTATCACTGCGGTTTTCACCGCCTTCTTCACCGGATGCGAATCCGCGGATTCGCATTCGATTTCGGTTTCGCCTGGGCATGCGCGACTTCAGCCGGGACAGAGCGTCACGTTGGTCGCCTCCGGCTGGAACGACTATTCCTGGACGATCGATTCCGCGGGCGTTGGCCATCTTTCTCGCAGCACCGGTTCGAGCGTCGTGTTCACCGCGGAAAGCGGCGTTTCCAACGCGACCGTCACCGTGACGGCCACGGCCGTGGGGTCGGGCGGATCCTCCAGCACCAACGGGACGAGTTCCGCGTCGAGTTCCGGTGGCTACACCGCCGACGCCCGCATCGAGATCGGCCAGTGATCGCGATGGAACCGAGGGCGTTTGATGCGTTGACGATTTCTGCATGATTGAGGTGTATCCATGGAAAATCAGAATATTCCGCAACGCGGCCGCAGGCTGCCGCTGTTTCGCGCCATGAAGGCATCCGCCCTCTGCGCAGTCGTCCTGGCGGCGTGTCTGGCCGGAGGGTGCGAGTCTTCGGATTCTCATGGCGTCGAAATCGCGACGTCCCGGCGCGATTTCACGGCCAAGGGGCAGACCGCAGTGCTGACGGCGTCTGGATGGAACGGCTACAAATGGACGCTTTCGGACGCGTCGATAGGGCGCCTTTCGTCCGCTACCGGCAGATCGGTCACTTACACGGCGCTGTCCATTCCCGCGGACGGCGAAGCCTACAAGAACCAGACCGTCACATGCCAGACCACGGATTCCGGCGATGGCGGCGGCGCGTTCGGGACGATCGTTCTGCGCCACGTTTCGAGCGGCGGAAACGCCACTCAGGGCAGCAGCACAAACAACGCGACGACCGGCGGCGGCTCTTCTTCGTCGAGCGTTTCGCTTGCAATCACGCCGACGTCGCGCACGATTTCGCGCGCCGGGCAGACATTTTCGCTTTCCGTCGTCACGCCGACCGGGCATTCGTACTCGTGGAATGTCGTTGGAATGGGCATTTCGACCGGTGGCGACACGACATACACCGATCTTGGCAGCGTGTCCCCGACAACCGGCGAGAGCACGACGTACACCGCTCCTTCTTTGTTGCCCTCGCGCGGGACAACCGCCACGATCCAGTGCACCGACCAGACCACCAAGGAAGTCGCGCGCTGCGTAGTCACGTTCAACTGAAGCGCTCCAGTCCGCTTTTTCCGAGCATCCTCGGATCAAGAACATTTCCGATTCCCAAACCGAAACAGTCAAGCAAATGAAACTTTTCCTTTCCGGAAACGAGGCCATCGCGCATGCGGCATACGCGGCAGGGTGCAGTGTCGCGGCCGCGTATCCCGGCACTCCCAGCACCGAAATCCTCGAAAACGTCGCGAAGTACAAGGGCGCCATCGACTGCGAATGGTCGGTCAACGAAAAGGTCGCCATGGAAATTGGCGCCGGCGCTTCCATTGCCGGTGCCAGGGCGCTTGTGTGCATGAAGCACGTCGGACTCAACGTCGCGATGGATCCGCTCATGACATTCACTTTCGAGGGGCCGAATGGAGGTCTGGTCGTGGTCTCCGCCGACGATCCCGGCATGCATTCGTCGCAAAACGAGCAGGACAACCGAGTGCTGGCGAAGTTCGCCCGCGCCGTGGTGCTCGAGCCCTCCGATTCACAGGAGGCGTACGACATGGCGCGCGCGGCGTGGGACATATCCGAGCGCACGGGGTCGATTGTGTTTCTTCGCATGACGACGCGCACCTCGCACTCTTCGTCGTTGGTCGAGATAGGCGACGCTCCGGATGCGCTGGCGCCCGGCGGCGCGGTCCGCCCCGAGCCGCCCGTTCGGCCATACGAGAAGAACCCGAAGAAATACGTGTCCGTGCCCGCGAACGCCCGCCAGATGCGCTTTGCCGCCGAGTCCCGGCAGGATGTCCTGCGCCGCGAGAGCGAGGAGAGTCCTTTCAATTTCGCGATCCCGGGTTCGCGGTCCGACATAGGGTTTGTCTCTTCCGCCGCCGCATTCAATTACGTGCGCGAGGCCTTTCCGGAATTCCCTGTTTTCAAAGTCGGATTCTCATGCCCGCTCCCTGAAGCCAAAGTCCGTGCATTCGCGTCGACGGTTGGCAGGCTGTTCGTGGTGGAGGAGCTGGACCCCGTGCTGCACGACGCGCTGAAGCTCGCTGGAATTCCGGTTTGCGAATACAAGACGGAGCTGCACATGATGGAGCTCAACGTCGATCGCCTCCGTGCGCTTCGCTCCGAGTTGCTTGGAGACGGAGTCGCCTCCGCCGAAACGGAGGCCGGGAAGGTGGGGCGGGGGAGCGCCCCGGCCGCGCCCGCGCTGCCTTCTCGGCCGCCGACGCTGTGCGCCGGGTGCGGCCACCGCGGGGTGTTCTACACGCTGGCCAAGCTCAAGGCCACGGTCACCGGAGACATCGGTTGCTACACTCTTGGCGTTGCGCCTCCGCTTTCGTCGATGGACACCACAATCTGCATGGGCGCTTCCATCGGCGCCGCGTTCGGAATGCGCAAGGCCGGATTCAAGGGCCGACTGGCCGCTGTCATTGGCGATTCCACGTTCTTCCACAGTGGCATGACAGGCCTGCTTGACGTCGTATACAACAAGGGCGCCGTCACCGTCGTGGTGCTTGACAACCGGATTACCGGCATGACGGGGCATCAGCAGAATCCAGGCAGCGGGAAGACTCTGCTTGGCGAGCCGACATGCCAGACGAGCATCGCCGACGTGGCCCGCGCTCTTGGAGTGCGTCGCGTCCGCGAAGTGGATGTCTACAATCTTTCGCAGGTGGAATCCGCGCTGAAGGAGGAACTGGACTGCGGAGAACCGTCCGTGATCGTTGCGTATGGACCGTGCGTGATCGCGGCGAAAAAGGCGGTGGGCGCGATCCCGCACGCGGTCGATCCTGCGAAATGCAAGGCCTGCGGCGCCTGTTTCAAGCTGGGATGTCCGGCGATCGTGCGCGGCAAGGAGGTCGCTCCTGGCCGTTTCGTTTCGAAAATCGAGCCGCAGCCGTGCATCGGGTGCGACGTCTGCGCCCAGGTGTGCCCGTTCAAGGCGATTTCAAGCACCAGGTCCTGATGTCGTGGCATCTCGCACCGGCGGAATTTTCGTTCTCACGTTTTCGTTTGTAGAATCGACAACGGCAAAGGTTGAAAAGTCATGGCAACGCTTTCGTTTCTCGGCGCTGATGGCGCGCAGGCAGTGGATTTGCCAGCCTCTGGCGTCACCGTCGGGCGCAACCCCGCCTGTGACCTGCCAATCCGCGAGGGCAGCGTGTCCGGCCGCCACGCGGAGCTGCGGTTCGATTCCGGTCGCTGGATTATTCGCGATCTCGGCAGTTCCAATGGCACGTTTCTCAATGGCGCTCGGGTTTCGGAGGCCACCGTCAAGGACGGCGACACTGTGCAGTTCGGCGATGTTCGCGCGGTTTTTTCCGATGCGGCCGTCGTCGAAGCGCCAAAACCCGAAGCGCCGGCGCCGTCGGTTCCCCGAGTCGATGCGGCGCCTGCCGCCGACGTCGCGTCAGGACAACGATCCGCCGCCGCCACCGCCTCCGGTTGGAAGCAGCCGCCCGTGCGCCGCGATTCCGATTGGAAGGCACCGCCGCTTGACAAGGGCGATGCCGCCTTGATCGAGGAGTTTTCCTCCAAGTACGCGGCGTTGCTGGATGACATCGGGCGCGTCGTCATCGGTCAGCGTCAGGTCGTCGAAGAGGTGCTGACCGCAGTGTTCGCGCGTGGTCACGCGCTGCTTCTCGGCGTCCCCGGTCTGGCGAAAACACTTTTGGTTTCAACGCTTTCCAAGGTGCTTGAGCTGGGATTCAAGCGCGTCCAGTTCACTCCGGATCTCATGCCGTCGGACATCACCGGCACCGACGTGCTGGAGGAGGACAAGCGCACAGGGGAGCGGTCGTTCCGGTTCGTCCGCGGGCCGATTTTCACCAACATGCTTCTTGCCGACGAAATCAACCGCACCCCGCCGAAGACGCAGGCGGCGCTCCTCGAAGCGATGCAGGAGCGCCACATTACTGTCGGCGACGCCACATACGAACTGCCAAGACCCTTTTTCGTGCTCGCTACCCAGAACCCGATCGAACAGGAGGGCACCTATCCGTTGCCGGAGGCGCAGATGGACCGGTTCCTCTTCAATGTCGTGGTTGACTATCCCGACGCTGACGACGAAAGCGAGATCATCGCCAATGTGACGGGCGCCCAGTCCGTGGAACTGAAGCCCGTGATGGACGGCGATACCGTTCTCCGTGTGCAGGACGTTGTGCGACGCATTCCTGTATCGCCGCATGTCATCGACTACGCTCGCAATCTCGTACGCGCCACGCGTCCGAAACAGCCTGAGGCGCCGGATTTCGTGCGAGAGCTGGTGGGGTGGGGGGCAGGTCCACGCGCCGGTCTGGCGCTTGTCGGCGCAGCCAAGGCCCGCGCCGTGATGCGTGGCCGCCACCATTGTACGACGGCCGACGTTTCCGCAGTTGCGCTCCCGGTGCTCAGGCACAGGTGCATCACCACGTTCGCCGCCGAGGCGGCGGGCGTGACCAGCGACGAAATCGTGAAGCGCCTTCTTGAGACGCTTCGCCCCGGTGCCGACGCCGATTTGCCCTGATTTCTGCGACTTCCCCCGTGGCCGAGCCGCAGAAAGGCGTCTCGCCGCGGTGCGCGCATTTCATTCTTTCTCCGTTTTTCACGAATGTGATTTTCCTCCAATGTCTGCGATGCAATCAGCTTTTGACAATTCAAAGTACATCGAACTTCAATCATCGGCAATTCGCCAACGCGCGGCCAGTTTCGGCAACAAGCTGTATCTGGAAATCGGCGGCAAGTTGCTTCAGGATCTTCACGCCGCCAGGGTGCTGCCCGGCTTCGAGGCCGACGTGAAACTCAAAATGCTCCAGTCGCTGGGAGACCAGATCGAATTCATCGTCTGCGCCTACGCCGGCGACATCGAGCACCAGAAACTTCGCGCGGATTTTGGCACCACCTACGATGCCGAGGTGCTGCGTCTCGTGGATGACATCAAGGCGCGCGGTCTTGCGGTCCGTTCGGTCGTGCTGACACGCTACGAGCAGAACATGCGCGCCGCGAACGCATTCGCCGAGCGGTTGCGCCGCGAGGGGCTTGCCGTGTATTTCCATTCCGCGATACCTGGCTATCCCGCCGATGTCGACACGATCCTTTCCGATGACGGGTTCGGCCGCAATTCGTTTGTCGAGACGAAGGCGCCGATAGTTGGAGTCGTCGCGCCGGGCCCCGGCAGCGGCAAGCTCGCCACTTGCCTGTCCCAGGTCTGGCATGAAAATCGGCGCGGCGTTCAGGCCGGTTATGCGAAGTACGAGACGTTTCCCGTGTGGAACGTTCCGCTTTCCCACCCGCTCAACGTGGCTTACGAGGCCGCCACCGCCGATATCGGCGATTTCAATCAGATCGATCCTTTCGAACTAGAGGCCACGGGTTCCACTGCCGTGAACTACAACCGCGACGTGGCTGCATTTCCAGTGCTTCGCGCGTTGCTGATGCGGCTGCTGCCCGCAGATCGCGTCTATCGGTCGCCAACCGACATGGGCGTCAACAAGGTCGGATTCGCGATCGTCGATGACGAAGCAGTGCAGGAGGCGTCGCGTCAGGAAATCATCCGGCGGTATCTCAAGGGGCGCTCCTATCTGGCGCTCGGTCGCGCCAGCCGTGACGAGGTGGAGCGCCTCAAGGCGATTCTCGCGAAGGCCGGGCTTCGCGAGACCGACCGCGCCGTAGTGCTTCCGGCGCGCGAAGCCGCGGAAGCGGCGGCGACGCAGGAAGCGAAGGGCGGCACCAACATCGGGAGCGCCGTGATCTTCAACATCAGCGGTATCCCGGAGTGGTTCGAGGAGGCCAGCGGCCTCGGCAAGCAGACCAAGCGCGTCGAAGCGGAGCCGACCATGCCGGCCGGAATGATCACGCCACCGGACAAGCTCGACCTTCCCGACAACAACTAGCCGCTACGTCCAGGCCGGATCGAATCCGGCGTCGAGCATCCGGTCGTAGAAATCGTCCGCGGCCTCGCGAAGCAGCTTCACGACATTGAGTAGCGCCAACTGCGCGGCCTCGTGCGAGAACGCACCGTCGAGCGGAGCGAGGGCGTCGCGAAGCAGACTCTCGCGGAGGAACCATCCGCGCTCCTCGCCGGAATGCAAGCCAGCCGGATGGATGAATCGGTCTCCCTCGAACATCGCGTCGTTCAGCAAGGGAACGCGACAATGCTCGTAGAACGAAACCGCCATGCCAAGATGGCGGTCCATCGACTTCTTCGCAAGCGTCGAACAGTTGATCGCCATGCCCGCCACGTAATCCATGTTTGTCTCGGCCGTAAGCGAGAAATGGACGGTCGTGATCTCGTCGTTCACCGCGACCATTCCGCTCTTGAACACGCCGATGCCCAGCACGCGGAACACCTCGCCGTCCGCGACGCGCTTCTCAACCTCGCCGAACTTGAAACACTGCACGAAATAGTCCGCCAAAGCTCGCGGCTTCCACGAAAGGCCGAAGCGGAAACCGCTTGCCGCATTCACGGCCGCAATACTCTCCGCGACAACGCGCTCGTCGATTGCCCGAACGGGACCGTTCACGCTGCCGTT
>CAMOSH010000194.1 GCA_946624575.1 uncultured Verrucomicrobiota bacterium
TTTGTGAACAATTGTGGTCAATTGTCTCAATTGTCAATTGTGAACAATCCCATTCCCTCCCTCGCCGCCGCAACCAAGACGCTCCTCTTCAATTCCTTCCACGACATTCTCCCCGGCTCGTGCATGGAGCGGGCGGTCGAGGAGCAGTTGCAGCAGCTTGGCGGCGTCCGGGACGCCGCGCGCTCGGCCGTGCACGCCGAGATGCGCGCGCTCGCCGCGGCCTCCGACACGTCGGTGCCGCCTCCATCGGAGCCGGACCGCCCTGCCGCCCTCCCGTTCGTCGTCTTCAACCCGCACACGTGGGAATACCATGGCCCGCTTGAACTGGAAGGCTGCATCGACGACCGACCAGACTACTACAAGCCCTACGGCGGCGGCCAGGCACCGCTGGAGGTGCGCGACCCGCAGGGGCGCAGCGTGCCGTTCCAGATCGTCCCCGCCGAGGCGCAGTTCGGCGATGTCATCTGGCGAAGCCGCGTTCTGTTCGACGCCCGCATTCCAGCGCACGGCTTCGCCGTTTACACGCTTGGGTGGGACGTAGGGGAATGTCACAAATCTTCATTGGGCATCAATGACACAAATGTCAATACGAATGTTGCCAATGTGCAAGTGTTGCCAATTCCAGTTTCCAATGTTGCCAATACGTTGCAGGATTGGAAATTGAATTTGGATACTGGCAACATTTCCACAATGGCAACACTACAGAACGCCTCTGCGTCTCTGCGCGAGGTTGCATCTTCGCGGACTTTGCGAACTTCGCGCAAGATATCAAATGCCCGCTTCGCCGTCTCTGCGCGGATCGGCGCCGATGGCGTCCGCATCCTGCGCGATGGCAAGCCGTGGCTGAAAGGCCATGGTCTTCAGGCGCTCCTTTTCGCCGACCCCAAAGGCTCCTGGGGCGACAACGCCCAGCGCCAATACGACGAATCCGTCCCGTCAGTAGCGTGGCGCGTGGAAAGCGTGGATGTCGTAGAAAGTGGGCCATTGCGCTCGGCGCTCTGGGTGCGGCTCGCCGGCGAGCGCTCGTGGCTTGAACTTGTCCTGCGCGTCGCGGCGTGCCGCGACGTCATCGACGTCGAGGCGCGGCTCCTCTGGAACGAGCGCGGAAAACGGCTGAAACTCTCGCTCCCGTGCGGTGCCGCAGCGGCCGACTGCGCCGTGCCTGGCGCAGTTGTCCACCGCGCCTCCGCGCTTGGCGAAGTTCCGTTTTCGCCGTGGGCGATGGCACATGACCACACGGGACGCCCGATTCTTGGTTTCGCCTCCGACGCGCTCTACGGACTTGACATGAAACGGGGTGCGCTACGGCCAAGCGTCGTGCGGGCGAGCGGCTACGCATGGGCGCCACGCAACGGCAGGCAGATGGAGCCGTGGAGGCCGGCCACCGACCTTGGCGAACACCGCTTCCGCTTCCTGCTCGCGCCCGGAGACGCCGACATGCCGCGTCTTGCCGCCGAACTCGAACAGCCGCCGGTTGTCCAGCTTGCGCACGTCTCCGCCCCAGGCCCTCTCGGACGGAGCGGGACGCTTGCCAAGGTATCAGATTCAATGTGATAATGTGGAAGTATGAAAGCATCCAGCAGCCAACAGCCAAAGATTGCCCCGGCAAAGAAATCCAAAGGCTACCGCGCCATAGCGGAAAGGCTCTTCGCGGAAATACGCGAGGGAAAATACGCGCCCGGCGACCCCTTTCCAAGCCTGACCGCGCTCATGCGGCGCTTCGGCGTGTCGCGCATCACCGCCAAGCGTGCCGTTGACGACCTGAAGCGCCGCCGGCTCGTGACGGTGGAGCCGCGTTCGGGCACGACGGTGCGGGAGGACACGCGGATGCTGGGGCTTATCGTCCTGTCCGAATCGCCGCTCTTCCAGTCGGTATGCTCCGAACTCTCCGCCTTCTGCCAGCGCGACGGCTACGCCCTGCTGCTGGGCATGGCGACGACGGGGCCGTCCGAGGAACGCGCCCGGCGCGCGAAGGAATTCGCCGAGGACTTCGCCGAGCGCGGGGTCATGGGCGTGGTCTTCCAGCCCATCGGCAATCTGCCCGATGCCGACGTGCGCAACGCCGAAATCTCCGAGTCGCTGAAAGGGCGCGGCATTCCGCTCGTGCTGCTCGACGGCGACATCGTCCCCGTGCCGGAGCGAAGCGCCTTCGACACGGTGGAGATCGACAACTACGAGGCCGGCTACCGTCTCGCGCGCCATGTGCTGCAGAACCGCCCGAAGGCGACCATCGCCTTTCTCGGCCCGTCCTACGGGACGCACGCCGGGGAACTGCGCTGGGATGGCGTCCGCCACGCCGCGGCAGACTTCAAGGGCAGGGCGGAGCTTCTGCGGTGCGATGCCGACGATTCCCCCGCGTTGCGTAAATGCCTCGGCGACTCGCGGGCGAAGGCCGTGATCTGCTCGTTCGACGAGCTGGCCGCCAAGGCGGCGTCGGCGCTCCGCGCGCTTGGCCGGCGGATACCCGAAGACGTTTTGCTCGCCTCCTTCGACGACACGCCCGTCGCGGCGGCGATGGATCCGCCCCTCACGGTGATCCGGCAGTCGAGCCGGGAGATTGCGCGCATGGCCTACGCGACGCTGCTGATGCGTATCGCCAGGCCGAGCCTCCCGCCGCACCGGGTCCTGATCGAAGCCCCGCTGATCGTCCGGGACTCCACGGGTTGAGGAAGCAACACATAAGAAGGAAAACTGGTGTACACCAGAAGCGCCGGGAACAATGTGGTGTGGTATTCTGGTTTCCACCAACAATGAAACAGCTTCCTCCATTTTTCGCAGTCGCCCTTGCCGCGTTCGCCGTCCTCGACATCGCCGCCGCCGCTCCGTCGATCCCCGGTGTGCCGCCCTTCCTTGTCTCCACGACTGGTAAGTGGACTTCCTTCGCCTATCGCGGAAATGAGGACGCCGCGGCGGCCGCCCCCGGCTACGAATGGCTCTACGGCAATCCGAATTCCATCGCGAAGTTCCGGCGCATGGGCTTCAACGCCGTCAACCTCTTCGCCGCGCCGACCGACTTCCTCGGCCTGCTCTCCAACGAGCAACCGTGCGCCGACCCTGCGGACGACTATGCCCAACTGGAGCGCGTCGGCCGCGCGGACGGCTGGTTCAACGCGCTTCTGCCGAAGTGGACGCAGAAGCCGGACATGTGGTCCAGTTTCACGGCGCAGGTCCGCGTCCTCGGCGACACGCCCTTCTACGTCGATTTCCACACGCCGCAGCTCTCGGTGCTCTCGAACGGCAAGGACGCACTGAAGGGCGTCCTCGACCCGGAAGCCACGTTCTATTCGAAGAAACCGGTCGCGGCGTTCAACATGGCGTTCCGCCTGACGCGACCCGAAGGCGCGGAGGCGATCGCCGCGCTCTACCGCCGGATGGCCGAAACCTACCAGCGCCTCGGCTCAAAACCCTTCGCCTACAAGCTTCTAAACGAGCCGAGCTACACCGACGACACGCCGGAACTGCGCGCTCAAGCCGCGGAATGGCTGCGCTCCTTGGGCGTTTCGCCTAATGGAGAGGCTGCGGAGATAGGGCGCCGCCGCTGGCGCGAGACACTCTCCGCCCGCGCGACGGCGCATGTCCGCGAGGTCCTGCTCGAGGTGGAGCCTGACGTGCCGGCTTTCGTCCAGATCCACGGTGGCGCGGCCTGGCGCAAGGCGTGGAACGGCATCGACCTCTACCGGATGAACCGCGCGATGGACATCATCTCCATCGGGACGGGCGGAAACGCCTACGACGGGGAGTCCGCGTCGGCGGGAACGCGCTTTGCCGACGCGATGGACCCGAACGGTGCCGACCATTTCGGCTGCATCGCCTACTACCGCGCCCTGGCGCGCGGCAAGCCAATGGTCGCGAGCGAGTTCTACTTCCCGTCCGCGCCCGACGGCAGACGCGCCCATGCGCTTGAGGCCGGCCTCTGGCATGCGGCGGCCGACGGCCTTGCTCTCGCGAACCTCTGGGAATGGGGGACGCCGAAGAAGCCCGATCCGAACCATCCCTCCTACGCGCTCTGGGATCCGCTCATCTGCCATCCTTCGACGTGGGACGCCCTGCCCGGCATGGTCTGCGAGATCAACGCACTCGGAGACTTCTTCCCGCTGGGCGTCCGCAACAACCGCACTCGCGTGGCGTGCCTCTTCCCCAGCGCGATGCGCACCATCGACCCCGAACGCACCGTCGCCTTCTCCAAGGCCGTCACCGCGCTGGAGATGATCCAGATCCGCTCCGACGCGATTTTCGAGGAGCAGCTGCCTCCCGGCGACGACTGCCGCATCTGCGACTACGGTGTCATCGTCGCGAGTGGCGTCACCGCCACGTTCCCCGGAACCGATGAAGCGCTCATGCGGTGGATGGACGGCGGCGGCCGGCTCGTCCTGATCGACTCCCCGATGGACCGCGACATGTTCGGACGCGCGCTCGCCTCCACGCCCCGCTGCCTCGCGCATCCCAACGCCGCGCACCTCGAACCGGGCACGTCCGTTTTCCGCCGCGCGCTGGAGCTGCGCGACCTGCTGGCCCGATTCGGCGTCCGCCCCGCCGCCGTCGTTCGCGACGATGAGACGGGCGACCTCGCGCCGTTCGTCCGCGCCGTCCGCGCGGAGGGCGCGGACGGCCTTGCCTGCTGGTTCATCGCGAACTACTCCGCCACGCCGCGCCTCGTCTCCGTGGAGGCGCCGGACTTTGCCCGCCCCGGCGCGACGGCCGTCCCGCCGTTCGGCGAAAGGGCCTGGCCGATCGTCGACGGACGCCTCCTCGTCCTCGTCCCGGCCCGTTTCCACGCGCTGGCCGCAGTCGGAGACCCCGCCACGCTCGCGCGGCGCTTCGGGAGCAAGGCCGCGCCGGACGAAGCCGCCCTCCGCGAGGAGGCGCGTCGCAGGATTGCCGAGGCGGCCGCTGCAGCGCCGCGCAGAGCGTCGGTCCCCATCGACCTTTCCGCCCTCGCGAACGGCGGATTCGACAACCAGCAGAACTTCCCGGTCGATACCGTGTGGGAGGACGCTTCGGGGCGCTACCTGAAGAGCGTCCCGTTCCACAAGCAGACGTTCGCCGACATCGACTTCGACATCGTCCGCTCCGACTTCAACGAAAACCGCACGACGCTCGCGATGAAGTCGAAGTCCAGGCCCGATGGCATTGCGGACACGGGGCTTGTCTCGCTGGACAACCGCCAAATCCGGGGGCTTGCCATCCTGCACGCGGCCACCAACGCGAAGGAGGGCGACACGGCCTACGTCCTTGAAGTGCGCTACGCGGACGGCAGTGTCGTCCGGCAGCCAATCCGCGTCGGGCGCGAAATCGGCTCGTGGGTCGTGGACGACAACGGCGACGAAGTGAAGAAGGCGTGCGTGTGGAGGAATGGCGAAGGTCGGGGACTCTTCCTCCACGAGTGGGAGAACCCGCGTCCGTCCGATCCCGTCGCGGCGTTCAGACTTGTCGGGGGGGACGGGGAAAGCCGAGGCAACGTCGTGGCGGTATCGGCGCTGCCCACCCGCTTCACGAAGCGCTTTGCGCGCCGCATCGACATCGCGAAGGGGCCGTTCGTCGTCCGCAGGGGCGAGCATCCCGAAATCAAGCCGGACAACTGCGGCGCTTGGCCGCTATCCCCGGAGGAAATGGAGACGGGCGTCATCCGCTTCCAGATCGCCCATGCGCCAAAGCCGGGCGTCCAGCCGCGATTCCACACCACAAGCCTTGGCGCCAGGGGGCGCTTCGCGGACGGGACTGAAAGCGAAATGACCGGAAGCGCCGTGATGTTCGTCTTAGGACTGATCAGGAAGGCGATCGTCGAAAGCGTGGCGTCGCCCGACGACTGGGCCGAAGTGGAGCTTCCGCTTTCCGCCTTCACGCGCGGCAAGGGCGCCACGGGCGGCGAGAGGCAGTTCACCGCCATCACGGCGCTGCTCTTCGGCGAGCAGGCCAACCTCGACTACGCATACCGCGACGTCCGGTTCGAGACCGGACCCTTGAAAGAAGAAAACGACCGATGATCCCATCCATACCTTCGACGTCCCTCTTTCAGATCCGCCTCCGTGCGCCGCACACCGCAAGCGACGCACAATGGGCGGCGACCTTCCGCGCGCTTTCCGGAAACCGCGGCGCCTGCGACGAAGTCTGGTTCTCGACGGGCATAACCTTTCCCCGCATGGAGTGGCACCGCGAACACGCAGCGCGCCTTGCCCGCTACGCCGCGGACCTCCGCCGCGCCGGCATCGTCCCAAGCCTCCAGCTCCAGGCGACGCTGGGTCATGGCGATTCGTTCGCATGCCTGCCGGAGGAGATGGCGGGCCGCGCGTGGGGCGGCTTCACCGGGCCGTCCGGCGTCGAGTGCGAGCGCTGCAACTGTCCGCGCCAGCCCGCGCTTCTCGCCTACGTCCGCGAAATGGCCCGCATCTACGCGGAGGCGTTCCGGCCGGCCTGGGTCTGGATCGACGACGATCTGCGCATCTACAACCACCGCCCCGCCGTCGGCGAGGGCGACATAGGCTGCTGGTGCGACACCTGCCTTGGCCACTTCAACTGGAAGACGGGCGGCGCGTGGACGCGGGAAAGCCTTGCGGCGGCCATCGGGCGCGATGCCGCGCTCTTCAACTCGTGGGAGCGTTTTTCGTTCGACTCGATCGCCGCCGTGGCGCGGGCCGTCGCCGAGGAAGTCCACGCCGCCTCGCCCGACACGCGGCTCGGCTACCAGCATGGCCCCTGGCCGCCGCCGTCCGCTGTGCGGCCCGACGGGGGCAAGTCGTCCCGCATGCAGCTCGCCGTTTTTGAGGCCTTGCGCGAAGGATGCGGCGGGCGACCGGTCGGCTCCCGCTCTGGAATCGGGATCTGGCACGACATCGACCCCAACGGCCCCGTGCTGAAATCGTTCGTCGCCGCCCGCCAGCGGCGCAACCTCGGCAATCCACCCTGGATCGACACCTGGATTCCCGAAATCGAAACCTGGCCGCGGGGGTTCGCGAGCCGCACGGCCCGCAGTATCCTGCTCGAATCCATCGGATGCCTCGCCGCCGGCATGGACGGTCTTTCCGTCTTCATCATGGACACCAACTCCGAGACCGACGTCTGGTATGCGGAAAACCTCCTCGCGCCGGTCGCGGCGGAACGCGATCTTTTCGACCGCTACCGCGAGGCCTGCGCCGGGACGCTTCCCGCCGGACTCGACGCGCCCGCCGACCTGCCGCGCGACGGCGTTTACCATTACGCCCTGGCCGGCATCCCCGTCGTTCCCGGACCGGGAATCCATCTGGGTTCCATGACCGCCGGGGACGCCGCCGTCAAGATCGCGGATCTGACATCGCGGGACATCCTGCGCATGCGCTCCGAGGCGGACGCCCGCGCGGG
>CAMOSH010000195.1 GCA_946624575.1 uncultured Verrucomicrobiota bacterium
GGAGGCGCAGGACTGGACGGGGCGGGAGAAGCCCTGCGCCGTCCAGGTCGCGCTGAAACGCATACGCGAGGAGAAGAGGCAATGAAACCATCCGTACCCGCCGGCGTCACGGCGGTCCGCCCCGTCGCGACGGACGAGGCGCTCATCAACCCCGACATGGGCTTTGTGTACTACCACTACTCCAACCGCCTGTGGGCGTATGGAATCCATACGGCAAACGGCGACACGCTCGACTGGTTCCCAGGATGCTCGACGATCTACTACCGCCTCCTCTGGAACGACCTGGAGCCGGAGGAGGGGGAATACCGCTGGGACCTCATCGACTCCACGGCGCAGAACTGGATTGCGAAGGGGAAGAAGATCGCGATCCGCGTGATCTGCTGCAACCAGACCGAGACTGCGACGCCGCAATACGTGCGCGACGCCGGCGCGACGGGCGAATGGTTCCAATACATCGACCGCGTGTCGCACAAGCCGCTGCCGCCGCGCTGGTGCCCGAACTACACGGACCCCGTGTTCCTCGAGAAACTCGAGGAGTTCCTCCGCGCCATGGCGCGCCGCTACGACGGCAATCCCGCCGTCGCTTTCATCGACGTGGGGAGCTACGGCATCTACGGCGAGGGGCATCACGGAGCGACCCATCTGCAGAACCTGCGGGAGGAGAACGAGGCCGAGTTCAACCGCCAGGCGCGAGTCCACCTGGACCTTTACCGGAAATGCTTCCCGAACACCTATCTCGTCGTCTCGGACGACATCGGCGGCGGCGGATGGCTGAAGGGACCCGACGGCAGGAGGATCCCCGACCATCCACTCTTCGAGCACGCCCGTGCGATCGGCATCGGCCTCCGGGACGACTCCATCCTGTGCTCTCCGCCGCCGAACGAGTGGCTGAGCGACGGCTACGCCCGGATCTTCGCGCCGAAGTTTCCGGTGGTCGTCGAGACGGGGCACATACCCTTCATCATCGACAAGGGCTACGAATGGAGCCCGGCGGTGGCCCTCCGCTGCGTCGAGGCGTATCGGGCGTCCTACCTCTCGATCCACGACTTCCCGAAAGAACACCTGCGCGACTTCCGCGAGACGGTCGACGCCGTCAACCGCGTCCTCGGCTACCGCTTCGAGCTGCGCGAGGCCGTCTTCCCCGATGCCGTCGTGATCGGGGAGGAGTTCTCCATCGAATCGACATGGGTGAACGTGGGCGTCGCGCCGCGCACGAAGGGGAACTTCCTCGCCTGGTCGCTTATGAACGACGACGGAACGGTGGCATGGACCGTCACGGACGACGAGTTCGACTTCCGCGCGCTCGAACCGAAGATCGGCGGCGTGGAGAAGCCTCGGACCGTGAAGAGCGTCTGTCGCTTCGGCTTCACCAAGGCGATCCCGCAGCCCGACCAGTGCGTCGGGTGGGCGCGGGCGGCGGGGCGCGAGTTCCCCGACGTCGTGACGATGCTCAAGCCGGGGAGATACCGCCTCGCCGTCTCTGTCGGCAAGGCGGACGGCACGCCGGAGATCGCGCTGCCGCTGGGCGGCCAGGTCGGAACGACGCGCCGCTACATCCTCGGCAAGATCACCGTCCGCAGTCACGGGACAAGGTAATCGAACACGGAGACACAACACATGAGAATCCTTTGCATAGGAGCGCACATTGACGAATGCGAATACGGCGTCGGAGGCGTCAGCGCGCTGCTCGTCCAGGAGGGGCACGCCGTGCGCTTTGTCAATCCCGCGACCTTCCTTCACGTGGAGGAGGCGCGGCGGGACGAGATGAAGGCGCAGAGCGACGCGGCGGCTGCCGCGCTCGGCGTGGAAAAGTCCGTCTGGATGAACGAGCAGCGCGCCAAGACGTGGCTGTGCGACATTCCGAATGTCATGCGGATCCAGAATGAGATCGAGACGTTCAAGCCGGACATCCTGTTCATGCAGTGGTCGCGGGACAACCATCCCGAGCACGCCGAAGTGGCGCGGGCGTCCTATCTCGCCCTGTCGAACGCCCTGACGGTGAAGGTGCATGAGGTCTATGCGTTCGAGGCGGGCCCGAACCAGACGATGAACTACTTCATCCCCGATTTCACGATCGACATCACGGAGGCGTTCGTCCGCGTCGCCGACTCCCTGCGCTGCTTCTCGACGACGCGCGCGGACGGCGACCGCCTCGTCCGGGAGAAGGAACTCTGCAACTCGTTCCGGGGCCATCAGAACCACCAGAAACTCGCCGAGGCCTTCCGGATCGTCAAATACCCGGACGACGGGGACGACTTCCTGCTCCGCCAGTTCGCCGCCCAGCGCTTCCGCTGGTGCGGAAACCGCCAATATCCAGCCATGGGCAGGGAGTATTTCTGAAAAACATCGCCAGAAGGCCGCGTCGCGACCTTCCGCAAGGCTCTGGAGATTTTGAGAACACCATGAAAGCGGGAACTGCGAAATTTGCGCTGGCGGCGCTGGCGACGGGGGCGGCGCAGGCCGACGGCTGGGTCGGCGACCTTCCCAGCGGCCCCCTGGCCAGCGGCGCGGAGCCGCCCGCCCTTGAGGAAATCTGGCGCGGCGGCGTTCTCGTCCCCGGCGACTTCTCCCGCTTCGGGCGGGTGTGGGGGGCGCTCGAACGCGGGGAGGACGCCCGCATCGCCGTCATCGGCGGCTCCATCACGCAGGGGGCGCGCGCGTCGAGTCCGGAGAAGAGCTGGGGGCGGCTCTTCTGCGACGGGTGGCGCCGCGCCTTCCCCGGGGCGCGAATCGATTTCGTCAATGCGGGGATCGGGGCGACGGGCAGCCAGATCGGCGCCTTCCGCCTGAAGCGCGACGTGCTGGACAAGGCGCCGGATGTCGTGGCGGTGGAGTTCGCCGTGAACGACGCGAGCAGCCGCGAGTGCGCGGACAAGTGATTCTCGGCAAGCTGATCGAGAAGTGGTTCGAGCCGGAGAGGCAGGCGGACGAAGGGGAACGCTGAGAATATGGAAATATGGAAACAACCAATGGGTGCGAGACTGAGACAGTCGGGACTACTGTGCGGAGGGATCAACGACGGTCAGACCGGAGAACCATTGGCGCATGAAGCCCCTGTCGCGAGTGATGAGGGCGTCTGCGCATTCCAACGCATGGGCACCGACGAGAAAGTCCGGAATGACGGCAAGTCGGGCTTTCGATTTTGCCTTGGCAGCCTCGGCGCGCGCGCACTTCCACATCTCGCCGGCCCGGACAGCCGCTACCTCCGGCATGGGAGAATACGTTACGCCTATATCTGCCATGCGGCGACGGAACACCGCCTTGTCGCTAAAACCGGCCGATGCCTCCGCCCATACCACATCGCAGGCAACAATGTTGTCAAGTACAGAGAGACTGCTGATAAAGTCAATCGACGGCTGCGAAAATACGGGATCATCTTTGAAAATGTCAAAGATGATATTCGTGTCAATCGCGTAAGTCATCAGCGCCCCCGCATTTCCGCGATTAGGGCATCCGTGCCAATGTCGTCGAACATGCCTTTCAAGCAACCACGCGCCTCTTCCAACTTCTCGCGCCGCTGGTTTTTCGCAGACATTCTAACGCTGTTTCCCTCAATCGTGAATACAAACACCATTCCCGGTTGGAAGCCGAGTTGGTTGCAGAACTGCTTGGGAATTGTGATTTGCCCGCGTTCGCACATTGTCGCCGTAGCTGTCATGGAGATTTTCCCTTTGCCCTCAACAATAGCAAAACAGCATAAAATATGCAACATTTTTCTGAAAAAAAGCGAATTTCATATTTTCCCCCGTTTATACTGACAATCCACTAAAAGAACGCACCATGAAATCGTTACATCCTCGTTTTCAACAAGTTCTCCCTTCCTGCTGGGGGAACGGGCGTCACGTCCGTTCGCTCCTGTCGGTTTTCGTCCTGTCAACCCTTCTTGCCGCGACGGCCATGGCGACCGTCCAGACCCTTCCGCGCGACGGGTGGGCGAACGCGGTCGTCACGCAGAAAAAGGACGAATGGAGCGTCAAGGCGGGGGCGGACACGCTCCGCATCCGGGTGTGGCCGGACAGCAGCCTTGCCGCGCGACTCGCCGTCTCGACCACGGCCGATGCGCTCGTCATCGGCGCGACGGCCTCGTTCACCATGACGGCCTTCAACAAGGGCGGCGGCCGCATGACGCGAATCTTCGGCACCCGGGGGACGATCGAGTCCGACGACAGTTCCGTCATCCGCGTTTACGACTTCCTGACGCGCAAGACCGAGACGATCGACACGAAAGCCTCCGGCGCGGACATGGACGGCGGCCACGGCGGCGGCGACGGCGGGCTCCTGAGGGCCTTCTGCCGCGCCATCGTGGAGGGCCGGCCCGAACTGATCGTTTCCGGGACCGACGCCACCATCGAGTCCCACCTCACGACTTTCGCCGCCGAAAAGGCCCGCCGCACCGGCCGGGTCGTCGAAATGGGCAAAGCACCATGAAAGCGGGAACTGCGAAATTTGCGCTGGCGGCGCTGGCGACGGGAGCGGCGCAGGCCGGCGACTGGGTCGGCGACCTTCCCGGCGGCCCCCTTGCCAGCGGCGCGGAGCCGCCGGCCCTTGAGGAAATCTGGCGCGGCGGCGTTCTCGTCCCCGGCGACTTCTCGCGCTTTGCGCGGGTGTGGGGGGCGCTCGAACGCGGGGAGAACGCCCGCATCGCCGTCATCGGCGGCTCCATCACGCAGGGGGCGCGCGCGTCGAGTCCGGAGAAGAGCTGGGGGCGGCTCTTCTGCGACGGGTGGCGCCGCGCCTTCCCCGGGGCGCGAATCGATTTCGTCAATGCGGGGATCGGGGCGACGGGCAGCCAGATCGGCGCCTTCCGCCTGAAGCGCGACGTGCTGGACAAGGCGCCGGACGTCGTGGCGGTGGAGTTCGCCGTGAACGACGCGAACAGCCGCGAGTGCGCGGAATCGTTCGAGGGCGTGGTACGGCAGCTTCTCGCCGATCCGCGCGGCATCGCCGTCATCCTCCTCGGCATGGCCGACCATCGCGGCGGCAACGCGCAGGAATGGCAGGCGCGCGTGGCGGAGCACTACGGCGTGCCGTTCGTCAGCTGGCGCGACGCGCTCTACGTCCCGTTCGTGAAGACGGGCCGGATCGCGTGGTCGGACATCGCGGCGGACTCCGTGCACCCCAATGACGTCGGGCACGCCTACGCCGCCGCGCTCCTGAACCGCCTCCTGGCCGACCGCCATGCGGCGTGGACGGAGGCCGGGCGGCCGGTGCCGGCGCCGCCCCCTCTGCCCGAACCGCTCTTCGGCACGTCATTCGACGGCGGGGAGTTTCTCCGAATGGCCGACGCGAAGATTCTGGAGAGCGGGGGCTTCTTCCCGCTCCGCGACCGATGCTGGGGCGAAGGACTCGCCTGCACGAACGCCGGGTCCCGGATCCGCCTGGAGGTCGAGGGCGCGACCGTCGCGCTCCTCTACCGAATCGGGCGCGACCCCTACGACTGGGGCAAGATGGACGTCCTCCTCGACGGCGAACCCGTCGCGCGGGGGCTGGACTGCTACCGCGACCAGTGGTGGTGGAAGACGCCCGCGCTCTTCCTCTGCAAGGACCGGCCTGGGCGGCACGTCGTGGAAGTCGTCGCCCTTCCGGAGAAAAATCCGGCGAGCGGCGGCTACGGGTGCCATCTCACCGGGCTGCTCGTTTCCGACGGCCAGGGCCAGAAATCGAAACCATGAACACGAAAGCGACCGTCACCATCGAGAAGCCCTACTTCCGCTGGCTTTTCAACGGCTTCGGCTACCAGAACTCCGAGGCGAACTTCACGGCCCTCATGCCGGACGACTTCCGCGACCAGCGCGTCCTGAAGTCCTTCGCGGAACTCTCGCCCACGTTCGCGCGGGTCTATACGGGCTTCGCCGACCAGTCGCGCGAGCAGCTCGACCGCTTCGCCGACTACTACGACCTCACCTTCCGCAAGGCTGGGACGACGCTCTACGCGGTCCCCTGCGCGATGCCGCTGGCGGAGGGGCTCGACCCGAACGAATACGCCGAGAAGGTCGCGAAGAACCTCGAATACCTCGTCCGCGGGCGCAATTGCCGCAAGATCCGCTACTACGGCCTCACGAACGAGCTGATGAACGGCGAGAACTGGGGGTGGTTCGGCGAGGGCGCGGGGAAGGAAAGGGAGGCGCGGCGCAGGCTCTTCAAGTCGTTCTACGCCGCGCTCTTCCACGCCTTTCGCCGACACGGCCTGGACATCGGGCTCCTCGCCTCGGACCAGTCCGCGTCGCCGGATCCGGAAAGCGCGCAGAGCGTCTATCCGCTTCTCGACTGGATCAAGGCCAACATGGACGACTACGTGGGCGTCTATGGCACGCACTGGTACACCGGCGGCGACATCGACGACCTCGGGCGCTGGGCGGAATACAACCGCTGTTTCTCCCGTCTCGTGCAGCATGCGCTCTCCTGCAAGGCGAAGCGCTACATCCTCGGCGAATTCGGGTTCTCGCCCGCGGAGGGGAGGACCGGCGTCATGGTGGACGACGCAAGCCACCACGTCCGCTGCCCGGAGAGGAGGGGCGAGACGGTGCTTTGCAAGTGCGAAATGGGGCTTGCGGCGATGAACCAGGGCGCGGCGGCATGCGTGAACTGGACGTTCGTCGACTATCCCGACCCGTTCGTGGTCGAAGACGGCGACTCGCCGGAATGCCGCGCCGCATACGAGGCCGCGAAGTGCGGCTGGCGCATGGACGTGAAATACAACAAGTGGGGCGCGTTCCGCTGGTCCACGACGGACCGCGACTATTCCGCCTACGAGGAACTGTACGCGATGGGCTGGCTCGTCAAGCTCTTCCGCAAGAACGCCACGGTGCTCGCATGTTCGTTCTCCGACCCGATGCTGCGCGGCGGCGCGGTGATGAACCCGGACCGGACGGTTTCCGTCGCGCTCGTCAACCGCGGCCCGGCGAAGGCGGCGACGGTCGATTGCTCCTCCTGGAAGGCGCGCGTGGACAGGACGCCGTCGCTCCACCAGCCGCTCCGCCGCTACGTGTACGAGGCCGGCCACCCGCCGGCCAGCCCCTTCAACGACCTGCAACCGATGTCGGGCACGGTGGAGGCGAAGGACGGGCGCTTCGACGTCGAACTGCCCGCCAAGTCCATCACCTTCCTCACGACCGACTACGAAGACCGCCAGCCGGCCG
>CAMOSH010000196.1 GCA_946624575.1 uncultured Verrucomicrobiota bacterium
GGTTCAGCTGGTGTGGCTGGTTCGGCAGGCTCGGCTTGCGCTGTGGGTTCGGCTGGCGTGGCTGGCTCTGCGGGCTCTGCTGGTTCGGTGGGAGTTTCTGGCTCGGGCTTGGGAAGCAGTCGTTCGGCGGAATACGACGGCACCACGTAGATCCAGGGCTGGCCGTCGAGGCGCAGGTAGCGTCCTGACCCGTCGGGGAGCGCGTTTCCGACCGTGGCCAGGCGGTTCGTGTCGCCGGCGATCGTCACGTGCGCGACGACTCCGGTGGAGAATCCTGTGGTTTCATCAGGCGTGTCGGGCGAAGCGACCGACGTGAAGGAAATCCACGGATCGTCGGCGATTTTCGTTTCGCACCAGCGTTTCGGGTCGCCGTTGAACGCGTCCAGGACGTCGGAGACGAGCACCGTGTTTCCCTTGAATTCTGCGTAGCGTCCGAATCCCCACTTCGGATGGCGCTCGCCAAGCACCACCGACGTGAGGACGCGACCGCCGGCGTCTTCGAGGACAACCTCCGTCCTTTCGGAGAGTTTGCGTCCGCGCGCGACCTGCCCGACCTTGACGTCGAGCAGGTTTCGCAGGTTGTCGAGTATCTTGCGGCGATCGGCCGGGTATCCGTGCATGGATTCGACGACCCAACCGTTGTCCGAGGCGGCCAGCGTCACGGACCCGGCACGCACGCGCGCCACGTCCGCGATCGACACGTCAGGGACGATCTTGCGTCCGGCGAGATCGGGTGCGGACGCGCGCGAAGCGCCGCCCAGAAAGTGCGCTGCTGCGGCAAGCACGACCGCGACCGCGCAAAGGACCAATGTTGTTTTCTTGTTCATGGCAGAGTCTCCAGGTAATCGGACCGGATGGAGCGGGGTGGGGATTAGCCGCGGCGGCGGCGAATCGCCCGCGCCACTCCGAAGAGAACGACGAGCGCGGGGACGAGCGCGATGTTGATGCACTTGATGCGGAGTCCGAGTGCGTCAATGTCTGCCGTCAGCTCCCTGCGGACGTTTTTGAGCTGTCGGCGCGTGTCGGCCTGGGTCTTGCGGAATCGGACGATCTCCTCCTCCTGTTCCGGAGACAGCAGTCGGCGGTCGCCAGCACTTTTGCCGCTTTCCAGCTCCGAAAGGCGGCGCTGGGTGTCTTCGAGCGCCTGCCGCAGTTCGTTCTCCTTGCTTTGCCAGCGCTCGATGGCGCGCGTCTCCAGCGCGTCCACCTTGGCGAATGGCCTGTCGGAAGCGCCGCGCGTGCGGATGCCGACGAGTTCCTCGCGTCCGGCGAACTGCTCGATGATGTTGGAGAAGAGCGCGAGATTGTCGTTGAACGGCTGGAGCATCGCGCCGAACGGTGTCTGGAGGACGCGGATCCCGAATTCGTCCGCGACGAAATCGGAGTCGCCGACGAGCAGGACGTCGCTCTTGCCGGAAGTCAGCGCTCCGGAAACCGCGTTGGTCCCGTCCGGTCCCTTGGGAAACGCCGTCGGGAACTCGCCGGAGAGGCGGGCGACCACGACGCGCTGGCGCCCGTCGGGCGAGAGACTGCGGCGGAGGCCGTCGATGTCGTAGACCGCAGCCATGCGGTCGGCGTCGGATGAATGATCCGCCGAAGTGGAAACCACCGGGGAGAATGCAAGTCCGGGCGCCTTGGCCGAGTCGAATGAAAACGAACCCGCGAACGGCAGCATTACGCGGGACAGTCCGGTCGCCAGGATGTCGCCGGAGTCCATGTTCTCCTCGCCGATCGAAAGAAACGCCGGATTTTCCTCGACGCCGCCCATGCCGTTGTCCAGTCGCGTCGAGGCGGCCAGGTCGCATACCACGGATTCGGATGCGAATCCAACGCCCCACGCCTTGAAAAGCGGGTCGAGGCCGGAGGGGCCGCCACCGGCGGAAGGATTCCCGAGGCCGTCCTGACGTTCGGAGAGAAGTTCCATCGCGCTGAGCGGATCGACGCAGGCGATCAGGCGCCCGCCGCGCAGCACGAACTGGTCGATCGCGTAGAGCGTGGCGTCGGAAAGGTCGCGCGCGTGCAGAAGCACGAGCGTCTTGACGGCAGGGTCGATGGCATCGACGTCCGTGGCAACCGGGCGTACGTCGTAGTCCTTTGCCAGTTCGGAGAACGCTGTCCAGCCGCGCTGAATCCGCCGCCGCCGCATCGCCGACATCGGATCGGGCCCCTCAAGCACCCCGTCCAGCGACGTCATGACGCCCACCACGGGACGTTCCGGCCATGCGACGCGCGTGATCAGCCGCGTGACGTCGTACTCGAACGTCGATTCCGTGCGCCTGGATATTGCTCCCAGCGTTTCTTCGCGGTCGCCGCACGACGCGACGAGTCCGAAATACACGGGCGGGCCGAACGGCGTGACGGTCTGCGGCTCCACGCCGTAGCGCTGCGCCCATTCCTCGGCGTCGGAATCTGGTTTCGGGTCGTAGACCTCCAGGGAAAGCCGCCCGCCGGAGGCGCGTTCGCATTCGCGCAGGAAGTTGCGCACCTGCCGCGCGTACGACTTCGCGTCCATCGGCATCTCCGGCGCGCTGGTGCTTGCGTAGTATTTGAGGACCACGTCGGAATCGAGCTTTGCCAGCAATGCGCGCGCGCCGTCCGAAAGCGTGTAGATTCCGCTTTCGGTCAGGTCTGCCCGGAGCGAAAGCGAGGAGAGGATCGCGACGGATGAAAACGCGATGACGCCGACGGCCGCGAGCGCCGCGACGCCGCCGCCGGCGCCGCGCCTGCCGTTGGCCACGGTCCGCGCAGCAAAGAGGAAGAACGCAATCACGGCGACGTAGAAGCCGACGTCGGCGGCGTCGATGACGCCGCGCTGAAGCGCCTCGAAATGCGAAAGCAGCGAACATGCCGCAACGGCGTCAACGACGCCGGACGGCACGCCAAGGCGCGCGAGCGCGCCGCTCACGGGCTCGAAGCCGACCATCATGGCCAGGAACAGCAGCGCCAGTGCAATCACGAAGGCGACCACGCCCGAACGCGACAAAGTTGAGGCGAACAGTCCGATCGCGGCCGCGGCGCCGGCCAGCAGAAGCGATCCGAGGTAGCCGCTGAAAACGGCTCCCCAGTCGGGCGAGCCCAGCCAGCCGACGGTTGCCGCGACGGGAAACGTGAGTGCCAGCGCAATGCCCAGAAACGCCCACGCCGCCAGAAACTTGCCAAGAAGCGCCTCGCCGACGGTTATCGGAAATGTCAGGAGCTGCTCTATCGTGCCATTGCGGCGTTCGTCGGCCCAAAGGCCCATCGTTGCAGCGGGAACTAGCAGCAGGTAAACCCACGGATGCCAGAGGAAGAACGGCGATAGATCGGCCTGCCGGCGTTCGTACAGCATCGCCACGCAGAACGTCAAGAATCCGACAAGGACCAGAAACGCGGTGAGAAATACGTACGCGACAGGGGAGTCGAAGTACGAGCGGAATTCGCGCCGGAATACGGCGCGCGTCTTGCCAAAGGAGTTCATGTCATTTCTCCTCTTTCATCGTAAGGGAACGGAACACGGCGTCGAGACGGCCGGACGGATCCATGGCGCGGAGACTTTCGGGAGTGCCGTCGGCGCGGATTTCCCCGTCGGCTATCACGATGGCGCGGGTGCAGACCGCATCCACCTCCTCTAGAATGTGCGTGGAGACGATGATTGCCTTTTCGGCGGCCATTTCGCGTATCATGCCACGTACAGTGAATTTCTGGTTCGGATCGAGGCCGTCGGTCGGCTCGTCCATCACCAGCACCGGCGGATCGTGGAGTATTGCCTGGGCGAAGCACGTGCGCTGGCGGTAGCCCTTGGAAAGAGTCTCGATCGTCTTGTTCACGACCGATCCCAGACGCGCCTTTTCAATCGCGGCGGCGACCCTGTCCCCGGCTTCAGATCCCCGGTATCCGCGGATGTCGGCCACGAAGCGCAGATAGTCCGCAACGGTCATCGAGCGATAGCTCGGCGCCGATTCCGGGAGGTATCCGATGAGTTTTTTCGCTTCGACCGGATCCGTCGCCATGTCGTGCCCGCACACGACGGCGGTTCCGCTGGTTGGCGGAAGGAATCCGGTGATCATTCGCATGGTCGTTGATTTGCCGGCGCCGTTTGGGCCCAGAAAGCCCAGCACTTCGCCTTTCCCGACGGTGAACGAGATTCCCTTCACCGCCTCGAAGGAGCCGAATCGCTTCTTCAGGTTCCTCACTTCAAGCATGTGCATTATTCCCCGATTCAGGATTTTCCGCCTCAACGGGCGGCCTAGCCCACCGAAGACCGCCTCCGGTGGCGTCGCCGACGGATTCTGCCACGCGATTGTTAAGAAATTGTTAGCGCGGCAAGGCGGGCGGACGTGACGGAGGATAGTGAAAAGGCGCACGGATTGCAACGCGCGCCTGTCGTCACGGCGGTTCTACGGATCCCTTCCAGGTTCGCCGAACCAAGCGCCGGAGCCGTTTTTCCCCCCCCGGGGGGGGGCCTACCGCCCCACGTCGAAAGAGCCGAGTTCCAGCATCTGCTTGGCCTTGTCGAGCCGGATGGAAAGAGTGCGGAACGACTGCTCCGGCCGGCCCCATTCGGAAAACGCGGTGGCGGTTGCGGTCGCCGGGCCGAACACGGCCTGCTGGTGCGACGCGTAGTAGTGCGCCCGGACTTTGTACGTTCCGGCTGGCGCCTTGCGGATCATGTATTCCTCGGGGCCGTAGCCGTCGGTGACGTCGCGGGAGACGTCGCCGCCGGACGCTGTGCGCCGATTGCCGTAGAAGGCCTCCTCTCCGGATGGTTCGGTGACGTGCAGGTCGATGTCGGTCTCGTCGGCGTCCCAGGCGAGCACGACGCGTAGATCGCAGTCCGGCACCCCGCGCAGCTCCTCCGGCAGAGGCCCGGGCGCTTCTCGCTTCCCGGGCGGCGGCGGGAGCTCAATGGCTCGCTGTTCGCACCACGCCAGTAGCGCATTGTGCTCCTCAATGGCGAATACGGAAACCGGATTGGAATGTCGCGCCCATGGATGCAGCGCGACTTTGCGGTACAGCGAAAGCGCTTCGGAGAGCGCGGCCCCGTCGCTCTCGGCGCGTCCCGATTCGTCCAGCACGAGCGCCAGGTCTCGCCAGGATTGCGGCTCTTCCGGGCGCAGCGCGCAGACGCGGCGCAGCGTCGCGGCGCTCTGCGCGTAGGCGCGCGCTTCCTTGAGGCGCCATGCCATGACGCGCAGGAGCGCCGGATCCTCGATTCGCAGTTCGGCCAGATTCGACAGCACGCGCACGGCGAATGCGGCGTCGCCGCGCGCGAAGAACCATCCCGCGCAGTCGAGAAAGAATGCCGGCGAAGTCTCCCATTCCGCTCGCGCGGCCAGATACGAGGCCTTTGCGGCGTCGAGCCGCATTGGAGCGTCGGTCGCGCCGCCGGCGACGGTTGCGTCAAGCGCCTTGAGATACGGCACGTCCGGCGACCAGGGCTTCACGGATATCGTGACTCCAGCCGGTGAGCCCTTGGCGGAGGGTTCGCTTGCCGAGGATCTGCTCGCTGCGGATCCGTTCGCGGCGCCCGCCAGGGCCGCTCCAGCCATTGCGAACCGGGACGCGAGCGACCTCGCGGAGAGCCTTCGGACGGCGTTCGCGCTGCCTTCCTCCTCGACGACCTCCGCCGCTTCGCCGCCGAATTCGGCGTTCAGGGCGGTGGCACCATCGACCACCGGAGACTCCGGCCGCCCCGAGGGGGCGGGGCCTCTTTTGTCTTTCGACCAGGCCTCGCGCCCGGAGTTCCACCAGTCCATGCGCAGCTTCCACAGCCTGGCGACTTCCGCGAAATGTCGTTCGGCCCGTTCTTCTGGCGATGGTCCGGGCGAGCTCTTTTTCGAGGCGAGCCATTTTTGGCGCATTTCCGGAAGCGATTCCGGCGGTTCGATGTCGTGGCGGAGCCATTGGTCGAGCGATTCCAGTACAAGCAGCGAAGTGGACGGGCCGGCCAGTCCGAAACGGCGGCCAAGCGCCAGTAGTTCAGTCTCGTTTTCCGTTGGGTCCGCAGACAGATCGCCCACGCGCATGGCGGCCCAGGCGGTCGCGATCGCGGCGCCAGGTTTCGCGTTTGCCGCCGAAACCGAAAACGGAATCGAAATGCCGCCTTCAAGCGCAATCAATCCCGATGCGTACTCTCCGTCCAGTTTTCCGACGACGGTCGCGCGCCGCGTGGCGTCTGCCCCCACGCCTTCGACGTCGGAGAACCCGGTTCCCTCAAGCGCGCGCACCGTGCGGTGCCCGACGACCGACACCGCGTCTCCGCGATGCCGGAATGCCCCCGGATCAGCGTCAGGACCGAACGCAAGGCCGCCGCACGCGCGGCGCATGGCTTCGATGTCGCGCACGGCTCCGGTCACTATCGCGGCCACGTCCTTCCTTCCTCCAAAGTCGGTTTTCCTGCCTGACAGGGTGTCCACTCCGTCGGTGAATACGATTGCCGGGCCGTCGTTTGCTGCTATGGCTGCGGCTAGTGCAGCGAAGTCGGTCCCGCCGTCGTATTTTGTCTCCTTCAGCGCCGCGACGAGCGCCCCCATGTCCGCAAACTCGCGAGTTTTCTCCGTTTCGTTGCGGAACACTACAAGACGCGCTGGCGCCCCTTCGCCGATTTTCAGTCCGCGCAGAAAATCGAACTCCGCTGCATGGTCTCCAGAGCGGCTGCCAGAGGCGTCCCAGAACACCGTCACGCCATTCGGGAAGCCTGCGCCCTCGTCTTCCGGTTCGGTTGATGGCGAGTCCGGCGACTTGACCGACGCGCAGAACCACGTTTCGCCGTCGGCGAGGCGCTCGACCGACACTAGCGTGTCGGGAAGACGTGGAAGCGCGACAAGCAAGTCGTCGCCTGGCACGACGTTATCTTCGGACGAGGAAACTCGCCAGAAGCGTTCTGCCTTTTCGAACCTGCGGTCGCCGAGGCCGCCAAGATCAGGCGCGGCTGGCAATGAGTCGTCGGGCACTTCAATGCGTACCGTGCGATGAGCCAGCGGAGTGCGCGGCATCGGAAGCGAAAGCGCGGCGGACGAGCCGTCCGCGTAGGTGCGCACAAGCACATCCGTGGCCGGCGTGCCGCCGCACTCCAGCACGCGGAATGCCGCAGGGACGCGGTCGCGGCAGAGGGCG
>CAMOSH010000197.1 GCA_946624575.1 uncultured Verrucomicrobiota bacterium
TGCCGCCGCCGAGCGTGCCGAGGTTCTTGCGGTCGAGCGCGCAGCACCAGTCGCGTACCTGGCCGTTGTTGCCGAGGTATTCCTCGAAGCCCTCCCACTTCTGCTGCACCTTGTGCGAGACGCCCTCGCCGACGGGGATGCGCTCCTTGAGCTTCTCCTGCAGCGCGCGGCGCACGCGGATGTCCGCGAAGCGCTCCGCTGGCAGATCCGTCTCCACCGCGCGCATGCCGCATCCGATGTCGACGCCCACCGCGGCCGGGATCACCGCCGCGTCCGCGGCCACGACGCCGCCGATCGGCATGCCGTAGCCCTGGTGGCAGTCGGGCATCAGCGCCACATGCGAGAAGAGAGCGGGATGGCGCGAGAGGTTCTCCGCCTGCGCGAGCGCGCCCGGTTCGACGTCGGCGCACCATGAGCGGATGGGAAGGGAATTTTCGTCGAGTTGCTTTGTCCAGTGCATTTTCTGTGGGGCATGCTGGCGGAGATCGTGCCGCCGCCTTGTCGCGGCGCCGTCCCGACTCCGCCGGCATGCGTGGTTCCATCGGGACAATTCCGTAAAGCAAGATGCGTGCCATAATGCGGAAACTGTCGCGAAAGCGGTTCAATTTGCGGTGCGGACCGTTCCGCCGGCGCCGCCCGGCGGGTGGCGGTCGGTTTTCACAGGTCGCAGAAAATAGAAATTTCGCGATATTTCTAATTTTCTTTTGAACGCGCGGCTAAACTGAAACGGCGGCCGCTCGTCGGAGAAGCCGACGAGCGGTCGGTGAAAGACGCCGCGGAAAATCGCGTGGACGGCGGCCGGTGCGTCAGATCATCTTGAGGAACTGGTCGCGGACGGCGGCGACGCCCTGCTGGACGAGGCCGTCGACGGCTCCCTCGGCGATTCCGAACTGCTTTGCGACGGCGGCGGCGGTGTTGCCGTCGAGAAGGCGGCTCTTGAAGACGTCCTTCGCCTGCGCGGCGAGCGAACCGGACCCAAGGACGGTCTTCACCGCGGAGGAGAGCTTGGCGAGCAGGTCGTCCGTGCCGCCCTTGGCGCCGCCGAGAAGCCCGCCCGCAAGGCTCGCGAGGCCGCCGAGGCCGCCGCCGTTTCCTCCGAGGAGAGAGCCGACCAGATTGGCTGCGCCGCCGAGTTTGTCCTTGGCCACGCCCTGCGTGACAAGGCCGAGGAGGTTCTTGAGAATGTCGTTGGAGAGATTGAGTTCGGACATGTGGGAATTTCCGTGTTCGTGGTGTTAGACGGGCCGATTCTAGCACGCGGCGCCCGCCCGGGCAATCCCGCGCAGCGGATAATCTCATCAATCTTGTCAATCTAATCATTCCATGTGATTAGATTGATTAGATAGCCCGATGGTCGGCGGTTTTCCAGGTCGTTTCTCCGTTCAAGTCAGTCCCGCGCGTCGGTGCGTCAGCGGCGCACCCGGAGCCGGATCTTCGGGTCGCCGTCGGTTTCCTCGCGCACAATTTCCGCAGCTGGAAGGAACGTGCGGACGACTTCCCAGTTGGTTGTTTCGTGCAGGGTGTCCTTGCCCTTGACGAAGACGCCGGCCCCGCCGAGTGCGACGATCGGGACGACAAGCTGGTCCGCCAGGTGAGGGCACGCGGGCGCGCCGGTCTTGAGATACTTGCGCACGGCGTTCATTACGCGGTGGGCGACTGTCTTGCGCGAGAGATCGTATTCGCCGATCGAGGAGAACACGGCCGTGACGCGCTCGAACTCGAGCGAAACCCAGACGGCGTTGCCGGGGCCGGGAGACTCGACCTCGCGCACGTCGCGCTCGAGCGCCAGCTCCGGGAACTTCTCCATGAGGATGTCGGCCTCCGTCTCCGCGATCGCGATCGGGATGCCGCTTACGATCGCGGAGACGCGCGCCCGGCGCAGCGCCCCGGTCTTCTCCAGGGCGAACGGGCGCGCGTCCGCTTCGTTGAAGGGCTCGACGCGCAGGCGGATCTCGCCGCCGCCGGCCGGGTAGAAGCCGCGCATCGGGCACTCGGCCTCGACCCGCGCGCCCATCGCGTGCAGCTGCGGCAGGTAGCTCTCCGCGAAGAAGTCCCAGGTCGGGGCCCAAGGGACGTGCGTTCCGCCCGTGATCGCGACTTCGGAGGGCTCCGGGGCGCGCAGCAGAACCGGCAGGACCGTCTGCGCGACCAGAGTCGCGCTGCCCGCCGACCCGACGTCGAACCGGTAGGCGCCGCCCCGGATCGCTCCGGGCGAGAAGGAAAGCGTCGTCGAGCCCAGCTCGGCGCCATTGGTCTTCGCGCCGCAGATTTCCGCTACGGCCTTCACCGCCGCGAGGTGCTGGCGCTTGAGACCCGGCTTTTCCCGCCCGGCGCGGATCTTCTCCAGACGGAGCGGCTGGCCGGTCAGCGCCGAGAGCGAAAGCGACGTGCGCAGAATCTGCCCGCCGCCCTCGCCGAAGGAGCCGTCGAGGAAAACGGGTGAAGCCTCAGCCGTGGCGGGGTGCGGCACCCCGCCACGCGGGGGCTCGGAAGAGGAATGGTAAGAAATCATTGTTGAAAGGTTGAAAATCGGAAAGGCTACAAGTCGCGAAGTCAAAGTTCGTTATGCCAGCTAGCAAATGGCATGCGGCCGCGCAAGAAAAAGCGCCGCCGGGCGGGAGACCCGCCCGGCGGCGGAAACGGAACGAGGGAGGAATCGGACGGAACAAGGATTACGGATTTTGGCTTGAATCGAAATGGTTGAGTCATTGCGGTTTGAGCTTTCATCTCTCCTTGCCGGAGAGACCCGTTGCCGGTATCTGGATCGGTGCGCATTTGAAATGCGCCTGGGTGTCCGTCCTACCTGGTGCCGTTTCTTGGACGGCGTCCGGGCAGTCCTGGCCGGGCACAATTCCCGACGATAGCCCGGACTCCGGCAAAGCGCTACGTCAGGTCGGGCAGGTCGACGCGCGTTGAGGCGTTGTATTCGTCGAGCTTGTCCTGCAGGGCGTCGGCGCGCTCCTGCAGGGCGGCCGTCTTCGCAAGAAGCTCGGTCTGGCGAATCGCCACATCCCAGCGCCGCTCGACGGTGCCGCGGTAGTCGTGCTCCAGAACGACCTCGTCGTCTGTGTTCACCGAACCGATGAAGGCGAGCAGGGACTTGGTTTCTTCCAGCTCGACGATGGTCGCGATGATGCCATCGTTCGCCTTCGCGATAGCGGCCTTGACGGCGGCGAGCAGCGCCGAGAGGCGTTCGGCCTCCGCAAACGTCGCGGCGACATCCACGGCGCGGGGCGACCCTGCCGCCTTGCGGTTCTCCTTCTTCACCAACTCCTGCGCCTTGCGAAGTCTGCCGGCGATGCGGTTCTTTTCCTTGAGGGCTCGTGCAAGTGTGACGTTCATTGTGTTTCTCCTATGTTTTGGTGATTGAAGCCTAGCGTTCGGCGGCCGTTCCCCTCGCGGGGCCTCCCCTGGCGGCGGGCGCCCGCCGCCAGGGGGTCCCGGTCCGCGTGGCCACCGCGCCGCATCCGGGACGGTTTGGTTTAAAGCAAGAGGCGTGCCAACTTCGGGCGAATTGCCGGTTTCGCGACGGAAAACGCCGCCTCGGCAGGGCTGCGCGCCAGAAAAAAGGCATCTTTTTCCACGGAGGTGGAACGCGGCACGGCGCCGGTCCCAGTCATGCGCGAAGGACAATGCTAGAAAATTCGATATGTTTTTAGAAAGAAATCCAGATCGCTTCGTTTTTCCCATGCAAGAGACCGGCGGCGTCTCGAAGAACGCGGGCATCCCTTCAAGCCGGAGGTCGAGCGCATTGCGGGAATTCCCTGCTCCATTTCAACCCGGACCGTGAAATCGGCGAGGAAGGGAGCGGATGCAACCGCCACCGCGCCGGGAGCGGAGTCCGTTCACAGTG
The DNA here is from genome assembly GCA_946624575.1 of uncultured Verrucomicrobiota bacterium. Lineage (GTDB taxonomy): Bacteria > Verrucomicrobiota > Kiritimatiellia > RFP12 > UBA3636 > UBA3636. The sequence goes on from CAMOSH010000197.1 coordinate 3,854, forward strand.
CGGCGAGGACGGCGCCGGCGAGGACAAGAAGGAGTGCGAGGGCCTTCTGGCGGAGCGCGAGGTCGCGGAAGAGGAGTCCGCCGACGAGGAACGAGACGACGGAACTCATCCGGCGGAAGACGGAGACGAGCGAGATGTCAGCGCCCGGGATCGCGACGGCGCGGAAGTAGAGTGCGTCGGAGAGGATGAGCAGCGCGCCGACGAGAGGGATCGACCAACGCCACCGGAAGGGCGTTCGCTCCGCCGCGGGCCAGACCGCGCGGCGGGCGATCCACACCGCGCCGTAGAGCAGCACAAGTCCCGCGCTGAAGTACAGCTGGACCGTCCTTGGCGGCAGGCCGGCGCGGGCGAGCAGGAACTTGTCGTAGAGCGCGGAGGCGGCGCCGAGCAGCGTTCCGAGGACGACCAGTCCCATTTCGCGACTCCGCCACGAGAATCCCTCGCGCGAGCCGAGCGCCGCCAGCAGGACGTAGCCCGCCACCATGAGCAGCATGCCGAGCGCGCGGACAGGTCCCGGAGTTTCACCGTAGAGCGCAATGGCGCCGAGGAGCGTCCAGAGCGGCGCCGTGGCCCGCACCGGCGCCGCGAGCGAAATCGGGAGGCGTCGCATCGCAAGGTAGCCCGCGGCCCAGCTCGACCCGACGAGCGCCACCTTGCCAGCGAGCATCCAGCGCGTTGCCGACGTCGCGCGCGCCGCCTCGGCGAAGCCTGCGGCCCCGCCGTCAGCCGCGGCCGCCGCGAGAAACGCGACGAGACCCGACACGGAGGACCACAGCAGCACGTCCAGAGCCGAGTTGTCGTTCACCGCGTGCTTGCAGGCGACATTGTAGAAGCCGAGCGAGAGCGCGGACAGCGCGACGAGGCCGAATGCGTCCGGGGTCATGGTTCCATCCTCCCGAAGCCTTCGAGATTGCGCGGCGCGGCTTGAGGCGGCGCGCCTTGTTTGCGCGTCGCCGCGCCGCGCAGGAAACCGATCGGGCGGAAGGAGAAGGGTGGGGTGAGTTCGGTCATGCCGAAAAGACGCGTAGGATTTACAGCCATTGACTTGCGAGTCCTGTGAATCCTGTAGAGGCGCGGAGCCGCAGCGCGGGAGGGTTGATCGAACCGAATGATCAAACGTGTTCTACCATGCCGTCGTAGAGAGCCACCCTGTCGTCGTGGGAGACGAGCCTCAGCCCCTCCGCTGCGGCCTGGGCTAGAAGCATCCGGTCGAATGGGTCGGCGTGGAACGGTGGAAGGACGTCCAATTCCGCCGCGTGGCGCGAGGAGAACGGGGACTCCATGAATCCCGCCGCAAGGAAGGCCGCCCGCGCCTCCGAGGCGGACAGGACCATGTCGCCGGGGTGTTTCCGGTGCTTGATCGCGATTTCCGCGAGGGACACTGGACTGTAGAAACAGTCGTTGGCCGCGTCGCCAACGAGACGTCGGGCCTTTTCGGACAGTAGCGGACTGTCAGCCAGCGCCCAGAGGAGAATGTGCGTGTCGAGAAGAAGTTTCACGGACGGTCTCCCGAAAATGCCCGCTCGATTTCGCGGTCGGCCGCCTTGTCCCTCTTCCACCAGTCCGGTCCGAAGCTCAATCGGTCCTTGAGAAGGCCGATGCGCGAAACAGCCTGACTTCCTGTGAATGGCGACAGCATTGCCACGGGCTTGCCCGCGCGGCAGATCACGAACGTCTTGCCGGCTCCGACGGCGTCGACAATCGAGGAGAACTTCGCTTTCGCCTCGGAAATCGATTCGACCATTGCCGGCATGGGTGGCATGTCAGTCATGAGATTCCTTTCTTTTCGGTCTTCTTTCCGGTCTTAAAAGCCTGGTCGTGTGGACTAGGTCAACATGATCTGTCCTTTCGGGGAGGAAATCTAACCGAACCCGGGTTGTTTTTCAAGCGTGAAAAAATGCGCGGGTCGATTGTGTCATAGCCGCGCAGCGGCGTTCGATGACACATCGGCCCGCGCGATTGCGGCCTTTGCGTTCTGACAAAGTCCGGCCACGCCCGCGGCGGAAATATCGCTGGATTTGCAGCCCGGCTTCGTTTAGACTGGGGCGCGTTTCCGTGCCCGGAATGCGCGAAGCGCCTTGAACGCCGGAGACGCTGACCGCCAACCTGCGAACGCACATGAAAACCTCGATCATCTCCCTTCTCGGCTCGACGCTCGACGCGCACGGGCCGCGCGGCAAGGACCGCTGGAACGCGTGGCGCCCGAACGTGGCGCTCGCGATGCAGGAGGATCTGCACTTCGACGAGTTCCACCTGCTCTACCAGTCGCAGTTCAAGGGGCTGGCCGACAGCGTGGTCCGCGACATCAGGACGGCCTCGCCGGACACGGTGGTCGTCCCCGAGCTCATGGAGTTCGACGACCCGTGGGATTTCGGGGAGGTTTACGGCAAGCTCTACGACTACGCGCTCGCGCGGCGGTTCGACCGCGAGGAGCGCGACTGGTATGTCCACATCACCACGGGTTCGCACGTGGCGCAGATCTGCCTGTTCCTGCTCAACGAGTCGCACCACCTGCCTGGCAAGCTCGTGCAGACGTCGCCATCGGGAAATGGGTCGAAGCGCAACTGCGGGCCACGCGGAACCTACCGCGTGATCGACCTGGAGCTTTCGCGCTACGACGCGCTCGCGCGGCGGTTCGCGACGGAGCGGCGCGACGACATCACGTCGCTCAAGGGAGGCATCGAGACGCGCAACGCGGCGTTCAACGCGCTCATCGAGACGGTGGAGCGCGTGGCCGTGCGCTCGCGCGACCCGATCCTGCTCACGGGGCCGACGGGCGCGGGCAAGTCGCAGCTTGCGCGGCGCGTCTATGAGCTGCGGAAGGCCAAGGGGCTGCTTCAGGGCGCGTTCGTGGACGTGAACTGCGCGACCCTGCGCGGCGATCAGGCCACAAGCGCGCTCTTCGGCCACCGCAAGGGAGCCTACACGGGCGCGGCGGCGGACCGTCCGGGACTGCTGAAGGCGGCGGACGGCGGGCTGCTCTTCCTCGACGAAATCGGCGAGCTTGGCGCGGACGAGCAGGCGATGCTTTTGCGCGCGATCGAGGAAAAGCGCTTCCTTCCGCTGGGGAGCGACAAGGAGGCGGAGAGCGACTTCCAGCTCATTTGCGGCACCAACCGCGACCTGCGCGCGGACGTCGCGGCCGGGCGCTTCCGCGAGG
>CAMOSH010000198.1 GCA_946624575.1 uncultured Verrucomicrobiota bacterium
CCAGAACCCGAACCAGACGATGAGTTTCGACGACTACAAGAGGAAAGTCGCGGAATGTCTGGCGAAAGCGTTGCCGAATACCACGCTGCGCAACGAACGCTGGACGGCATACGAGAGCGACTTGCCGGAGTTCTGGCAAGAAGGGTTGCTGCCGGAAGGCGCAACAGCGGCGATGGTGTTCAATTATTGACCAATGAAAAGACCGGTGCGTTATTGCGCATCGGCCGCGTGGACGGGACCACCTTCCACGACGTATTCGAGATTGTCCGAAACTTCCTCCCAAAGGGTGATGCCGTAGACTTGCACGATTCCTACGGAGCGGGTGACAAGTGCTTCCTTTCCGACGACGGCCTTTCCGGTTTTGCCGTCGAGCAGGATGGAAACATCGTCTCCGTGTTCTCGCTCGCCGAAGGAGGCGGATTCCTCAAGACTGTGCTTCCGATGATCCGGGAGGCTGGCGGCGTGAAACTGGACTGCTACCAGTTCCCCGGACCGACGAATCTTCCCGATCTCTACGAGAAGCACTTCGGCTTCAAGCGCGCCTCGAGCATGGCCTACGACGAGTCGTTCGAGCCGGAGGACCCGGCGCGCGAGCGCCACGGCTTCGGCCGGCGGCACGGGATGCCGCGAATCGTGTTCATGGTCGCGGAACCCGGCCACGCCGTGGAGGAGAAGACCTTCGACGGCGACTACGACGGGGCCGTCGCGTGGCAGAACGCGAACCTCCCGGCCCGGCCCCGCTACTCCATCTCCCACCTCTACACCGGCAGCGCGGCGGACATGGACGCGGCGTACATGGACGCGGTAAGGCGCGGCGACATGGACACCGCGCGGCGCATGGTGCGCGAGGCGGCTGAGGCGAACGGCTACTACGGTCCCGTCTGGCATGGAGAAGACGGCGACCTCAACCGCAAGGACTACTCCCGCCTCGACACGAAAGGCAACTACGGCGCCGGAGTCTATGTTGCGACGCGGAACCGTGGCCGCGCAGAAGCGTTCGGGGACAACGTCTCCGAACTCGCGATGTCCGTGGAAAACCCGCTTCCCGGATATGACGCCCGGCTTGAATCCGAAGAGGTGGAGTCCCTTCGAGACGCGATCCGAGACGCGGACGAAAACGCGCTGTCGGTTCTCGACGAGCTTTTCGAAGGCGAGAACTGGGGCGATGCCAACGACGCGCTGTCCATCTTCTCCGCGATGGTGGACGAGATGGGATTTGTGAAGGCCCGCGACATTTTCCAGTCCGTCACGGGATACGATGGAGTTTCAACTCGCGAGGGCGAAGCCGTCGCGTGGAGCCCGAACCAATTGAAACTTCTCGCCCCCGTGACCTACGACGACGCGGGGAACGTGATCCCGCTCTCGCAGAGGTTCAACCCGGAGCGGGACGACATACGCTACAGCATCGTCCCGATCAACGGACGGGACATGATGGTCGTTCCGTCTCCGGCACTTACGACACGCGAAGCGCAGGACGAGTCAAAGGTCAAGACGCTTCTTCGTCAAACCGTCATCGGACGCGCATTTTCCCAACTTGGAGAACCGGCGGACAAACTCGTTAAGGTTGACGAAGACTTTCTCGACGAGTTCTGGAAATCCAATGATTCCGAGAAGCTCCGCCGGACCCGTGAAAAACTCTGGCGGGCGAAGGTTGACGCGGCCAATCATCTTGACGAATTGCTTGCGACGACTCCGCGCGGCGATCCGGAGCCTCCCAAGCATTCAAACAACCCTGTCAAGCAAGGCGGAACATTCTATCGGAGCCAGACGGAGTTCGGCGTCTACGACTGGCGCGGCGTCTCGGTCTACCCGTGTCAACTGCTTGTTTTCGAGACGAATGACGGCAACCGGTATGTCTGGGACATCATCGACATAAAAAAACCGACCCTTGCCGCTAAGGGCGCGCTTTCCAACGAGGTCGTTGCCGAATTGGAAATGGCCGCACGGGGGATCGGAATGCCCGCAACGCTGCCACAAGCCCCCGGTTCTGTCAACCCCGGCGCGCAAGCCTCCATCGGGCCGCGCGAGGGCGCCGACGCGTGGGATCCTACCTCCACCGCGCCCGACGTGATGGTCCGCGCCATCATCGCCGCCGACAGCCTGGGCTACGTCAACCGCACCGACGCGGACTACGCCACCATCGCGCGGCGGCTCGGCAGCAAGGAAAGCGTCGCCGACGCCCGCGCCGCCGCCGACAAGTACATCAAAGCGCGCGCGCAGAAGCGCGGCACCGCCGCATTCGCCGACATCCTGGGCGACATGCAGCAGGAACGCATCATGTCGCGCGCCACAGATCTTTTCTCCCACGGCATGGGCGAAGGCGCGGAGCTGGGCGTCGCCGGAGAAAAGGCCATGCAGAAAGCGCGCCGCGCCGCCGTCGCCAAGCGCTGGAACGACACCTCGAAGGCGATCCTCGACTTCAACGCCACCGAAGAAGCCGACGACTACGCCGACGCAACCGCAACCGACGGCCAGCCCACGCGTCTGGACTTCGGCCGCGCCGGCGACGACCTGTGCCACATCATGGCGCGCGGCGGCAAACGCGCCACCGCCCGCGAAGTCTACGACCGCGTCAAACAAATGTGGGACGAAGGCTCGCCCGCCGCCCTCGACAACCCCGAAACCCGCGACTGGGACGCCTTCCTCGCAACCAACCCCGACCGTGCCGCCCGCGCCGCCTACGCCCGCGCGCGCGGCGCCCGCTCCGTCTTCACGCGTCTGGCCGACAACGTGTTGCCGCGCCAAACCGGAGCCATAGGCGAAAAAGACCTTCCCCACATCGAAAACCCGGAAGTCCGCGCCGCCGCGCGCCGGCTCTACCAATGGCGCAACAGCGCCGAAGTCCCGACGCAGATATTCGCCGACAGCGCCCGCACCCGGTCCGTGCCGTTGCCCGAGGACTACGACGGCCGGGAAGCAGATCAAAAACTTGTAGCCGACTACCTCAAAACAAACCCCGACGAAATCGCGGAAAACCGGGATATCGCCGCGTACGCCGCCAAGATGGACGCCGGCCGCATCGCCGCTCGCACCGCCACCGTGCGCGGCGCGCTGCGCACCGACGAAGGGCGGCGCATCATGGACTGGGCCGCCGCGCACGGCGGCGTCCTGGACAGCACCCACCGCGAACTGTTCGAGCGACTGGTAGACAAGGACCTCGACGAAGCCGAGCTTGTCGCCCCCGCCGTCTTCGCCCTGCGCTTTCCCACCCGTCCCGACGGCTTCCTCGCCTCCATCGGCGCCAGTCTGGCCAACATGACCGGCGAAGCCTGGAATGGCGCGCGCGGCTATTTGACGGCCATCCCCGAATACATCGACGAAAAACTCGCACAAAACGCCATCGCCACCGACCGCGAAACATATTCCATCTACCGCAAAATGCGCCGCCTCATGCGCGAAGCGGGCGACGAAACGTGGTTTGAGAAGAACGAGCGCAATCCCTATCCCTACCAATGGGCAGTCTCCCGGTTTTTCTCCGGAGCCGTCGCGTCCCTCCCCTCCATCGGCGCGTATGGTGCCGGAGCGCTGGGCTTCGCCGCCGCCGCCGCGCGAACCGCCCTGGACTTGGAAGAGCAGATAGACGCGGCCGGTGGCGACATCTACGCCCCCGAAACCCAGGGCCTCGTCCTCGGAACCGCCGTAGCCTTCAACTGGATCGAAAAACTTGGCGCGCAGCACGTCATAGACACCTTCTCCGCCCGAGCCAAAAGCAGCCTGTTCGAACATCTGGCGCGCGGAGCCATGGGCACGAGCTGGCTCACCGTGCAGGAAATGGCCGCCGAAGTTGTGCAGGGCATGGGAGAAGCCGCCGCCGAAGGCGACAGCGACGCCCTCCGGCGCGGCATCGAAAGCGTCGTGGATCCCGTAGACCTTTTCGGCGTCTCCCTTTTTCTGGAAGGGTTCGGCCGCGCCGGCGCCGTCACCCGACAGAGCGTCGCCCGCATCTACGAAAACCCCGCGCGCCAGCTCGCCCACGCCAACCGCGCCATGGACGTCGTGCGCCAGATCGTCACCGGCCCGGCCGATCCTGACGCGCAAACCGTCGCCGACGCCCTCGCCAACCGTAAAAACAACTGGAAACGCGACTTCTCGTACCTGGTCGCAACATGGCTCAACGGCGGACGCGGAAGCGGCGCGCTCGTCGACGCGGGCGTCGCCCCCGACGCCGCCGCAATCCTCCACAACTCCTTCGCCTACCTGTACAACGCCGCACACGGCGACGCCGCCGCAATCAAGGCCTTCACCGGCGGCCGCACCATCTACACCCGCGCGCAGCGCTTGAACCGCGTCTTCGGACGCTACCTTCGCGCCACCGACGAAAAAGACGCGAACGGCAACGACGTCCTGGTCGTGCAGACGCCACAGCGCAACGCCACGACCGGCAAGCCCGTCCTCTCGTTGCGCTTCACCTTCGGCAAACTCGACGTCGCCGACATAGACCTGGCCGACGGCGCCCAGCGCCAGCAAGTCAAAGACGGCATCGACGCGTTCAACGCGCGCCAGGCCGCGCGCGGCCTGCCCCCCGTCTCCGTCCCTGCCGCCGCCGCGCCCGCCGGTTCGGCGCCCGGCTCGGAAGCGCCGGGTTCCGTCACCGTCACAGGCGACAACTTCGACACGCTCGCCCCGGACCAGCAGCTCGCCGCCATGCGTCAGAGCGTCGCCCCGCAGGGCAACGTCACGCTGACCGACGAAGCCGGCAACGCCATCACCTCCGGACAGCTCGAAAAACTCGTCGGCAAAAGCGAAAGCGGCGGCGACGCGCCGCACGTCGGCATCAAGGGCGAAGGCATCATCGACCCCGACGAAACCACCGCCGCCGAATACCATGAAATCGTCCACGCCTTCCTCAAATGGGCCGGAGCCAACGGCCTGATCTCCGAAAAGCTCCGCGACCTGCTGCGCAAACGCTTCGGCGACCCCAAAGGCAAAGCCGAACTTTTCTACGAAGAGAACTTCGCCGACTGGTTCCGCGACTACGCCAAGCGGCGCGGCGCCGGATCAGTTGCCATCGACAGCGTGGGCGACGCCCTCATGCGCATCGTCAACGGCGTCCACTCCATGCTTGCGGCAATCGCGCCCAAACCGCGCGGCTCCATCGAAACACGCCTGGCCGACGACATCCTCGCCGGACGCTGGCGGCCGGGACGCTACGCAACGCAGGAGGCCGTCGCCGAAACCGAGCGGGCATGGCAGGCGCGCGAAGACGCGCGCATCCAGCGTCAAGCCATCGCGCGGCTCAAATCCGAGCGCGAAGAACAGGAACGCGCCGCCCTCGCACGGCACCAAGGAGTCGATCCGGCCGCAATCGCGCCCACCCCGGCCGAAGAAGTCATCGCCAAAATCAAAGCCGACGCCGAAGAAGCCGACGCGCAGACGCGCGGCACCGAGCCGCCAGCCGCGCCCGGCGCGTCCGAGGCGCAAGAGCGTGGATCCTCCGCCGCCTACGACCAAGGCAGCGTCTGGGAGCCGGGCATGCCCGTGCTTTCCCCCGAGCAGGCCGTGCAGCGCGCAATCGCCCGCCTCTCCCTCGTCAAACACAAGCAGGGCGCCGCCGCCGAACGCGCCGCGCAGAGCATCGAAGCCTACCACGACGCCGACCCCGGCCACGCCACCCCCATCCTCGACGGCATGGGCATCAATGCGTTCCTCGCCATCCGCGACCAGGCACGGGCCGAAGGCCGCGACATGTCTGAAGTCGCCTACGAAAAAGGCTACGACAACCACCTCGACGATTGGCTCGCGCTCGCGGGCGGCGCCGAAGCCGTCGCCGACGAAGTCGAACCCATGGCCGGCGTCCTCGCCCGCGCCGACACCGAATACGAAGGCTTCCTCGACTGGCAGCGCCGCGGCGCGCCCGACATGCCCGACGCCCTGATCCAGCAGGAAATCGAACACAACCAGCGACGTCTGGCCGAAGGCGCGAGCCCCGCGCAGATCGAAGCCGAAAACCGACAGCTCGAACAAGAGCGCGAAAGCGCCGCCGCCAGTTCCCCCGACGATCCGGACGCGAACGCCGAACCCGGCCGCGACGAGGAACTCGACGACTCATTCGACTTCGGCGCGAACGCCTACGACGCCGACCTGGGCGAACTGCCGCCCGCAGAATTCTCAATCGACCCGGCCAACCCCGCCCCCACGCCCGCCGAACTCGCCGAAGCGCAGCGCCAGTACGACGAAGTCGTCGCCCGCTACACGAACCCCGACGGTACGCGCAAGCCCGGCTGGATGAAGGCGCCCAACGGCAAGCCCACCCGCCTCACCGAGCGCCAATGGGTGCAGGTGCGGACGCCGAACTTCCGCAACAACTTCTTCGGTGACTGGCTCGCCTACGCGGTTTCACGACTCTCCGAATCCGGAATCTCGCTTGATGAAGCGCGCCGCAGGATCGACAAAATGCGGGGACGCGATTTCGTCAACGAGGAAACCGGCGTGTCCGTTCGGCTCTCGTCCGACGCCAGGGGCAAACTCGTCAGCAACAAGGCGACGGGAAAGTCGAAGGCTAACGGGTTTACGGCGGAGCAGCACAACGAAGTCGCGGCAAAGGTCGGCGACCTGTTCGCCATCGCGCGGCGCCTTGAATCGCGCCCCGACCGTGACGGCGATGCGAACATCCTCTCCATCCAGCGCTACGCCGCGCCCGTCAGGATCGGCGAACAGACGGCATTCGCGTGGATCACCGTCAAGGAGTCAAAACAGCACGGCGCGCACATCTACAGCGTCGAGGAGATAAAGTTGGAGGCGCTTGCCCGAAAAGTAGGGCAGGCCGAAACCGACACAACCCACGCGGCAAGCGCCTCAACGACGCAAATACTGCGCCAACTGGCCGAGAAAGTCAAGTCCGAAAACGTCTCGCAGGTCGTGGACGAGAACGGCGAGCCGCTGGTCGTGGCCCACAGCACCGACGCCGAGTTCACGGTCTTCCGCGACATGCAGAAGAACGACGCCG
>CAMOSH010000199.1 GCA_946624575.1 uncultured Verrucomicrobiota bacterium
CCGCCGCGCTCCGGCAGCTGCGGCAGCTCCACGGCTTCCGGCGCCGCGCGATCGTGCAGCTCAAGCGTCCATGGACCGGCCTGGACATCGCGCCAGGCGCCAACCGACGAATCGAACGTCGCAGCCGAAAACGCCGCAGCGTTCGTGGCGGCGGCGTCGAGAGGGATGGCGACCTGCGTCACGCGCAGCAGGCCGTCCTCCCGCGCCGCCAGGACTGGAGGATACGTTTTGAACCCGGGCCCGGGCTTCCACGGCACGGGGCGCGCGTTGCCCGCAGTCGCGCCACGCAACTCCCATTCGAGAGTGACGAGATCGCCCGGGGAGCACGACAGCGGCGAAAGCTTCACGGAAAACGAAAGATCCTGCCCGACCGCGCCGAAAATGGCGTTGGAGGGAGCGGAACTCGCGTCCATCGGCCTGATCGAGAACTTCAGCTCCGGCGCCTCCGCCTCGAAAGGCATGAGGACGTACGAATAGAACAAGCCGCGCCGGCCGGTGGCGTGGCGAAGCGTTCCGGAAATCCGGAAGCGCAACGACTTCTCGGCGGGCGCCACGGCCTCAATCACCCCACGCCAAGCCAGGCGACCGGGCGCTGACGGCTCCGCAGGGGCCGCGCGCAGAAGCCGCACATCGGAGTCGCCCGCCGGGAACCCGTCCAGACTGAACCGCACGGGCGCGGGATCGTCGAAGAACCCGCGCGGCTCGTAGATTTCGTCGCCGCCCAGGTCTGCCTCCACGACCAGCTCCGCCCTTTCGCCGACCCAAAGAGTCCCGCGCGACGGTTCCAGCCGCGCCTCCAGCGTGACCGCGACGGCGCGGCAGGCAGGCAAAAACAGGAAGACGGACGCCGCGAAGAACGCGGCGAATCCGCCAAACGCGGCGCGCATGGCGATCCTAGAGGATGAGCATGCAGTCGCCATAGCTGTAGAACCGATATCGCTCGCGCACCGCCTCGCGATACGCGGCAAGGACGAACTCGCGCCCCGCCAGGGCGCAAACCATCATGAGCAGCGTGGAGCGCGGAAGATGAAAATTGGTCAGCATCGCATCCGTCGCGAGGAAATCGCACGGGGGATGGAGGAAAAGCGTCGAACGGCCGGCACCAGCGCGCACCACGCCCCCGCCTTCGCGGGCTGCGGTCTCCAAAGTCCGCACAGTAGTGCTGCCAACGGCGAGAACCCTCGATCCACGCCCTTTCGCGGCCGCGATCGCCTCGGCCGTCTTTTCCGGAACGGTCCAGCGTTCGGGATCCATTACATGGTCTTCGACGCGCTCCACCTTGACCGGGCGGAACGTTCCCGGCCCGACGTGCAGAGTCACGAAAGCGCGGCCGACGCCGCGGCCGTCAAGGCGCGAAAGCAACTCCTTGGAGAAATGGAGGCCGGCCGTTGGCGCGGCCACCGCGCCGCGTTCCCGGGCGTAGACGGTCTGGTAGCGCTCGCGGTCAAGCGCCAGCCTGGGGTCACCCGGTCCGCGCTTGATGTAGGGAGGGACCGGCGGAACGCCAGTGCGGTCAAGAATGTCGAACAGGTCGCCATTGAACTCAAGGGACAGTTCCAGATGTCCGTCGGCGGCGTCCTTCTCCAGGACTGTGGCGCGGATTTCACCGTCCGCCAGCAGCATCGCGCGACCTGGCAGCGCCGGCCGCGTCGAACGGCACAGCGCCACCCATGCTCCCGGATTGCGGCCTGACGGCTCCACGAAAAGGACTTCGACCTTTCCCGGAGTGTCCTCCCATCGCCCGAACGAGCGCGCGGAAAAAACGCGCGTGTCGTTGAAGACGGCCAGATCGCCCGGGTTCAGCAGTTCCGGGAGATCGCCAACGGAGCGGTGCTCAAGGGTTCTGGAATCTCTGTGCAGGACAAGCATCCGCGAAACGCCGCGCTCCGGCGGCGGCGTCTGCGCGATCAGTTCCTGCGGAAGCTCGTAATCGAAATCGGAAGTGTTCACCTGACAAAAAAACATCTGCCGCGGCCGCGAACGCGCCGCTACGGCCGCGCCACCGGGAAGGCGGAGGCGCGCGCCGGCGCCGCAAGAAGTTCCGGAAAAAGCGACGGCAAATCGACTACGGAGGCGACCGACGGGACCCTCATCTCGGAGGCGCGGAGCGCGAGATCGGGCTGGATCCAGACGCCATGCATTCCGGCGGACGCGCCGCCGAGAGCGTCGCGATTCAGGTCGTCGCCCGCGAAAACGCATTCGTCGGGCGCGACGCCGGCCTTTTCGAGGACGAGCGAAAAGAAGCCCGGATCGGGCTTTTCGGCGTCGGCCTCCTCGCTCGTCACGACGAAATCGATGCACGGCGCGAGACCGAGACGGTCGAGCTTCCGGAGCTGCCGCTCCGCACCCATGTTCGTGCCGACGCCGACGCGAACCCCGTTGGCGCGAATCGCCTCCAGAAACTCCGCAACGCCGGGGAACAGCCTCATGTCGGCGAAGAACGCCTCCCAGTAGGCATCCGCCACGGCAATGCCGCAAACTGGGGGAAGGCCGAGTTCCTCGAGCGCCCGCTGGAAGCGCGAAGCGCGGTCATGGCAGCATGGCCGCTCGGGGTGCGTCGTGAACTGCCAGCGGAACGCATTGCGCCAGGCGGCGAGCGCCCGACCGGGATCGACGCCCCATCGACGCGCGATGAAGTCCGTCGCCGCGCGCTCCGCCGCTTCCGCGTTCGGACGGAAGGGGTAGAGCGTCTGGTCGACGTCGAATATCGCGACCTTGACCATGGGACAGCGCCGATCAGATTTCAACGTTCCAGCCGTTGCGGTAGACGGGGCGCCGCAGCCAGGCCGGATCGCCGGTGCCGCCGGCGAAACGGTTTTTCGCGGGATCCCACTCGAAACCGCAGTCGTACATGTAGCTCAAGTTGCAGAGGCCGCACAGGATCGAAGCGCGCGCGCCGGTCTCGGCCGGCGAAATCGTGGCCTTGCGCGAGAAGCAGCACTCGACGAAATTGTGCACCTGCGACGTGGAGCGGTAGAGCTGCACGGGGGCCTTGCCGAGATTGAACGCCGCGTCGAGCGTGTCAAGGGCCTCGTCCAGGCCGGCGCCGGCCTGAACGTCGGTCTTGTCGCCCCAGTCCTGGCCGAGAAACGCCGCGACGAGCTTCATGCCGTCGTAGGAACCGTCGGCGAGACGCTTGCGGATTTCGTCCGTCGGCTTGACGCCCTTGCCCTTCCAGACCGCGATCTTGCCGCGATTCACGGCCACGATGCCCTTGGTGCCGTAGAAGACGGTACCCCAGGTGGAGAACGGATTGTGCCGGATTTCGGTTCCGTCGGCGAAGACGAACTTCATGCCGCTCTGGCGGCGGCCGCCATGCAGCGGGTTGACGGAATGGGGCATGTCGGAGCGCACGATGCGGACCGGGCCTGTCTTGTCGAAGCCCAGCGCCCACTGTGCGATGTCGAGATGGTGGGCGCCCCAGTCGCCATTGTAGCCGGTGCCGTAGTTGTCGTCGAAGCGCCAGAACATGGGGTAGAAATTGTTGACGCCGCGCGGCGCGCACTGATCGGAGTACGGGGACCAGGGTGCGGGGCCGAGCCACATGTCCCAATCCACGTCCTTGTTGGGCGCATTCTCCTCCGCGACGGTCTGGTTGCGGCGGGACTGGCCGTCCCAAAGGCAGAAGAAGCGGTGCGGATGGGAGGGGCCGCCGAGATTGGCGTGGAAGTTCGCGAGGTCGGTGTTGTCCTGCGCGGAGGCGTTGCCGTAGTTGCAGTCCACGCGGCGGACTTCGCCGATCAGCCCGTTGCGGACGATCATCGCGGCGGTGCGGAACTCGCGGCGCGAACGCTGCCAGGCGCCGGTCTGGAAAACGGCCTTAGTCTTTTTCTGCGCCTTGACCACGAGGACAGACTCCTCGATGCTGTAGGCTAGCGGCTTTTCGCAATACACGTCCTTGCCGGCCTTCATGGCCTCGACGCACATGTAGGCGTGCCAGTGGTCCGGCGTGGCCACGACCACGGCGTCCACGTCCTTGTCGCGGATCACGTTGCGGAAATCGGCTTCGGCCCGGCAGGCGCCGGCCAGCTCTCGCCGGTTCTTGCGGTACCAGTCGTTCGCCTGCTTGGCGCCGGCGTCGCGGCGCTTGCGGTCGCAGTCGCAGACCACGGTCACGACGACCTTCTCCTCCTTCAGAAACTGCGGCAGCAGCATCGTGCGGGCCTGTATCCCGAATCCGATGACGGCTACGCGTTTGGCCTGTTGTCCGGCGATGGCGGCGGATTTCTTCGTAATGCGCGTTTTCATGTAGTTTTTGGCTTTGGAGTTTTGTTTTCCTTCAAGTTTTTCGTACCCGCGGACGCCGCCGCGCGCCGCAACCGCGACCGGGCGTGAACCGCAGGCGGAGACGATTCTAGCAGAAAGACCGATTTTGAAAAGCGCTATTTTCCCGCAGCGCGGAACGGCGCGCATCGCGGAATGGCACAAAACGCGGCCGCGACCTCTATCCGAGCGCGGCGACCGCTTGGAGGGAACGGACGTGCTCGGCGACGGTGAACGGGTTCTGGGCGGACACCGAGGCCTCGTTCTGGAGCTGCTTCAGGCGCGGCGCGGAGAGAAGCAGCGGCATTTCCGCCTTCCAGTCGGTTAAGCCGCGCGGATCTGTCGGCAGCCAGTGGCGGTCGCGGACGCGGTCGTTGGAGTGCAAGTGGCAGGTGACGACATGCGGCAGGAGCCGGCGAAGATAGTCGCCCGTGTCGCTCCACTCGTCCGGACCGTCGGGAAAACCGTTGTTCCGAAACGAAGCGCGGCAGCACTGATCGGGCACGTCTGGCGTGTCGGAGCGGGAAAGCTGTGCATGGCCGCTGTCCCAGCAGACGCCAAGCCAGGGGCTCTTGAAGCGGTCGATTGCGTCGAGAAGCATTCCTGCCGTATTGTTGGGGTCCCAGATGTTCTCAATGCAGATCACGCAGCGGCACTCCTCGGCGACAGGAAGCAGCTTTTCAAGGGCGCGAAGCAGGTTCTCGTGGAGAATCGTCGAATCCCTGCAGAATTCTGTCGGGCGACCGACGTGGATCGTGCAGGACTCCACGCCGAACTCCTCGCAGAGATGCAGGCAGTGCTCGTGCATCCGAACCATGTGGGGAAAGAGGTCTGGCAGCGGACAGCACAGGTCCTGGAGCGGGCCGTAGGGCGCATGCGCGTCGCGGAAGACGAGCCCGGCCTCGGCGAGCATGGTCCGCCAGCGCAGAATCTCCCCCGGAGAAGCCATCATCGAGCGGAATTCCTCCGGCGAAAGGACCACGCCGTCGGCCCCGGCCTCGGCGAACTGGCGAAGCGTGCTGCAGAGATACCGCTCGGGAATGTTTCCGAACGGCCAGAAGTAAGTGAGTTTGATCTTTTTCGTGGAGTCCATGGCGGTGCGCAAACTAGCATCTCCCCTACCTGCTGTCAATCCGGGAAAGCGGAACGGACGTGGCCAAACTTTGTCAGAACGCAAAGGCCGCAATCACGCGGGCCGATGTGTCATCGAACGCCGCTGCGCGGCTATGACACAATCGGCCCGCTTTTTTTGTCGGGCCAAAAGCAGTGGACTGAAAATGGCGGCTTGTGGCATAGCCGCCAACGGCGGCGTACGATGCCACAGCCGCAATTTTCCTTGCGCTCTTTGCGTTCCGTTGCACGAACAGATTTTGGTCACACCCAAGCACGACGGCTCTGGCGCGGCGGCGGCCCGCGCTTTGAGGTCGGGAGGCGGAATGAAAATGAAACCACGGGCGGAACGAAACTGAAACCGCAGGCAGAATGAAATTGAAACTACGGGCGGAATGAAATTGAAACCACGGGCGGAATGAAAATGAAACTACGGGCGGAATGAAACTGAAACCACGGGCGGAATGATCAGAAACAAAGCGGCCAGCGCGGCGCGCTGGCCCTACCGGAGATTGTCCACCAACATAGGGCGATTTCGGCAATTCTGCAGACACTAGAGCCACCCTACGACCGACCGATTATCCGGGCGACAACTTTTTTCTTTCCTTTTTCGGGGAAATTGCGCAGAATTGTCGGCGGTGCCGGAAAACGGGGCCTCGCCGGGCAAAATCCCGCGCGGAACAAACACACACAAACATCAAGGTAACTCTCAATGAAGACTACAGCACTTGCCGCGGCTCTCGCAACCGCCGGTCTCTGCGCAACGGTCCAGGCCGCCAACGTCGACGTCGGCCTCGATTTCAAGTCAGCATACGTCGCCACGGGCGCCACCTGCAACGACGGATGGGTCGCCATGCCATGGGTCGACGTCTACGGTCTCAAGGCCGGCGACACCGAGATCCCGCTGCTCTTTGAAGTGTGGGGCGCCATGGACCTCGAGGAATACGGCCCCAACAAGCCCTACTCCCGCAGCGGCCGCTTCCAGGAAATCGACCTGCTGCTCCAGCTTGACCTGGGCGCGCTCTGGACGCCGAGCGAGAAGTTCTCCTGGACGATCGGCTACCTTGAATACGACTACCCGGAGCAGGATGTCGAAACCGACAACCTCATCCTCTTCACCGCCGGCTACGACTGCTGGCTCAGCCCTGCGTTCACGGCCAAGTACCGCGTCGGCGGCCCGTCCGAGGAGAAGTGCGAACTCGCCTTCGAGGTCTCGCACGGCTTCAAGCTGGACGACGCTGGCGACTTCGGCCTCAAGTTCGCCGCCGACGTGTGGTACGTCATCCAGGCCGACGAGAGCGAACTGGACGACGGCTTCGCGTGCGCCGACTTCACGGCCAAGCTCACCTGGAAGAACTTCTACGTGGGCTGCACGTACGTCGCCCAGATCGATGACGACGTCCTGCCCGACGGCGACGCCTACGCCTACGATTCGAAGTGGATCGCCTCGGTCGGCGCCAACTACAGCTTCGAGTAATCAGTCAAGCATTTCGACCGGAAGCGGCGGCCTATCCTGACGGAGGTGTGCCGGGAGTTCTACC
>CAMOSH010000200.1 GCA_946624575.1 uncultured Verrucomicrobiota bacterium
CGGTGGCGACAGGCGCGGCGGGCGCGACGGACGCGGCGGACGCGGCGGGCGCGACGGGCGCGACGGGCGCGACGGGCGCGACGGGCGCCGCAAAAGCGGCTAGCGCGACAAGCGCGGCCGCTGTCATTTTCGGGGGGAATCCCGGAGAACGCGCGAACGCCGTGCCATTGGAGGCACTGCGCGAATCGCGCGGATTCCTCCGGCCGTGAAAGCGCAGATTTCTCGCGCTAGCTGCTCGACCTCGTCCTCCGTCGGGGATTCGGCCCTGAAGAGCGACTTGCGGGCCGAACGGTTGAGGGCAAGCGCGGTGAACTGCGAATGAATCGCGAACGCGCAGCAACCAAGCTGCCATTCGGTGGCGTCGGGACCTAGCATGCGGCGAAGACGCACGGACAATTCGGCCTGGCTCGGCGCCAGATGCTCCGAAAGAAGCTGCTCGGAAAACGGAGAGGGGGAAGCGGCCTCGTGGACCATGAGGCGACTGAGCAGACCTCCGTCGCCTGTGTCGAAGACGGCGCGGACGCATGCGCGCACGTATTCGTAGAGCCATTCGCGGTCGTCGTTTCCGGAAAGGCGGCCGCCATGCTCAAGCCCCGTCGCCACGGCGCACGAAAGCGCATAGTCCCAGACTGCCTTGTAAAGTCCCTCCTTGCCGCCGAAGTGGTAGTTCACTGCGGCGATGTTCGCCTCGGCCTCGCGGCAGATCTCCTGAATGCGCGCGCCGTGATACCCGACTGCGGCAAACTGCCTGCAGGCGGCGGCAAGCAACCGCTCGCGGGTGTCGGAGCGTGGAGGCCCACGGCGTCGTGCGGAGGATGCGGGCATGACGGAACGCTATCCCCCGACGAGAAGAGAAATCAGGTCCTTGTCCTCGACGATCGGCTTGAGGAACACGGAAAGCAGGAACGAAAGGAGGCAAAGCGCTCCAAGCGCCAGAATCACCGCGCGGATGATCGAGAAATGCCTCTCCGCGCGCGCGGCGCGCCAGTCGCGAACGAGGGCGCGACAGCCGGTCCAGGCGAGCGCGACGCCGAAAATCGCGAACACCAGTGAAAAGGCGACGATGGAAACAAGAAGGCTCGTGGACTCAGGGCCGCCGTAGAGCAGCAGCTGGTCCATGGGAACCATGCCCTGCCAGCAAAGCCACATCAGCCGCCCGACCAGCGTCGTGATAAACAGCAGAGGCGCGCTCCAAAGCGGCATGAACGTGCGGTCCGTGCGATACAGAAACTGCTCGTACGCGACAGCCAGGCAAAAAGCGACGAAGGAAGGCAACGTCGCCTTGAGAATCGCAAAGAAAACCGTCATGTTGGAGTCACCCCTTTCCGTATTATGAGGTTGCCGTATTTACGGGTTTCACCAGTTTGGACAATGGCGAACGCCTTTTTCGAGCGCTCGTAGAAAGCGAATCGTTCAAGCCGCTCCATCGAAGCCCAGGCGTAGCCAGCACGATCCGCGGCCGCGCGGTAAGACGCCTCCACGGCGGGATCGAGCGCGTCGCCGGGGACGGCCTCCATCGTGATCATCGGGGCACCGCCGTATGAATCCAGCTCGAAAAGAGGAAGAATCGCATCGAGAAGACATTCCACGGAAATGCCGTCAGCCCGAAGCACTACGGCATTTCGACCAAACGTGGCGGCCGGGAAATGAGCGTCGGCGAGCACAAGCTCGTCGCCATGCCCCATTGCGGAGAGCGTGGCCAGCATTTCCGGCGAAACCAGTGGCGAAATTCCCTTGAGCATCGCTGTCAGTCCTTTTTTACTTTCCCGAGAAAATCCCTGGTGCGCGCGTTCTGCGGGGAATTGAAGATCTTTTCCGGGGCACCCTGCTCCAGTATGTTGCCGCCCTCCAGGAAGAGAATCCTGTCGGCGACCTCGCGGGCGAAATTCATTTCGTGGGTGACGACGACCATCGTCATGTGGTTCGCGGCCAGTTCCTTCATGACTGAAAGCACCTCGCCAACCATTTCGGGATCGAGCGCGGAAGTCGGCTCGTCGAAAAGCATGACGCGCGGTTCCATCGCCAGGGCGCGCGCAATCGCGATGCGCTGCATCTGGCCGCCCGAGAGCTGCTGCGGATACGCTGCGGCCTTGTCCGGCAATCCAACGCGCGAAAGCAGCTCCATTGCCTTGTCGTACGCGGCCTGACGCGAAACGTGGCGGATCGCGAGCGGCGCCATCGTCACGTTTTCGAGGACAGTCATGTGCGGGAACAGGTTGAAGCGCTGGAACACCATGCCCATGTCCGAACGATATCGGTTGAGATTGCGTTCGCGCGCGCGATGGGACAGATTCAAGTCGGTGCCGTCGCGCTGAAGGGAGCCTCCGGAAACGATTTCCTCGCCGCCGAACCAGATTCTCCCTGACGTCGGAGTTTCCAGAAGGTTCAGACAGCGCAGAAAAGTCGACTTGCCGCCTCCGGAGGGCCCGATGACAACGACCACTTCGCCCTTGTTTATCGTGGTGGTGATGCCCTTGAGAACCTGCAGAGAGCCGAAGCTCTTGTGCAAATCCTCGACCTCGATCAAAGGCCTGCCGGGCTCCACCACCGGACGGTCTGAAAGGAAGGGATCGGATTTCTGGGATTGGGTTGTCATTGACGGAAATTCGGATTTGCGACTGCATCCGCCAAAACGCATGGCGGCGAATCGTTGGAAAATGGGTCAGGCGCCGGTGCGCTGAAGGTGGCGCTCAAGCCGCGTGAGAAGCTTGGAGAAGAGCATGACCAGAACAAGGTAGATCGCGGCGACTGCAAGAAACGGGATGTACGCCTGATACGTCTGCGAGCGGATGATCGACCCGCCGCGCGCCAAGTCGTCCAGCCCGATGAACGATGCGATCGAAGTGTCCTTGAGCAGGACGATGAACTCGTTGCCGAGCGCGGGCAGGACGTTCCTGACGGCCTGGGGCAGGACTACTCGCGCCATGCCCTGCGTGTAGGACAGGCCGAGAGAGCGCGCGGCCTCCATCTGGCCGGCGTCTATCGAGACGATGCCGGCGCGGATGATTTCGGCGACGTAGGCGCCGCTGTTCACGCCGAAGGCAAGGATCGCCACGAGCACCTTGTCGTTGAGTTCGGAAAAGACGATGAAGTACGCGATCAGCAGCTGCACCGTCATGGGAGTGCCGCGGATCACGGTGATGTAGAGCCTTGCGAGCGCGTTCAGGAACTTCAGGCGCCCGTGCTTGTCATGGGTGGAGCGTATGATCGCGAGGATGAATCCAAGCAGGGCTCCAAGCAACACCGCTGCGAGCGCGACCTCCAGGGTCCTGCCCAGACCGTCGGTGATGTAGCGCCAGCGGTCGTTCTTTACGAAACAAAGATAGAAGTTCTCCGACTGGTCGTTCCACCAGGCGGAGAACCGAGCGAGGCTCATTGCTAAAAGGGGCATGATCGTTTTGTCTTTTTAATGAAGGGCGCTGCAAGCGGTTGGAAAATCCGGCCGGAGCGCCGCCGCGGGCCGAAGGACGCATCCATGTCGGCGATCCGCAGGCGGCGGCGGCGCGAAGTGAGCGTCAGTCTGCGTCGACAAGGGCGTCGGCCTTGGCCTTGAACTCGGCAAAGATCGCGTCGAGCTTCCCGGACTCCTTGAGTTCGGCGATCACCTTGTTGATCGTGGCGAGCAGTTCAGGCTGGCCCTTCTTGATCGCGATGGCGTAGCACTCGGACGTGAGGAAACGCGGCTCGGAGGTGATGGCGTAGTCGGGTTCGCCCTTGATCAGGTTTTCGGCGGGATCGACGTCGGCAATCACGAGATCGATCTTGCCGGCCTTGAGCGCGGCGAATGCACTGGCCGGGGAGTCGAAGCGCTCGGGCTCCTGCTGGAGCTTCTCGACGACGTAGTCGGCCGAGGTGGTGCCGTTCTGGACGCCGATGCGCTTGCCCTTGATGTCGTCCCCACCCTTGTACGCGACGGACTTGGCGGAAATCAGGACGATGCCGGTCTCGACGTAGGGATCGGAGAAATCAACCATCTTCTTGCGGTCCTCGTTGACCGTGATGCCGGCCGCCGCGAGCTCAGCCTTGCCGGCGATGAGCGACGGGAGCACGGAGTCGAATTCGACATCCTCGACGGCGAGCGGCTTGCCGAGCTCGGCCGCGATGGCCTTGCAAATCTCCACGTCGATGCCGACGACCTCGGTGCCTTCGCGGAACTCGTATGGAGGGAAAGTGGCCTCGGTGATCATGCGCACGGCGCCGCTGTCGGACTTGCCGCAACCGGAAATCAGGGTCGCAGCCGCAAGTGCGGCCAGCATTGGGGATTTGACTGTTGTCTTGTTCATGACTTCTGTGAATTGTTTTTTTGGGAAAAAACGCGGACTTGTCGCGCGTTCGCCACTGATTCTATGTTTTTTCGCGTCCGGGCGCAAGCATTTTTCGCGCTGCGGTTTTTTCTTGCTTTTTGACGCCCCGTTTGCCAGAATCCGTACCCCCAGGGTACGGGAGCGGCCAATTCCGCGGTCCGGACCCTTCCTTGGCCTTTTTCAACTTTCACCCAGCAATGGCACCAAAAGCATACGACGAATCAACCATCCAGACGCTCAAGGGTCTGGAGCACATCCGCCTGCGTTCCGGGATGTACATCGGACGCGAGGGCGACGGCTCCGACTACATGGACGGCATCTACATCCTCCTGAAGGAGGTCTTCGACAACGCAATCGACGAATTCATCTCCGGATACGGGCGCAAAATCGAACTGACGGTGGACGAAAAGTCCGTCACGTGCCGCGACTACGGGCGCGGCATCCCCCTGGGCAAACTCCGCGACTGCGTGAGCGAACTCAACACCGGCGGCAAGTTCAACAACGACGTGTTCCAGTTCTCCGTCGGCATGAACGGAGTGGGCACCAAGGCCGTGAACGCGCTATCGTCGAAGTTCCTCGCCCGCTCGGTCCGCGACGGGCGCTTCGCGCAGGTGACATTCGAGCGCGGGGCGCTCGTGGACGAGACTTCCGGCGCCACCGACGAGCGCAACGGCACCTTCGTGGCCTTCACGCCGGACGACACGATCTTCAAGGGCTACAAGTTCAGGCAGGACTTCGTGGAGCGCCGCGTCAGGTTCTCTTCCTACCTGAACCCCGGACTTTCGATACACCTCAACGGCCAGGCATTCCGCTCGGAAAACGGCCTTCTGGACCTGCTGGCCGACGAGGCGCAGTTCGAGAAAATCTACAAGCCGATACACCACCGCGAAAAGGACCTTGAGTTCTGCTTCACGCACACCAACCGCTTCGGCGAAGACTACTTCTCGTTCGTGAACGGCCAGTACACGGGGGACGGCGGCACGCACCTTTCCGCGTTCCGCGAGGGCGTCGCCCGCGGCCTCAACGAATTCAGCCCCAAGCTCAAGTTCGAGCCGGACGACATCCGCGAAGGAATCGTCGGCGCTGTGGCAATCCGGATGCAGGAGCCGAAGTTCGAATCCCAGACGAAGAACAAGCTCGTCAGCCTCGAAGTCAAGGACCTCGTCCCGCGCATCAAGCAGATCGTCGTGGAGGAACTCAACCGCAACCCTGAGGCGGCGCGCAAGCTCGTCGAGAAAGTCGAGGAGACGCAGAAGCTGCGCAAGGAGCTCAACTCAGTCAAGAAGGCGGCGCGCGAGCGCAGCAAGAGCGTGTCAATCCGAATACCGCAGCTGCGCGACTGCAAGATGCATTTCGACGTCAAGCGGCAGAAGGGACTCGGCACGGAGATTTTCATCGTGGAAGGCAAGTCCGCGGGCGGAACGCTCACCAATTCGCGCAACGCCGACAACCAGGCGGTCTTCATGCTGCGCGGCAAGCCCCTCAACACCGTCGCCACCAAGCGCGACGTCCTGTACAAGAACGAGGAGCTGTACAACCTCATGTGCGCGCTCGACATAGCCGACAACATCGACAACCTGCGCTACGAGCGCGTGATCATCGCAACCGACGCGGACGTAGACGGGCTGCACATCCGCAACCTCATGATTACGTACTTCATGAGGTTCTTCGAGCGGCTCGTGCGCGAAAAGCGGGTATTCGTCCTCGAAACGCCGCTCTTCCGCGTCAGGCCGTCAAACCGCAAAAACGCCGACCAGAACGTCTACTGCTACACCGAGGCCGAGCGAGACGCCGCCGTGGCCGCAATCGGCAAGGGCGCTGAAATCACCAGGTTCAAGGGTCTCGGAGAAGTCTCCAAGGACGAATTCAAGGCGTTCATCGGACCGGACATGCGCCTGACGCCGATCGACGCCAGCCACGACCGCCACATCCAGGACACGATCGAATTCTACATGGGCGAAAATAACAAGGAGCGCAAACAGTACATCCTCGACAATCTCGTCGTCGATCCGGAGGACATGGCATGAGCAGCAAGCGAGACAAAAAGCCGGACTCCTCCGATTCCCTGCCCCCGCAGCGGGATCTTCCGCTCTTCTGGGACGACTCGCCCCTGAACACGCCGTCCGCGTCATCAGACGCAGCGCCCTCCGCAGACGCGGCACCGTCCGCGTCATCGGACGCGGCGCCCTCCGCGGACGCGGCACCGTCCGCGTCGTCGGACGCGGCACCCTCCGCGGACACGGCTCCCTCCACGGATGCGGCTCCTGAAGCGCCGCCGTCGCACGTAGAGGAGCCTGAGGCCGGAGCTCCGCCGCCGACACAGGGCGTCCAGGATTCCGCCGACGCGTCGGCGACGCCGGATTTCACGGCGCCCCAGGACGCGCCGTCGCCATCGCCGCGCGACGGCGGCCCGCTCGCCCGCGTGATGGACGACAACTTCCTCCAGTTCGCGTCGTACGCGATCTGCGACCGCGCCATCCCCACGGTCGAGGACGGTCTCAAGCCGGTTCAGCGCCGCATCCTGCACACGCTTTCCGAGATGGACGACGGGCGCTTCATCAAGGTCGCCACG
>CAMOSH010000201.1 GCA_946624575.1 uncultured Verrucomicrobiota bacterium
CCATGAGCGCGGTTGCGCCGCGGTAGTGCAGCCACATCCCGCAGATGCCGCCCTCCAGCACGGCGGCGTTCCCAAGTTCGACGCGTCCGACGTCGACCATGACGACCGGAGAATTCGTGAGATTCGCGTAGTCGCCCGAAAGCGTGACATTCTCCAGACGGCATGTCGCGTTGGCGTGGTTCATCAGGAGGGCGGGAGTGATCGTGGCCGTGGCGGATTCCTTCGTGATGGACAGCGTGTAGTTCGTCCCCTCCGGCGACAGCAGCGTGAATGCGCCGGCTTTCGCGACCGAAAGGCTCGACGAAAGGGCGATGTCGTTCGCCACATAGACGGAGCCGCCGTCCGCGACCGCATCGATTGCGTCCTGAAGCGTCGCCTGCGTCATGACGGGACGCGTCGAGATGTGGAGCGTGCCCGCTCCGGTGATCGTCAGCCCGTTGTACGTGCCGGCCGGATAGTCGCCGGCGTCAAGGTAGTTGTGTCCGGACATGGCCGACTCCGCCGTCATGTCAACGGCGAGGTCCAGCGTCGCGCCGCGCTCGGCGTCGATCGTCACGGACGAGGCGAACGGGACATCGGCCGAGGAGACCTTGAGCGTTGCGCCGTTCGCAACCGAAATCGCGGTCACATTCGGGAACGAACAGAAATCGCCAACCTCGAATGTGCCGCCCGAAACCGTAATCGTGCCGTGGATCGTGTTCTCGTGTCCCACGCACGTGTAGGTGTAGTCGCCGGTCGGATTCCAGACGAGCGACATCGCCTTTGCCGTGCCGTCGTCCTTTAGCAACCAGTCGTTCGTGCGGTCGGCCGTGGCGTTCATGGTGACCGTCGCAGCCGCCGTCGCCCGGATGTAATGCCGGGAATCGCTTTCCGACAGCGAGCCCCCTGCATACGATCCGTCTGGTTTCATGGAAAACGATTCGACCGTCTGGTCGGCGGCGATTCTGACGGAATACGATTTCGCCAGATTTCCAGCACGTGAATAGACAGTTGCTCCGCCAAGGGCACCGCCGGCAGATGCCGTCAACGAGTAGTCACCGTTCGCGCCGCCGCCGACATCGATGACACCGATGGAGTTGCCCGTATTGCCGAGCGTCCAGACCGGCGGCCAGTTCGCATTGGCATTCTGGTAGATGCCAAGCGCGGTGACCTTCCCGGTAACATTGATCGGCGTTGCTCTTGATCCAAAGTGGCACATTCCTTCGCCGCAATCGATGTCCCCGCTGATCGTGAGTCCGCGGGAGCCGGATCCTGATGGCACGTCGGCACTGGCATTCCAGTTCAAACTGCCAAAGTGGACGGAAAGCCCGCCGCCCGTGATTTTCCCCGACAGCGTGACGCCTTGGACAATGACGGCGACGTTGTAGTACACAACCCCACCGTAGCCGTTCGGTCCCGCAGACGGCGTTGTCCATGCGGACGTATTGATCGGATAGGCGAACTCGCCCGCGCAGTTGAACGCAACGCACGTCACGTTGTTGGAGTGCGTGGAACCGGTTCCCTGGGTGTAACCGTTGCAGTCGCTGTTCACTTGAATCGCACCAGTTGTCGCGCCGAAGGCGGTCAGGCTGCTCGCAACGAGGCGTCCGTCATCGATCTGCGTTCCGCCCGTGTAGGTGCTGGCGCCCGAAAGGTCGAGCATTCCGTTGCCCATCTTCACGAGCCTGATGTTGCCGGAGATCGCCCCGGCGTAGGCCATGTCGGTCGCGACGTCGAACGTCAGCGTCGCCAGCGTGTCGGACGTGTTCGTCACGCCGGCGTAGCCGGCGAGCTCCGCAACGTCCGTCACGGTCCGGTCAACGCCATTGAGGTCGAGGTCCGCCGCCTGGACGGAACCGACGAAGCCGGCGGCCATTGCCGCGGCCAGGAACAGTCTTTTGGTGATGTGCATGGTGGATTCTCCCTTGACCCGGAAAAGGCATTTTTCCGGGGAACGCGGACAATGCTACCACATCCCCACGCAATTTAATTGGATTTTTGAAAAAAAGTTAGCGGGATTCATGGTGGACGATTGCCCGCAAGCGGCTCCTGTGATAGGATGAAGGCCACACGTCGCTTACCAGCAACGGATCGAAACCATGAAGAGGCTCCGAGTCGTCCCATTCGGCATTTTCCACGAGCACAACCTCGCCGTGCTTTGCCATAGCAATCGGACATGAAAACAAACATTCCCTTCCTCGACACGCGAACGGGCGTCCGTTCCGAATTTCTTGGCCTGGGCTTCGAAAAGCTCGACCGCGATCTCTTCGACCCGACAAAGGCCTATCCCTTCCTGCCCGCGACGGGCGTCTCGTGGATGCGCGTCCAGAGCGGCTGGCAGCGCACCGAGCGCGAAAAGGGCGTCTATGACTTCGCATGGCTCGACGCCATCGTCGATTCGCTTCTCGCCCTGGGTCTCAAGCCGTGGATGTGCCTCTGCTACGGCAACGGCCTCTACGGCGGCGGCGCGGAAAAGGTCTTCGGCGCGGTGGGCGTGCCGCCGATCTTCACCGAGGAGCAGCGCCGCGCCTGGCGCGCCTACGTGACGGCGACCGTGGCGCACTTCCGCGGCCGCGTCGCGGCATGGGAGGTCTGGAACGAGCCCGACGGCCAATGGTGCTGGAAGCATGGCCCCAGCGGCGCCGAATACGGGCGCTTCGTGATCGAAACCGCCGCCGCCGCGCGCGCGGCCGACCCGGAGGCGAAAATCCTTGCAGGGTCGATGTGCCTGTGGGTCCAGTCCCCGTGGTTCCACGAACTGGTCGACACCGGCGCGCTCGACGACATCTGGGGCTTCACGTACCACCAGTATTCCGACATGGAGCGCCGTTCCCTCGACAAGGCCGAAATGCTCGGCGTCATGCTGCGGCCGCGCAACCCAACGATCCGGATCGTCCAGGGCGAGAGCGGGTCGCAGTCGCGCCCCGGCGGCCATGGTGCGCTGCGCGATCAGGCCTGGACGCCGCGCAAGCAGGCGAAGCAGCTTCTGCGCCATGCCGTCGCGGATCTGCTCGCCGGGGTCGAGTTTTCGTCGTATTTCTCCTGCCTCGACATGGTTGAGGCGCTCAACGGAGCGACGGGAGACCTCGGCTCCATCCTCGACTACGGGTACTTCGGCGTCCTCGCGGCCGAGTTCGGCCCGGACGGGCGCGCCACCGGGACGTATTCTCCGAAGCCGTCGTACCGCGCGCTGGGGGCGCTCGCCTCCCTTCTGCGCGGAATGCCGCGCCGCGTCGATGCGCCGGTGGACTTCTGTCCCGAACAGGCGCCGCACCTTGGCTGGGGAATGCGCGAGCCCCACGGACATGAACTGCTTTTCGGAATGCTCGAACTCGCGAACGGGGCGCGGGGACTCGCCTACTGGATGCCGACGCCGCTTCACACCGTCGAATACGACGGCACCGCGACCGTCGTCTGGCGCGGCATCGATGCGCCGCCTCTCGTCGCCGACCCGCTCGCCGGCACCGTCGAGCCACTGCCGCAGGCTTGCGTGGAGCGTCTGGCTCCAGGCGTCCTGCACCTCCGCCACATCCCCCTCCACGACACGCCGCTGTTCCTTCTCGACGGCACGCCGTGGCAGGACGAATAGCGCCGTTCGCGGAGCGTTCCGATGTTCCGGTCTTCGGGATAGCGGGGAAGGGGCGCGACCAGAAACTGTCCATGCAACGGAACGCAAAGAGCGCTATGAAAATAGCGACTGTGGCATCGGACGCCGCCGTTGGCGGCTATGCCACAAGCCGCCATTTTCCAGAAACTTTGTGTTCTTTGCGTTCTTTGTGGCTAAAACAACTTGACCATTCGACATCCCATCCACAGATATTCGGCATCAGACTTATCAACCTTTCAACTTTTCAACCTTTCAACTGGGCAAGGAGGGGGACAGGTCCGTCCCTCCCCCCGGCGCAGAGCGGCGGCGTGTTGTGAAAGGAGCGCCCTACAGGCAATGCGCCATGTAAACCGGAAGGTAGGTGACTGCGCCCTCCTCGGAATAGTCGCCGATGCAAACGACGTACCGGCGCCCGATGCGGGACTTGAACTTGGCCGAGAACCGGTCCAGCGAGGCGTGTTTCCGGTATTGCCCGGACTTCACCTCGACCGGGCAGATCTTGATGCCGTTCCGCACGAGAAAGTCGATTTCCATCGTGTTCCCGACGTCGTTCCGGTCGCTGCGGGAATAGAAGAACAGCTCGTGGCCGCCGGCGACTAGCGTCTGGGCGACGGCGTTCTCGAAGAACATTCCCTCGTTGATCCCGAGGTTGTCGTAGCGGACGCCGCGGAGCAGCCGCGCGTCCGCGGCGGCGCCCCCCCGCATCGACTGCGTGAGCAGCAGACCCGTGTCGAGGTTGTAGAGCTTGAGCGTCGAGGCGTCCAGATTCATGCCCAGTCCCACGTCCGGATCGGTGGAGTTCCATGCGACGTTGGCGACCATCGAGTCGGCAAGCCAGAGAAAGGCGTTTTCATATCGCCGCATCCGGGCGTTCCGGTCGATGTCGGAAAGTCGGAACTTCTTTTCGTGGCGGGAAAGGGCGCTCGGAATCAGGCGGAAGACGCTGCGGACCTTTGCGGCGTATCCCTTTGCGTATTTTCCGATGTCCTCCTCGTAGAGCCGCAGGATCTCCCTTTTGGCCTCGTCGCAGGCCACCAGCGGCGAATTCGCGTCGCCGACATAGGCCGCGACGCTCTGGGGCATCCCGCCGGCCACCATGTATTGCCGGAAGAGGTCGAGAGCCTTTTCGTGGATGCCGCCCCCCATGGGCTTGCGGGCGGCGAAGCGTTCCCGGATGGCGTCCTTCACCATCGACGCGCCGACGGCGTCGAGAAACTCCTCGAAATCCAGCGGATGGAGCTTCATCGAATGCTCCTCGGACGGAATGAGGATGTCCTTCACGTTTTCGCGGATGCCGACGAGCGATCCGGTTTCGATGTAGTGGAACCGGCCGTATTCCACAAGGTGCTTGATCGCCTCTCGCGCGGTGGGAAACCGCTGCACCTCGTCGAACACGAGGCAGGACCGGCCCGGAACGAGCTTGACGAGGAAGATCAGTTCGAGACGGGCGACCAGATCGGCGATGCCGTCCGCCTCTTCAAAAGCCTTTTTGGCGTCGCGGGTCCGGCGGTCGGATTTCGAGAAGTCGATGAAGACGTGCGAATCGTATTCGGCATTGACAAAACGGTTCACAAGATGGGTTTTGCCCGTGCGCCGCGCACCCTCGACGAGCAATGCGTATTTGCCAGCCAGACGGTTTTTCCAGTCCAGCATTTCCGCGTAGGCCTTGCGGTTGAATTCCACCTTCGAATCG
The DNA here is from genome assembly GCA_946624575.1 of uncultured Verrucomicrobiota bacterium. Lineage (GTDB taxonomy): Bacteria > Verrucomicrobiota > Kiritimatiellia > RFP12 > UBA3636 > UBA3636. The sequence goes on from CAMOSH010000201.1 coordinate 5,280, forward strand.
GTCATGGCGTCACCTCGCTTTGCAGGGCGGAATTCAAGCACCTTCCGGCAGAACTGTCAAGCGCAATGTCACGTATTCAATGTTTGTTTTAAGCTGAAATGTCACGAAATCAGAATTCATTTTCCATCAAAATGTCACGGAATCAAGGTTCGGTTCTTCCGAAAATGTCACGAAATGGCGAAATCACGAAAATCAACTATGAAATGATGAAATCCTACACGAAAACAAAAGTTGATTTCAGCAAATTCTACACGAAAATACAACATCTCATACGCCTCCCATGACGCAGGGGCCGACGGACCCCTACCGCCTCTCCCTGCGGAAGCGCAGGGGGGGCAGGCCCGTCCGCTTGCGGAAGAAGTGCCAGAATTCCCACTCGGTTCGGAAGCCGCTCAGGGCGGCGACCGCGGCGATCGTCCTGTCGGTGTGGACGAGCAGCTCCATGGCTCGTTCCAGGCGCACGTTCAGGATTTCGTCGAGGGGCGAATGCCCCATTGCCTCCCGGAAGCGCAGCTGGAAAAGCTGGCGGGTCCCGGGGAAGCGGGCGGCGAGTTCCGCCGCCGTGAGCCCGTCGCACGCCTCGCGACGGATCATGTCCATCGCCTTGAGAATGCGGGGTTCGCGCCGGCCATGGCCCCGCGTCGACGCCCGGCGGTTCACCAGCAGCGGCGGAAATACGATCGCCTTGCGCAGGGAACGCTCCCCAAGCGACTTTGCGGCGAGGTAGCCCGCCATCTCGTGGTCGAGCACCACCGACGAGACCATGGGCGCGATCTCCGTGTCCTCGGGTCGGAAGGCCCCCTGGCCGTCCGCTCCGAGGAGCGTGACGGTGCGGGGGAATGAGCTCCCGGCCCTCGCCAGGGCGTCCGCGACGATGAACGCGCAGCCGTCGTTGACGGCGAACACGGCGCTGTGCAGGGGGAGCGAAGCGGCCCACTCGACAAGGCTCCGCGTGGGGACCGCCGTCCGTGGGGCGGAGTTGTCGGGAAAGTAGGCGAACGGGCAGTCGAACCCCGCCTCGCGGCAGCATTCGCGGAAGACGTCGATCCGTTCGCGCTGCCACTTTCTCTCCTTCCAGAAGGAAACCACGGTGTAGGCGGACGGTTTGCCGGCGGAAAGCTCCCTGAACGCCATGCGCGCCACGGCGGCTTCGTCGCACTCGACCCGGGGCGCGTCGCTCCACTCCGGGGTTTCCGGCGGGCCGAAATAGACGACCGGGACACATTGGAACGCGGCGGGCGGGAAGGTTCCCTTCTTTCTCCAGCATTCCGCCACGCATCCGATGGGACGCAACCGTTCGAGCGCCTCCCGCAGCGCGGCCGGCGAGCAATCCCCGTTTTCGAGCGCCTCCACGCGCCATCCCCGCGCGGCGGCGTAGCGGCGCATGCCCTCCAAACGCCGCCGTTCGACCCCGTTGTCCGGCCGGCAATCCACATAGAGGATCGCCGGAGGCCATCCGCCCTGCGCCGCCGTCGCCGTCTTCCCGTTTCCCGCGTTCTTCATGTTTCGGCCTTCGCTTTGCGGACGA
>CAMOSH010000202.1 GCA_946624575.1 uncultured Verrucomicrobiota bacterium
GTTTGTGCGCCCGCGGCGCAAGCCGCTAGTTTGTGCGCCCGCAGCGCAAGCCGCTAGTTTGTGCGCCCGCGGCGCAAGCCGCTAGTTTGCGCGCCCGCAGCGCAAGCCGCAGGTTTGTGCGCCCGCAGCGCAAGCCGCAGGTTTGTGCGCCCGCAGCGCAAGCCGCAGGTTTGTGCGCCCGCGGCGCAAGCCGCGGGTTTGTGCTAGGATTGCGCCGCACTCGAACGCCAAACCCACCACAAGACATGAGGATTTCAGGAGGACAAGACCGCGGAAGAACGCTCCGGACTCCACCAGAGGGCGTCCTGCGCCCCACTCAGGACGCGGTTCGCGAAGCCCTTTTTTCGATGCTGGCCACCGTGGTGCCGGGCTGCGGATTCGTAGATCTGTACGCAGGAACCGGCGCGGTCGGCCTCGAGGCGCGCAGCCGCGGCGCCGCGCGCGTGACCTGGGTCGAAAAGGCCCCGCGCTCGCTTCGCTGCCTGGAGGCGAACCTCGCGGCATTCCTGGGCCCCGCGCCTTTCCCGGCCGGCTTCGCGCTCGCCCGCGCCGACGCCCTCGCGTGGTTGCGCCGCCCGACAGTGCCGCGCGGCTCGGTTTCGGTCGTGTTCGCCGATCCGCCCTATGTCGAGCACGAAGGCGACGCCGACGGAACGGCCGCCCTGCTGGAGGCCGCCACCGCGTCCGGCATGCTGGCTGAACGCGCGTTTTTCGCCGTGGAGCAGCGCGCCGGCACCCCGCCGCCTGAGGCCCCGGAATGGGAAGGCGTCGCGCTGCGCCGCTACGGGCGCACCCAAATCGCGCTGCTGCGCAGGGTTCAGGGCGCAACTACCGGCGTCTTGTAGTAGCAGAGCACCACGGCCGTCGCAACTCCGCAGGAGACAAGCCCGACAAGAAGCCCGATCTTGAGCCACTCAAGAAACGCCACCTTCACCGAATACTTCTTGCCAAGCATCGAGATGGCCACGAGATTGGCCGTCGATCCAATCGCGGTGATGTTGCCGCCGAAGCACGCGCCGAAAAGCAGCGCCCACCACAAAGGCGACATTTCCGGGGAGTTCTCGACGATCCGCTTCACAATCGGAATGAACGTCGAGACGAACACGATGTTGTCCACGAACGCCGATCCCACCGCCGTCACCAGCACGATCAGCGGCGTGAGCAGCCACTTGCTCGGAGCCGCGCCGCCCTCCGGGGAAATCATGTCGGCGATCACGTCCGTCACGCCGCAGTGCTCGAGCGCGAACGACACCGCGAACAGCATCATGAAGAACAGCAGACTCCACCACTCGATGGAATTCTCCACGTAATGCCGCGCCCTGTGGCTCCGGAATATCATCAGAAGGCCAGCAATTGCCAGCGGAGCCGCCACGAGCATCGTGTTGGCCTGCAGCCCCAGCGCGTGCTCCAGCGGATGGTGCGACGCGATGAACAGCAGCGCCCCGATCAGAATCGCCAGCCCGCGCCTGTACGGGATGGCGACCATCGGACCAAGCCCGATGTGGCTCGCGCGGCGCTCCGCAAGGCGCTCGTCCAGCAGCCTGATGTCCTTCCGGAAATACAAGAACAGCAACGCCGACACCGCCACAAGCGACAGGAACATGATCGGCGTGGCGTGCATGATGAAGTCGCCGAACGAAAGCGGCACCCCCACGTCCCCGGGCGCGCCCGGATTCCAGTGGTACTCCGCCTTCGTCCCGATCAGGATGCCGACGGGATTGCCAAGCATCGTTCCGGTGGACCCGATGTTCGTGGCCATCACGCTCATCAGAACGAAAGGCGCGGGGCGCAGCTTGAGCGTGTCGCACACCTGGAAGACCAGTGCCAGCACAAATACGATGCTCGTCACTTCGTCGACGATTCCGGGCATCACGCCGGACAGCAGCATCAGTATCACCACGAACCGGAAGCCCGTCATCTTCTTCGCGTTGATGATGGACTGGATGATCCAGGTGAACAGGCCCATGTCCTTCAGGACGCCCACCAGCGTCATCATGCCCACCAGCAGCAGTATGATGTGCAGCTCGGTGTGCTGGACGAACTCGTCCAGCGTCATCACCCGCAGCCCGAGCAGAGCCGCGATCCCGACGAACGCCACGCCCAGACGGCGCTCCTCGAACATGAGCGTGGCGCAGATGATGAGCGCAAACACGGACACCGCCGCCACCTGCCGCACCGAGAGCAGCCGCGCCGCGCCCGGAACCGCAACCTGACCGGCCAGGTCTTCGTATTTCGCGAGGGCGGCGCCGGACGCCGGCAGCAGCGACGCCAGCCACCCGGACAGCGCGGCGACCGCGAACATCGCGGCGAATTGGATGAAAACCGTGCGACGAGAAGAAAAATGCATGGACATTGCCTGTCTGCCCCCTGTCAATCCCTGAAAACCATCTTGAGAAACGCCGGCAGCGTCACGACCCCGACCAGCCTGGAGCCTTCCAGCACGTAGCAGGTTCCGGACTTGCGGCGGGCCATCGCCTCCGCCACGCGGATCGCCGGCTCGTCCACCTGCGCCGACGCAAATTCGTCGTCGTCCGTGATGTCGGCGATCCAGGTGCTGCCCTCCTTCGCCATGAGCGTGGAGAACGGCTCGAAATTGGAAAACGCGGAAAGATCCTCCATCCAGAGCAGATAGTCCGGAATGCAGGCGCGCAGCACGTCGTCGGCCGACGCCACGCCCACGATGTCGCCCTCCTTGTCCACCACCGGTATCGAGGAAATCCCGGTGCGCACGATCATGTCGATCGCGTCCTTCACGCTGTCGGTCTCCTTCAGCACGGCCGGCGGCGGCGACATCAGGTCTGCGGCGCGCACATGCCCGTGCAGGCTTCCGCCGCCGGGCTGGAAGAAATCGACCACCTGCCCGGCGTCGGCCAGGGCGCACGCCCTGTCGATCGCGCCGGGTTCGTCCAGCCTGCGGGCAATCGCGGCGGCGACCTTGAGATATTCGGCGGGGGCCTCGGACGGCGCAAGCACCAGAACCGCCAGCCGCGCCGGGGCGCCGGGGCCGGAAAAACCGTCGAAATGCCGCCCCGGCGCCGCAGTGGCCACCGCCACCAGAGTCCGCTCCAGCCCCGCAATGCGCGCGTGCGGCATCGCCACGCCGGGCGCTAGAAACGACGGCGCCTGCGCCTCACGCTCCATGACCGCCTCCACCGCCATCGCCGGATCCAGCATCGAGACGCTCCCTGACAGAAGTTTCGTCATCCGCTCCACCAGGCTTCGTTCGTCCGCGCACTCGACGTGGCACAAAACGTGTTTTTCGGAAAAAACGGGCGCGGGCGTCGCTCCCGTCGCTAATGGTGCTGTCATGTAGGAAACCTCCAGAAAATCACGGGGCGCGGAGAATATCACCCGCCCCTTGCGTTTGCAAACCCGCATCCCGAGCCGCCGCTCTCCATTTTCCCCGCGTCTTGTGCTATGATTCGCCGAAAATCACGCGCCATGCAAGTCGAACACATCCGCAATTTCTGCATCATCGCCCACATCGACCACGGCAAATCCACGCTCGCCGACCGCTTCCTGGAGCTCACGAAGGCCGTGGATGCGCGCACTTTCCACGACCAGCTCCTCGATTCGATGGACCTGGAACGCGAACGCGGCATCACCATCAAGAGCCACCCGGTCTCCATGAGCTACACTGCCGCGGACGGCGCCACCTACCTCCTGAACCTCCTCGACACCCCGGGGCACGTCGATTTCTCATACGAAGTCTCGCGCTCCATGGCCGCCTGCGAGGCCGCAGTGCTGCTGGTGGACGCCGCGCAGGGCGTCCAGGCCCAGACCGTCGCCAACACCCTCCTGGCGCTGGAGGCAAATCTCGAAATCATCCCAGCCCTCAACAAAATCGACCTGCCCAGCGCCGACGTCCCCGGCGTCAAGCACCAGGTCGAGGAGGCGCTCGCCATTCCCATGGATGACTGCGCGCTCGTTTCGTCCAAGACCGGCGAGGGCGTCAGGGACCTGCTGGAGCGGCTGGTCGCGCTCGTGCCCCCCCCCTCGACCGACAACCCCGGCGGTCCCCTGCGCGCCATAGTGTTCGACTCCCTGTTCGACCCCTACCGCGGCGTCATCCCGTACGTGCGCGTCGTCGACGGCGCCGTGAAGGCCGGCGACTGGATACGCCTCATGGGCACGGGGCTGGAGACGCAGATCAAGGAGGTCGGCATCTTCACCCCAAAAATGCAGCCAGTCGCCTCGCTCGGCCCCGGCCAGGTCGGGTACCTCGTCGGCTCCGTAAAGGATCCGCGCGAAGTCAAGACCGGCGACACCGTCACGCTACGCTCCTCGCCAGCCGCCGAGCCACTGCCCGGCTTCCGCGAAGTCCGCCCCATGGTCTTCGCGGGGCTCTACCCCGTCTCCACCGACGAATACGAGAAACTCCGCGTCTCCCTCGAAAAGCTCCAGCTCAACGACGCGGCATTCACCTGGCACGCGGAAAGCTCCGTCGCGCTCGGGTTCGGCTTCCGCTGCGGATTCCTCGGCCTCCTTCACATGGAAATCGTCCAGGAACGCCTGCGTCGCGAATTCAACTGCGACGTCATCTCCACCAACCCGGCAGTCGTGTACCGCGTCCATGGCAAGGACGGCGCCACCATCGAAATAGACAACCCCATACGGCTGCCGGATCCGGCCGACGTCGATTTCATCGAGGAACCGCTCATCCGCGCGACGATCATCACGCCGTCCTCCTGCATCGGCGACATCATGCGCGTCGTCATGGAACACCGCGGCACCGTGGACAAAACCGACTCCCTGGACGGAGTCCGCGTCATCCTCACCTGTACCCTGCCGCTCAACGAAATCCTCGTCGATTTCAACGACACCCTCAAGAGCGTCTCGCACGGATACGCGTCGCTGGACTATGTTCCGGCCGGATACCAGCGCTCCGACATCGTACGCATGGACATACTGCTCAACGGCGACGCCGTGGACGCCTTCTCATGCATGGTCCACCGCGACCGGGCGCGCGCCCGCGGCAAGGAGATCTGCGCCGCGCTCAAGGATGCCATCCCTCCGCACATGTTCAAAATCCCGGTGCAGGCCGCGATTGGCGGCACGATCGTCGCGCGCGAGGACATACGCCCGTTCCGCAAGGACGTTACCGCGAAGCTCTATGGAGGCGACGTCACGCGCAAGATGAAGCTGCTGAACAAGCAGAAAGAGGGCAAAAAGCGCATGAAGCAGTTCGGCACCGTCAACGTGCCGCAGGAGGCATTCGTGGCAGTGTTGCGCTCCTCCGCCTCCAATGATCGCGCAGCCCAATGATCGCGAAGCCCCGTGAAGGGGCTTCGGCGCAGGTGGGGAACCATGCCCACCTGCACTGCGGCCCCGGGATCGCGAAGCCCCGTGAAGGGGCTTCGGCGCAGGTGGGGAACCATGCCCACCTGCACTGCGGCCCCGGGATCGCGAAGCCCCGTGAAGGGGCTTCGGCGCAGGTGGGGAAGGCACCAGATCTGGCTCCCCACCTGCACTGCGGCCCCGGGATCGCGAAGCCCCGTGAAGGGGCTTCGGCGCAGGTGGGGAAGGCACCAGATCTGGCTCCCCACCTGCACTGCGGCCCCTTTACGGGGCCGCATGATCCGGGGCCGCATGATCCGGGGCCGCATGATCACAGGCATTCTTCCCACCGGCGTTTTCGCGACTACGACTATTCGCGAGGCGGCGCCTTGTTCGCTACCATCGGACTCTCGCCTAGAAAACCGTTGTTCGGGCGCGTAGATCACGACAGGGTGGTTCTCGCAGAAGCTGGGCAAGCGGCCATCCGCCGCATTCGAGAAGCGGAGAACCGGTTCGCCGGAAGCATCCGGCTGCATCGGTTCGTGATCATGCCGACCCACCTGCACCTGCGGTTTTCATGGCCGGCGGGACTCGCAGATCCATTGCGCACCATAGGTGCGTTCGTCGGTTGGATCAAGCAAACCATCCACTGGGACGTTGCCGGCCACTCGCCATCCATCTGGGAAAAAGGCTGGCACGACCTCGTGTGCACCTCCGCGCGCATGAACCGATGCGTCGATGCCTACATTGGCTACAACCCGCTCAAACATTGGCTAATGCACCAGGATCGATCGCTCCTGCATGTGCACGAACCGTTTCTTCTTCCGGCCGGCGACCACGGAAGCGTTTGGCGCGCTGTGGGTGACACGGCGCTGCTCGGCGCGGAACGCCTCGTGGCGGTCCGCATTTCACGGCGAATTCCGCGCGAAGCATTGCCTGGCGTGGTGGAAGTTTTCCTGCGCGCCGCTGAAAAAGGCCACCGGATTGTCTCCACATTCTATTCGCCCGGAGAGAAGATGCTCTTGGAAGCGCTTGCAGCGCGGCCGCAAAGCCCCATGGTGCGCCTGGTGCCGACATTTGTCTCACTGGCCTACAGGCCACACGGACTGGAAACACCATTATTCGCCGCGCATCGGCTGCTGGTGCTCTCTCGCATGGCAGATCCGGAAGCCCAGCCCACGCGCCCGGAACTTCTTGACCTTAACACAATAGCCGAAGCGCTAGCCCTCTCCAGCCCCGGCGGCATGGCCGTATACGCACAATGGGCCAATAACAGAGTCGTCTATCAGGATCGCGCAGCCCCGTGAAGGGGCTTCGGCGCAGGTGGGGAACCATGCCCACCTGCACTGCGGCCCCGGGATCGCGAAGCCCCGTGAAGGGGCTTCGGCGCAGGTGGGGAACCATGCCCACCTGCACTGCGG
>CAMOSH010000203.1 GCA_946624575.1 uncultured Verrucomicrobiota bacterium
GGCTTGCGATTTCCGGATCGGCGAACTCGATCCGGTGGCCACGACGCCGTCGCAAAGAATGAAGACGGCGACGCCATGCCGCGGAGCCATGTCCAGCACCGACACCTCCGCCGACCATCGAAACGTGGCGGCGGAGGCGGAAGCGCAGACCTGGCACAAAATGGCGCGATGGCGGAAGTGGTGCGATGCCGATTGGCGTTTCGGTCAAGTTAGGGCGTTCTTGATATTGTCTGTGACTTCTGTGACAACAAGCGAGTCTGATTGTTGTTTCAACCCGTATGTAAAGATTCGCAATCCGCGATTTAAAAACATCGCGTAGAGTTTTATGCAATTGCAGCGCAATCGATCGTCTGTTCCACGATTTTCCGTCGTTTTTGTGGATTGCTCCAATGATGTGAAAATTCCCGATTTCTCGTAGAGCAGCAATCCCGGAATTACATTGGTAATGTTGGAAGCTGGTGTTGACGATTGTGTTCTTTCTCGGTATTTATCGATGAATGTATTGAATGTTCCGTTGTCATCTTGGAGCATTTTCCAAAATGTGAAGATTTCAAACATCGCCCGTAATGGGTCTTCGTTTGAATCGAACTTTTTGACCTCCAACAGAAACAGCGTTTTGCACTTCACTGAAATCAAATCAATCTTGCCGAATGCGGAGTCGCGTTTTTCATCGAGCGGAATTTCATAATCGATGACTTTGCCTATGGGTTCATACTCCTGACCGAAGAACGCTTTGTCGGAATGACAGAGTTCGCGTTCCGTAAAATCGTCAAGCTGGGACTTGACAATCGTTCTTCCATTGTGCTGGTAATCGAATGGGTTTCGCTTGAAAATCTTCGGGTCAAGTCTGTTTGTGCGTGGTATGAGACCGCGAGACTTGTCTGGTTCTCCGAAAATCAAATTGAATTTCTTTGACAATTCTTCCAGTAAATCCGGTTGTTCAACAATACTTCGCAATGCCAGAATCCGAAAGATGTCTTTGGGTAAAACCGGCAGGCAAATCGGTTTAATCATTTGATTGCTCATGGGTTGAACTTCTTGTTGAAATCGGTTCACAAGTTGAAAGGCGTCGAGCTACGGGCGGGCATGTTGGGGGAGGTGCGCGGGACGACCTCGTCCACGTGACGAGGGGCCTTCCCGGGTTTGGCGGTGGAACTGGGTATGGTGGTGTTCGCGGGACAACGCAAATGGTAGCAAACGCTCGACGTGAAGTCAATTGCCATTTTCGCGGTCAACATGGACGAGAAAGTCCATGCAGCGGTTTTCGGCGAATCGAATGCGATGTCCCGCGTGGACAAGAGCCTTCAGGACTCAAACGCGCGGCGGTCCGCGCCCCGGCGCATGGTGATGCCGTCCCAGTCGAACCGATATGGGGACAGTCCGTTTCCGATGTCGATGAAGAGACGCGCCGCTTGCGGCGCTGGCATTGGCTCGGGACAGCCGATGATAGGGACTCTGACGAGTAGGACTTCGATTGCCGCAAGGTCGAGCCATGACGTCCAACGCCCCAGTATCGAATCCTCGAAGGAGGCTGTCGCGACGGCATCGGCTTGTGGTGCAGCCGGATCCCGGAACACGACATAGCAGAGAATCGGCTTCTTGGCATGTTTCGGTCCGGCATGATGGCATGCGGAGGCTGTCCGGTGCAGGAGCTGATACGGGATTTCCGCGAGAGACTCGGCGGAGACTCCGCGACGCAGCGCTCTGGCCGAGCGAACTTCGTCAGTCCATGACTTGAGGACAGACTTCTTGCGCGTCACGCCGCCGTCACGCGAAGGATCTTCCAGCCATTCCCCCACGGTCTGGTATGGTCCGTAATGGGGTTCTGTCCATTTTGCCTCAACGGCAATGCGCACATGCGCGCCCAGCAGCATGGCGTCGCTCATCGACGGCGCGCCGATGGCTTTCCCCGTAGCCGGATCGCGCGGCCATACCGGGTATTCAAGGAATCGCTCGAACGGTTCGGGCGCGGCTCCATCTACGTCGCAGATAGTTTCGACGTAGTCTAGAAGGAGATCGAGGTCCTTCGAGGGGCGCATCAGCTGCGCAAAAGGCAGCGACGATGTCTGCACGGAGTTCACCGGCGTTTCGGCCATTCGTTCCATGACGGCATGGTATGGCATCAGTTCTCGGCCGAAGCCGCATGCCGGAGCTGCAGGATCGCGTTTGGTTTTGGGGAGTATTTCGTTCATGGGCGAGCGGGATGCTTTGATGTTTGTCTGGTTTTCGTGTTGCATGGGGGCGGATACTAGCACGCCGCCCCTTTCGCGCCCGACAAATATTCTCATTGACGTCCGAGCCGTTGTTTGGCAGAATCCGCCCGCATGAAGAACGACCCAGAATCCAAGCCGACGGACAAGCTGAAACGCAACCATCACGGGAGGCGAGTCGAGGAACTCGAACGCCTGCGCGTCAAACGCCGCGAGAAGCGTCTCAAGGCCGACCCTCCGCTTGCCGCACCGCAGCCGGACCTGTTCGAAATCCGTGATTCGCTTGTCGCGGCCAGGTCGTCGCTCCAGGCCGCGCTTCGGACCGGATGGCTTGTCCATCTCCTTGCTAGGACTATCCGCAAGGACTTCGACGTTTACTCCGAATTCAGGATTCCGTCGGTTCGCGACAATCTTACCGATTGCGGTTTCGACGAGGAAATGGACGAAATCGAAGACCTTGATCTTCGCCCACGCTACAAGACGCTGATGCGATACAAGCGCCTATGGGAGAGCTTTGCCGACACGGCGGGTCTTGATCCCGACCAGTTCCCGGACGCTCTTTTCGACGCCGGCGCTGACACGTTGCCCGGGAACTTCGCCGCCGCCCGAGCCTTGATCGAACGGCACGGTGCGACTGCGGCGTCGTTAGCGAGGAAACTCCGGGACGGCCAATCCAATGTTCGCCTCCTCTTGGGAAGGACGAAGTGAGCGATATAATGTTCACAATTTTCAATTGAAACAATTTCCCACAAATGGCAAATCGAAATTCTTGAAGAGACAGCGCATTGTTCGTGGCGGTGTGCCAGAACGAAAACGCTCTCCTGTCGAGGAATGAGAACGCGGGCTCGCTCTTGGTCCGTGGCCGCGGCCGCGGACTACCCGTTGAAGTATTTGACGGTCTCGGTGGAGGCGCTGGCGCCGTCGTCGCCCTCGCCAAGGCCGAGCGCCCCGGCCTTCCGGTCTATGTCCTGGGACACAGCATGGGCGGCCACGTCTCCGCCCTCTACGGCACGAAGTATCCCGGCAAAGTTAGCGGCTTCATCCTCTGCGCCGGCGTCCTTCGCTACCACTTCATGAACTTCGGCTGGCTTCCGCGCCCCGAGGACCCCGAGGCGGAGATCAGCCCCGTGGACGCCGCCTACGGCACGCTCCACCTGCCCGGTTGGAAGGAGCTCTCGACTTTCTTGGCCGAGGGCGACGACGGGACGCTCAAGTCCATCTCCGTCTCCATCCTCAACGCCTTTTCGGAGGGCATCGACTACCTCAAGAAGAACAGCAAGGCGTTCGTCGATCCGGTCCTCGTTCTCACGGGCAACAACGACATGTGCGTCTCCCCGCAGGACGCGATCGACTTCTACCGCGAGACGGGCTCCGCCGACCGCAGCCTGCGCATTTACGCGGGCGTCGGCCACTTCCTCATGGCCGAGGAGAAGGGCCACATGATCGCCCCCGAGATCATCACCTGGATCGAGGACCGCCTCGCCGGCGGCGAGTTCGTCGACGCCGGGATCTGATCGCGCCGTCCCGCGCCGTGGCGCGGGATTGTCAATCCCCGCAGCCATGCGCCGCCTCTGACGCGCGGGCGCCGTCAGTTGCCGGCGGGGGCGAGGCCGTGCTTCGCCTTGAGCGAGTCGAGGGTTCTGTCCGCGGCCATTCCGGCGAGGGCGGCGTCCACGAAGGCGAGCAGGTCGTCCTGGCCCTTGCGCAGGAGGACGCCGATCTCGCCCCGGGTGAAGGGACGGTCGAGGAGCGGCGCCGCGAGGCGCGGATCGTTCCGGACGTACCACGGCGCCTCGACGATCTCCGTGATCATCACGTCGGCCGCCCCATCGGCCACGAGCGATGGGATCTCCTCGTTGTGCGGATGGACTGCGAGCGCGGCGTGCGGGAGATTCGCCCGGGCGAACGCCTCGTTGAGGCCGCCGGGGTTGACCATGACGCGGACGTCCGGCCGGTCGAGGTCCGCGAGCGAGCGGAAGCGCGCGGCGTCCTCGGCGCGGCACAGGATCGTCTTGCCGTTGGCGAGGTAGCCGCGCGACATCGCCATCGTCTCGCGCCGTGCGTCTGTGACGGTGATGCCCCCGATGGCCAGGTCGAAGGCCGGCGGGTCGGCCTGAACGTCCGCGGCGAGCGTCGGCCACGAGGTCTGCACGAACTCGGCGCGGACGCCCAGCTCTGCGGCGAGGCGCCGCGCCAGATCGATGCCGAAGCCCTCCCATTCGCCGGACTCCGGATCGCGCCAGGTGAGCGGGCGGTAGTCGCCCGTGCTGCCCACGAGCAGCACTCCCCTTGATTCGATGCGGGCGATGGCCGGCCGCGGCGTGGCGGCGGTGCCATCGTGCAGCTGCGGAGACGCGCAGCCGCACATCGAAATGACGAAGCAGGTCGCGAGGATGCGGGCGAACGCGCCCGCCGGAGTGCATGTTTTCATGCGGCCGATCCTAGCACGTAGCGCAGTTCGGTGAAAGAGCGTTCCGTTCCCGCCGCGATTTGGAATCTCTGTCCGTTTATCCGTTTGCTTGACACGGTTTTGTTTTTGTAATCGTATGCAAATCCGAACCGACAATACGAATCTGCATACATGAAAACCTATCCGCGACTCTTGGAAAGCCTGGTGGAGGCCCGTCTCGCCGAGATGCCCGTCGTTGCTCTTCTTTGTCCGCGCCAGTGCGGAAAGACGACGCTTGCCGGCCTCATCCTCGCCCGGCGTCCCGGCGCGATCCGCCTCGATCTCGAACGCCCGTCCGATCTGGCCAAGCTCTCCGATCCCGAGTTTTTCCTCTCGCGCCATCGAGACCGTCTGGTGTGCATCGACGAAGTGCAGCGCCGCCCCGACCTGTTTCCCGTCCTGCGCGCGCTCTGCGACGAAACCGGCGCCAACGGCCGCTTCCTCATCCTCGGTTCCGCCTCCCGCGACCTGCTGCGACAGAGTTCCGAAACGCTGGCCGGCCGCATCGCGTATCTTCGGCTCACGCCGCTGCTCTTCTCCGAGACGCCGGACGTGCCGCTTCCCGCCCGGTTCTGGCGCGGCGGCTTTCCCCGCAGTCTCCTCGCCGCCACCGACAACGCCTCCCTCGAATGGCGCGACTCCTTCGTCCAGACCTTCCTCGAACGCGATCTGATGCTCTTGGACGGCTTTGCGCCCGAGACGATGCGCCGCCTCTGGACAATGCTCGCCCACGAGAACGGCGAAACGGCCAACTACACCCGTCTCGGGGGCTCCCTCGGCGTGTCCGACCACACCGTCCGCCGCTATGTCGACCTGCTCCAGGGGGCATTCATGGCGGACGCCGTCCCCCCTTTCGTCTCCAACCTCGGCAAACGCCTCGTCAAAGCGCCCAAGATCTATCTCTCCGATACCGGCATTACCGCCGCCCTCCTCGGTGTTCGCTCCTTCGACGATCTCTACGCCCATCCCGGCTTCGGCCATCTCTGGGAGCAGTTCGTCCTCGCCCAGCTCCGCGGCTGTTTCCCCGACGCGGAGATCTTCTTCTACCGCACCAGCAACGGAACCGAAGTCGACTTCGTCCTGCGCCGCCGCGGCCGGACCGTCGCCGTCGAATGCAAGGCCTCCACGGCCCCCGCCGTCACCCGCGGCAACACGCTCGCCCTCGACGACATCCGCCCCGACCGAGCCTTCGTCGCCGCCCCCGTCGCCGCCTCCTATCCCCTCTCCCCCCAGTGGACCGTCCTCTCTCCGGCAGACCTTCCGACCCTCTTCGATGAAAGGCCCGCGCCATGAAGCCCTATCCTTGCCGTGAAGCCCGTCGCGTCTCCGCCGTTCCCGCTGGAACGGCTCCGCGACATGGTGGAAGCGCCGCAGGGCGACGGAGGGTTCTCCTAGAACGGCGGAGCGCGGCGAGGAAACGCGCCGCGCTTTTTTCGTCAATGTACCGGAAGCGGCAGTATGCTAGTGATGCATGTAGATTCGCGATGGCTCGATCTCGCCGTCGCCCATCGCAGTGCACAGGAATTCCCAGCCGTACCGCTCGTAGAATCCCGTGTGGTCGGTGAGGAGATAAACCGGCGAGACGCCCTTGCCGCGCAAATCCTCCACCGCCATGCCGAGAAGCCGCCCCGCGATGCCGCGGCGGCGGTGGGATTCCTCGACATAGACGGCGCAGATGTTCGGGGAAAGATCCTTCCGCTCGTGGAAGTCGTTCTCGATCACGCCCAGCCCGCCGACGATCCGGTCGCCGTCAAGGCAGAGATACCAGCCGTATTCGGTCCGCCCGGCGAGATAGGCGTCCATGCATTCGAGATAGGCCGCCTCAGGCACGCCCCACTTCGCGTGGAACCATGCGGCGGCGGAGGTCTCGAGCCCCGGATCGGCTCGGAGGGGGAGGAAACGCGGCGTCATCCAAATAATTGGCCTGGAAGTTTGAGCTTCTCCTTCGGCGGAAACGTCGCGTCGAAGGCGGCGAAGGCGTCCGGCTCCTTCTCGCAGACGAAGT
>CAMOSH010000204.1 GCA_946624575.1 uncultured Verrucomicrobiota bacterium
GGCGATATAGCGGCTGGAAAATCCCGGACGCATTTGGGAACCGTGCGCTTTTCAGTGCGCGGCGGAATGCCTTCGGAAAAAATTGGGGGATAAGCCTGGCTTGAGGTAGTGGTTGTTGCCGGCTTCTCCGGTGGATATCTTCACGGCGACCTTACGCCCTTCGAGCGGGCGACCGAGCGCCTTGTACGCCCTGGTCAGTCCGTTGGGCGAGATGTCATGCGTGAAGAAGACGACGGGTGTCTTGCGTGTGTCCATTGAGGAGACTCCGGGTTTTTCTGGTTCCTGCGCCGAGGCGCACAGTGGCAGCGCCAGGGCTGCGAGCAATGTGTTTTTCGCGTTCATGCCGCGAATTGTACCCGAACCGGCGCCTTTTCGTCCAATTGATTTTTTTCGCGGCGTGGCGCGGCGTGGCGGCGAGGCGCGGCGTGGCGGCGGGGGGGCGGGCTGCGCCGCGGGCGGCGTTGCCTTCGCGCCGCCTTGCGGCTATCATTCCCGGACGCCGGGCCGTCCGCTCGTGGCGGGCGGCCGGCGCAAGTCATTCGGTTCCGGGAAATGAGCGCCAAGCAGAAAATCCTATACGTGCCGTCCGTGCTGCAGGAGGTCGGGCTCCGGCAGCTGGCCGGGTTTCGCCGCTTCGCCGGATCGGTCGGCTGGGACGTGGTGGCTCTCGAAACGGAAGACGCCCCCGCCGAAGTCGTGCGCGACGCCCTGCGGCGCGTGCGCCCCGCGGGCTGCGCCGCCGTCATGTCCCAGGACCGCAAGGACATCCCGCCGCGCTTTTTCGGCAAGGTGCCCGTGGTTTACATACATCTGCCCGACAACTGCCTTCACTGGCGCGCGCACGCCATGTCGATCGACGACGAGGCCGTGGCCCGCATGGCGTTCCACGACCTGGCCGCTGGGCTTCCCGACGCCTACGCCTTCGTCGGGGATCGGCACGATTTCCGCTGGTCGCGCGTCCGGGGGCGCGTTTTCAGGTCCCTGGTCGCTGCGACGGGCCGGCGGTTCTTCGAATTCGAGGTGCGCCCCGGCGAGGAGGCTGGGCCTTTCGCGGCGCGGCTCGCCGCGTTCGCGCGGCGGCTGCCGAAGAAGTGCGCGGTGTTCGCGGCCACGGATTTCGAGGCGCGCGAGTTCCTTGCCGCGTGCCGCGCCGAACGGCGCGCCGTCCCGCGCGAGTTCGCCGTCCTTGGCGTGGACAACCGCGAGGAGCTGTGCCAGTCGCTCTCCCCTCCGGTTTCGAGCATCGACGTGGACTGGGAGCGCACCGGCTTCATCGCGGCGCGCATGCTGGCCGGCGTGATGGAAAGTCCTGACGCCTGGCCGCCCAGGCGCGAGACGTGCACCCCGCTCATGGTCGTGCGGCGCGCCTCCACCGGCGGCAAGGGGCGCCACGAGCCGCGCATCGCGGAGGCCGTCGCGATGATCCGCGCCGAAGCCTGCGACGGCCTCACGGCGGCAGCGCTCGCCGCGCGCTTTCCAGGCTCGCGGCGGCTCTTCGACATGCGTTTCCGCGAGGCCGTGGGCCATTCGCCGCTCGACGAAATCATCCACGTGCGCCTTGAGCGGGCCTTTGCGCTGCTTGCCATGACCGACACCGCCATCGGCGCAATCCCGCATTTCTGCGGCTTCCGCACATACGCCGCGCTCGACGCCGTTTTCCGCCGGCGCTTCGGCATTCCGATGTCCGAATGGCGCGCACGAAACTCCCGATGAAACCTGCGAGTAAAAAAATATTTCTCAAAAGTCAAGATTTCGTCGGTGAATCGGTGTATCATCAAGGGCGTTCCGGGCGGAAACAGCCCCGGACGCAAGTCCCTGCCGATGCATCCATCCGATTTCATCCGTTTCCTTTTCGCGCGCGTCATCGTGGTGATTCCGTTCCTGTCGTCCGCGGCGGCGGGCGGATTTCCGCCCTACGCGCCCGTGCGCGGAGCGGACGGCGCCGGATTCGCGTCCACGGGCTTTTTCCGGGTCGATTCCGCGGACGGGCGCGACGTGGTAGTGGATCCTATGGGCCGCGCCGTCACGATTCTCGCCGTCGATCACGTCCGCCCGATGGGCTGGCGCGACCGCGATCTCGGCTACGACGTTTATGCCCGCTTCGTCGAGACGAACTATCCCACGAAGGAGGCATGGCTCGACGAAACGCTCGGCCGCCTTGGCGACTGGGGCTTCAACACGCTCGCGAACCACTGCGACGAGCCGCTCCTGCTCCACCGCGGCCTTGCGAACACGATCACGCTCTACCTCGGCGGCAAGTTCGGGCGCAAGGGCGGCAAGGATCCCGACCGCTGGATCACGCCGTGGAGCGGCCCCTGCACGGGCATTCCCAACGTATTCCACCCGGACTTCGAACGGGAGGTCCGCGCCCGCGCCAGGGAGCTGTGCGCCCCCGAGCGCGACAATCCGTGGCTTCTCGGTTGGTTCCTCGACAACGAGCTCAAGTGGTGGGGGCCAGACACCGTGCGCAAGGACCTGACGCTCTTCGACACGGTGCGGGGTCTGCCGCGGGAACACTCGGCCCGGCGGGCGCTGGAGGCGTTCGTGGACGGTCGCCCCGTCGACAACGCCATGCGCGAGGCGTTTCTCCGCCTTTTCGCCGAGCGCTATTTCTCGGTCCTCTGCGGCGCGATCCGCGAAGCCGACCCGAACCACATGATTCTCGGATGCCGATTTGCCGGTCCGTTCACCCAGGTCCATCCCGCGCTGTGGGAAGTCTGCGGAAAACACTGCGACATCGTCTCGTTCAACTGCTACCCGTGGGCCGACATCGATCGCGGCGTCGTGCTGGACGAAAGGGGCGGGAGGCCCGTGGCTGATACTTTTCGCGAATTCTATAAATGGTCTGGTCGTCCGCTCATGGTGACGGAATTCGCCTTTCCGGCGCTCGACACCGGCCGGCCCTGCTTCCATGGCGCCGGACAGCGCTTCCCAACGCAGGCGGGTCGCGCTGCGGCGACCGACCTCTTTGCGCGCACGATGCTGTCGCTGCCGTTCGTCGCCGGCTACAGCTACTTCATGTTCCTCGACCAGCCCGCGAGCGGCATCTCCGAGACGTTCCAGGAAGACTCCAACTACGGGCTCGTGAGCGAATTCGGCGTGCCATACCGCGAAATCACCGATGTCTTCCGCGCGATCCATTCGAATCTCGACACCGTGCGCGCCGCCCCGACGCCTGGGGAAACACAACAAGCGTCCAACAGCAGGGCAGATGCGTCCGCCGGCCCCTCCGAACGCGAGCGGTATTTCGCGGAGGCCCGCGCGACTGGTTCTGTGCCCGGAGCGGAAGTTCCTGGAAGCGTCGGCTTCCGGCGGGAAGCAGACGGCGCCTGGACCCTCTCCAACGGCCTCGTGCGCCTCTCCGGCCGGATCGGCGGAGCCCGCGTGGCGGACGAGCTCGAACTTGCCGGCATCCGCGTCGGGAGCCTCGGCGCGCTCCTGCAGTGGAGGGGTGCGGGCGGCAACGTCTGGACGGCGGTGTCGCCGGAATCCGTCGAAGAAACGCGCGAAGAGGACGGTTCCGTGTCTGTCCTCCTGCGCGGCGCCGCCCGCGCGGCGGTTCCGGGGCCGGTTCCCGGCGAGCCGGCGCCGGACGCCGCGTTCGTCCTCACGATGCGCCTCACGCTCGCCCCGGGGGCGGATTCGCTGCTCGCGGAAATGGTTTCGGTCGAAAACACCGGCAACGCGCCGCTCTCGTTCACGGGCCTTTACGCCATGCCGTATCCGGAGGGTCCCGATCCGCGCCCGCTGGACGTCGTTCCCAACCTCTGGAACGCGCCGGCGCGCGGCGGCTGGCTTCTCCCGAACGGTCGCGCGTGGGGAGCGGTCTCGCACGACGAAGCCGCGCGCTTCCGCTTCTGGGTCCGCAAATCCGACCGCACGCTCCACCCCGACGCTCGCTTCAACGCCGGCCGCGAACCGGTGACGCTCCCCCCTGGCGCCACATGGCGCCCCGCCTCCCCCATGGGCGCGCGCATCGGACCGCTCAGCGCCGGCTGATCCCGCTTTTTTCCACCCGTTCATCCACAAGAAAGGCAATCCCACCATGAAACACCCACGCACGATTCCCGCCTGCCTCGCGCTTGCCGCGCTTGCGCTCGCCGCGTTCCCGGCATCCGCCCGCGCCGCTGACGCCTACATCGAGTCCGACGGCACGCAGGCAATCAACACGGGCTACTACATCAACGCCAAGACGAAGCTTGAAATCGACTTCGAGGTGACCGAGATCGTCTCCCAGGCTCGTCTTTTCGGACAGACAGGAACGGGCTGCGGCAACTGCGCGGTCGTCTATTTCGGCGATACGGCGAACAATTTCAAGTTCGGCTACGGGAATTCGTTCAACGGCGTGTTCCTCGCGACGAACAACACGAGCAGGAACACCATCATCTACGACGGGCCGAACGACAAGGGGTATCTGCTGCAGGACGGCGCGCAGGTGGCCGAGGCCGACCTCACGGCCGCGCACGACGCAATGGCGAATTTCCCCATGGCGCTCTTCGCGGAATGCCAGAATGCGGCGGGGCGACAGTTCCAGAACTTCGCCAAGATGAAGCTCTACGGCGTCAAAATCCTTGAGGACGATGCGCTTGTCCACGACTACGTGCCCACCATCAAGGGCGGCGTGGCGGGGCTTCTCGATTCCGTCACCGGCGTCTTTCTCTACGACACCCGCGCCGCCGACGCCGGCACGTTCGCCTACGGCGGCGACATCGAAGTCCTCGACGACGACCCCTACGTGGAATCCGCCGGCACGGACGCCATCAACCTTGGTCTCGGCGCTTCGCCGAAACTCAAAGTCGAAGTCGATTACGCGCTTACGGATACGACCAAGACGCAGCAACGCATAGTGGGACAGGACACGTCGGACTCCACGCCGCGCCTCACGATATACGAAAACGGCAGCCAGTTCATCACCCTCGCGGCAGTGACAACGAGCGGCAGCGACTGGAACCAGAGCGTCGGCGCTGTCAACACTGGCGCGGGCAAGGACACGAACCGCCACACGGCGATCATCGACTGCGCCGTCAAGACTCTTGCCTTCATGACCGGCATAACCACGAACTGGTCCTACAGCGCCACAGTCCCGGAAGTCGCCACTTGCGCCACGCGCCCGCTCGGCCTCTTCGGAAATCCGAACAACGACGCCGGAACGTCTTTCAAGAGCGACAATTTCTCCACAGCCCGAGTTTACGGCCTCCGCATTTGGGCGGACGGAACGCTCCTCCGCGACCTTGCGCCGCGCTGCATCAACGGCGTTGCGGGCTTTGAGGACATCCTGACGGGCAAGTTTTACACTTGCGACGGTCTTACCGCGAGCGCAAACGCGCCGACGACGCTCTCCGGCCCGTCGAAGGAAGGCGACGCCTTTATCGAGTCGGACGGATCGTATTACAGCACTGTCGATACTCGCTATTTCGTGAAGCCTTCGACGAAGATCGAAATCGACTACCAGCTGGCGAGTTTCGTCAATAGCGGCATTGTCATGGGCGGCTATGGGTCCGCCGCCGGAGTCTCGACGATTCTCTGGTGCCGCAACAACTCGACGCTTGTAATGGAAATGCACGACGGCGACCACAATTCGACCGCCAACGATCTCATTTCGCCGCAGACTCCGCCCGACCTCGCCCGCCATACTGCCGTGTTCGACGGACCCGGACAGCATCTCTCGCTCTCCGCACACAACGGGGCGGTCGAGGCTGAGGCCGACTTTCCGTCTTCCTGGACTCTCAACGCGAATGCAAATTGGCCGGTTCTGCTCTTTGGTTCCGCCATCAACGCATACGGCAAAAGCAAACAACGGGCAAAGGCTCGAATCTACGACGTCCGTTTCTATGAAGGCGGCAATCTCGCACTCGAGCTGACACCAGCCGTGAAGGGCGACGTCGCGGGGTTTGTCGATGGCAACGGCAACTTTTATTCGGGCGACGGCCTCACCGCGGGCGGCAATGTCCAGACTATTGAAGACGATCCGTATGTCGAGAGCCCCGGGGGCGGATGCTTCTTCGACACCGGATACACCGTGTCGTCAAATACGTGCGTAGCGATCGACTACATGCCGCTTGAGCAACATGCGAACCAGCAGTTCCCCTTCGAAGCGGGAGCGCGCGACGGAACGCACATGTTCATGCGCACCTACGCTAACGGCAGCGCTGGAACAGGCGACATCGCCTATTTCTGCGGCAACACAGACAACATTTCCCTCGAAGTGCCGTTCGCGCCAAATGTCCGGCGCGTGTTGACCCTCGACGCCTACAACCTTAAGGCAAAAGTCGAAACAGCGGGAAAGACAGTCCGCGAAGAGCCAATCGGCTCCGCGGGCCGCGTTCCGGAAAAATCGACTTCGACGCTGACGTTCTTCAGATGTGCCACTAAGGATGACAACTACATGTATGGCCGTCTCTACGGCTGCAAGATCTTCGAGGAGGGGGTGCTTGTGCGCGATTACGTGCCGATCTGCCAGGGCGGAGCATACGCGCTTCTCGACAAGGTTGAAGGCAAAGTTCTTGCGAAGGCCGCGAAATCCGCCGCGTTCACCGGCTTCACCTCCAATGGCGACTTGAACGACTCGTTCTTCAACGCGCCCATGCGCGCCGAGGACGCCTACAT
>CAMOSH010000205.1 GCA_946624575.1 uncultured Verrucomicrobiota bacterium
GAGCATCGTAGGAAAGGACGCACGCGCCATTTTCAAATGCCGTCGCCGCGATCCAGATGTCGTTTGGCGGAACGGGAGTTCCCCGGCGCCTCAGAGAATATGAAATCTGCGCGTAGCGATAGGCAATGGAATGTCCGGCCGGAACAAACCGCACATTCGGCATGTCGAGAAAATGATTGAGCGCCGCATTGGCAGCATTGGAATTGTCCCGGAAGCAATTGCCTTCCAGCAATTCAGCCAATGTCGCTGCTGGAACAATGATTTCTTCACATTTGGCAAGAAAGTTGGAAACGGCCTTGCTTCCGTGTTCCATTTCGATGTAGGCGCTGGAGTCAATGCATACTTTCATTCCGAAACCTCCGCCGCATAGAGCCATGGCTTGTTTTCATCAATGAGGAATCTCTCGTGTGACTCCTTGATGATCTTGGTAATGCGTTCATATTCCTCGTCAGTCATAGTCCCGACGAACTGCGAGAAGTCTGCATATTTCCTAGGCTTGTTCGCGGACTTGCCGAACGAGTCCGACAGCGCGGCCACAACGGTCGCGTTCATGCTGCGCCCGCTCTCGCGGGCTCGCTCGGCGAGACCGGCGGCCACGTCGTCGGGGATGTTTCGGATCGTCATTGTTTTCATTTTCAGCCTCTCATTGGATTTAGCTTTGATGTCGCACAGTGCAATCATAAGCAATCATTTTGTGCAATCAAGCGTAGCTGAAAATTTTGAAAAAGCAAGCGAAAAAAATAATTTAGTGAAAAGTCATGTTTTTAACGGTGCAATCGTGGCAGAATTTATCGCGTAGGGCGCAAATGCCCGCCCCGCAAACGGTCGGCGCGTCGCCGCCGCTTCTCCCAATTGGAAACTCAATTCGACAACCGAAAATGAAAACGACATCCGAATCAGGCACCCGCGGCCATCGCCGCGTTTTCGCCGTCGCGGCGATGGCCGCCGCGCTTTTCGCCGCATCGGCCGTCCCGTCAAGCGCCGGCACGCTCCTCTGGTATCGTTTCGACGGCGACGGGGCGAAGATCGAAAACAAGGCCAAACCCGGCACGATGGACGGGACGCTCAAGAGCATGAACACCTGGGGGTCGGTCGGCTCTCTTTCGAGCGACACCGACACGTCCAAGTTCCCTGTCCGCGGCGATGCTTTCCCTGCGGGCACGAAATTGTTCGACCCCGCGTCCGCTGCCGTTCACGGAGATGCCGTGAAATCGCTTTCCTTTACCGGCAACCAGTCCACGGCCGGCGTCATTCTGCTCACGAAGCCCAATGCCGCCCCTCTTGTGAACTTGACCAGTTTCACGTGCGAATTTTTCTTCAAAATCCCTGCGGCGGCTGCATCACGCTCCCCGGCCCTCTTCCCGCTCGTCACCTGGGGCGAAGACCAAAACCAAGGATGGAAACTGGGCTTTTTCCGTTCCAGCGGCACAAAGCTCAGCCCGTGGTTCCGCGGCGTCAAGAAAACGTCAGCCGGCGAAAAGGGAGCCGTCGTGACAATCAACGCCGCAAACGGCAACAAGGACAACTACGCCTACGACACGTGGCACCATCTCGCACTCGTGGTCGATGGTGCTGGCGACGGCACTTCCGCCACGGCAAAACTGGTCCTTGACTACACCAACGTATTTACGCTTACGATTTCCGATTACTATGGCTTCTATTTCAAATCCGAAAGTGGCTTTCCTTTCATAGTCGGCGCGGACATCTATCGCAACCATAACACAGCTACATCTCGCGAAACGTTCATGGGCGACATCGCGGAGTTCCGCATCTCCGATACCGCCCTTTCCAACGACGAACTGCTTCGCCCGCTGCCTGCCGGCCCCATGGACGCCGACACGCTGCTCTATCTCCCGATGGGCGACAGCGGCTGGTTCGGTTCGCAGTCTTCCGCTTCCTATGAGAACAAGTGGCATGGCATCCTCCCCGCCTCCACGAACGCGGCCTGGACGCCCTTCTGGGTGCACGGCTCCACGAGTGCGGCCTATCCCGCCGTCGCCGCCGATGCGGCTTCGGATTCCGTCCGCTCCGGATACCTCGCCTCCGAGTCGTTCGCCGACACGAGTTCCGTCCTCTTCTCCCGCACCCTTGCAAGCGGCGCCTACCAGGGGCATGCCGTGAAAATCCCCTACGAGGAGATGGGCCTTGCCGAAGATTCCTTCACCGTGGAGTGGTTCTTCAAGACCGATGGCCAGGTGCCGTCCGGCAACATCGTCAATTCCTACACGTTTATGTATCCGTCGTTCGCCAAAATCATGATCAACCAGGCGGACGGCAAACTGAAGACGCGCCTCATCCCGCACGAGGGCAATTACTCGGACTACGACTCCGCCAGCCGCGTGGACGACGCCCGCTGGCATCATTACGCCCTCGTTTACGACAAGGCGCAAGGCGCGTTTTCCATCTACCTCGACTATGCGCGCGTATCCTCCACCACGCTCGCTCCCGCTACCGGGACTTCGCGCGAATTCCTTTTCGGCGGGGAAACCGCGGCAAGCCAGGTTTTCGCCGGCGATCTCGACGACTTCCGGATCACGAAGCGCGCGCTGCGTCCGCATGAGTTCCTGACGTCGCGGGCCGTCGTCTCGACCGATGCGGCGCTCCTCGCGCACTTCGACGGCGATTATTCGACTTCGCAGGATGCTGTTCTTGCGCCGAGCGGTTCGGGCGCCGCGATTTCCGGCGGCACCGCGCCGACGTTCGTCGCGCAGGAGCGCTCATACGACGCCGACGGCGACGGCCGCGCGGACTTCACCTCGTCGCAGGCGCTTTCGCTCGCGGGCGGCAGCGTCTCCTTCCCGCGCAATTCGATGCTCGAATACCGCGACTTCACGGTCGAATGGTTCGCCAAATACGACCATGTCGCAAACGGCGCAATGCTTCTGCGCTTCGAGATGAGCCCGGCCGCAATTTCCTGGGCGCTCTACTATCCCTCGCATTCCGGCAGCGGCAACGACGTGCGCCTTGGCGCGAACGTTTCGACCACGGGCGGCTGGTCGTCTCTGCATCGCGAGGACATAGACATCGCCTCCTCCGTGGACATCGCCGACGGCAGGTGGCACCACTGGGCGCTTGTCGCGGAGACGGACACCGACGCAACCCCCGCCAGCACAACCTTCACGCTCTACCGCAACTACGAGCGTTTCGGCGTGCCGGCGGTGTTCGACGGCGCAAACGGCGCGGGTGGCATCTTGGCGCTTCCGACGACAGGCACGACGCTTTCATTCGGCACTGGTGCGGCCATCACCGGCCTCATCGACGAACTGCGCTTCACCCCCGCAGTCCTGCCGGCGTCTGCGTTTCTGCGCCGCTTGGCAAATCCCTTCGTGCTGGTTGTGCGCTGAGCGCGCGCACGTGTTGCGCGAGGGGCGGCTGACGCAGCTCCACCGCGCCGCCCCACTTGCCGTTTCATTACCGCCGCGACTGTCGCCGCCAGGCACGCGGCGAGCAGCCGAAGGTGCGGCGAAAGATTACGTCGAGGTGCGTTTTGGCCGGAAAGCCGCACATGTCGGCGATGACTCCGATCGGCCGGTCCGTCTCCCGCAGCTGGCGGCGAACCTCCTCCAGCTTTCGCTTGCGGATCGCCTCGGCGACCCCTTCCCCGCGAACTTCCCGGAAGCGGATTTCAAGGAGACGCCGCGAAACGTGCAGCCGCTCCGCGAGCGCGTCCGGCGTGAGTCCGCGCGGCGAATTGCCGTCCAGTCCGGCGCAGGCGTATTCGCGCACGACGCGCTCGGCGGCGGTCACCAGCCGCGCGGCGCCTGACAGGTCGATCGTCGTGTCGCGCTCCGCCACGCGCAGGACGCCGCAGGAAACGACGCGCGGCGGCAGCTCGCGCCCCGACTCGCCGGCCGCTCCGCCGCAGCCCAGGAGCGCATCGAGCCGCCGCGCCATAAGATGCCCCGCGCCCTCGAAGTCCGGCACGACGCTCGTGAGGCGCGGGCGGACGTTTTCGCAGATGTCCTCCTGGTTGTCCACCCCGACGATCTGGATCTGCTTCGGGATGTCCAGCCCCGCAAGATGGCATGCGTCCATCACCTCCCTGGCGCACTGGTCGTTGTAGGCCAGGACGCCGCATGGATGCGGCATTGATGAAAGGCTCCAGGCCAAATCCCGGAGCCGCGGCCCCATCTCCGACGGCGAACCCTCCTTTCCGAATTCGCGAAAGTCGAAGCCGCCCTCGCGAACCGTTTTCCGGAACGGGGCCGCCCTGCGCCGGGCGCGATCTTCGTCCATCAGGCGCGCCCCCGGATGCGCGAACGCGAAATGGGCAAGACCCCGCCGGGAAAGCAGCGCAAACGCGGCCTTGGCGATTTCGACGTCGCTGACGTCCACGAACAGAGTCCTCTGCGGCAGCATCCCGTTGCGCGCCTCGTCGGCGCTGGCAAACGCGACAATCCCGCACGAGGCGGGGACCAGGCGCATCCCGCGCCTCGCCCAGGGCATTACGCTGGCGCACAGCACCACCGCGTCGGGTTTCCACGCCAGCACCGACGAGCGCCACGCCTCGGGGGAATGGGTCTCCGTCGTCGAGAAAAATCGGATCTCCCACGACGGGCGGTTTTCCGCGACATAGCGCAGGAATCCGGAACTTCGGTCGCGCGCAGCCTTGAGATTGTTTCCCATCGACACCGCAATTCGGAAAACGCCTTTGTCTTGCATGGCCGCGAAGCATACCACGGACGCATCGCAGCGACAATCGTGTTTTCGCAAAAACAAAATATAAAATGCGGAAATAGGCAATTTCTGGTCAGACATGGCGCTAATATCACTCCGCATGAAAACCCCAAACACTCCCCCGTTCCGTCTTTCGGCGCTTGCCGCCGCAACCGCGCTTGCCGCCATGGCCGCCGCCGCGCTTCCCGGCCCGGTCCACGCCTCCAGCGTCTGGGAGGACGCCATCCTGTGGTTCAACGGACCAGTCGACGCCAACGGCGACAGCCTCTGGACCGGAAACGTCACCGCAGCGGACGGCGGCGTCGCCGTCCCCCGCCAATGCGACGGAACAGGCGGCGCCGCGTGCGAGATGCCAGACGCAAGGCACGGCGCGCTCGGCTCGTCGGTTTCGCAGAAACTCAACTATTCCACCGGCTCGGCGCTCGTCTACCAGAAGTCCGGCTTCCAAATCCGCACCAACGACGTGCACTTCACCGCCTGGGGCAACAAGACCGCCGCGTGGCCGTGCCTCTACCTGCCGCAGGCTGCGAGTGGCGGCCAATACGTCTATTCCCAGCGCTGGGCCATGGGAGGCGGAGCGAAACTCGTCACGAGCGACCAGTGGACCGTCCTCTTCAGGTGCCGGATCGACGACTACTGCACGGAGGGAAACAATTCCTGGCTCTGGTGCACGAAGACCGACACGTCCAGGGGCGGCACGGAAAAGGAAATCCGGATCGGATTCGGTCCCAACGGCTCCAACCCGTCGGACACGACTAACCGCTACGTGAAACTCTGTTTCGGGAACGGACAGTCGGCGCTCTCCGACCTTTGCGTTGAGACGAACGAATGGCTCGAAGTGGCCGTGACCGTGGACGGACGGGCCGACCGCCACTCCGTCCGGGCCTCCCTCGCCCGTCCGAACGGCATCCGCTGGTACCGCGATTTCACCGTTCCCTACAGTCATTCGTCGCATACCACCAATTTCTGGCCCAACGTCACGTACATCGGCGGGCCGCGCTACTACGGCAGCGCCAATGGCAACGACAATTTCCGCGGCGACCTCCAGATGCTCGCGATGTGGAACCGGTGCCTTTCGGACCGCGAGGTCTGCGAGGCCTTCGGCGGCGGCTCGCCAAACCTCTTCCGCATCGGCGAGGAGAACTGCACGGCGGAAATGTTCGGCGGCGCGGCTCCGGCCGGCGGCGCGGAGGTGACGCTCGACCCGCTCGCCCCGGACAAGCGCGACTTCCCGACCGTCCTCACGCCCGGCGCGACTTTCCGGATTCCGTTTGCCGTGGACAAATACGCCGCGAACGCCGCGCATTGGGTGCGCTTCAAGGCGCAAAACGGATCCGCCCCGGGCCGAATCGCCGTGAAGCTCGACGGCGTCGCCCTCCCCGACGCGCTCCCGGCCCGTTCCGCCGGCAATTCCTACATCTGGATTCCCGGCGACAAATTCACGCTTGGCGACCACGTGCTCACGCTTTCGCGGTCCGACAACGGAACCGGCGACGTGAAGTTCGACGTAATCGAGCTCGGCGGCGCATGGAGCGCCGGCGTCGCGGACGGAAGCGTCGCCGACGCGACGTCGAACAGCACCATGAACCCGACATACCTCGAAAACGGGAGTCCGGTGAAATACGCCTCGGACACGTGGTATCCAGATTCCGGAAACCTCAAGGAATTCGTCCGCTACGTCGGCCGCAACAAGAGCGGCTCCATGCACCGCGCCAAGACCGTGGTCTGGAATCTGCCCTCCGGCGCCGCCGAGCGGTTCGGGTTCCGCATGA
>CAMOSH010000206.1 GCA_946624575.1 uncultured Verrucomicrobiota bacterium
GGTGGGGCGCGTCACGCTCCCCCCCGCCCGCTGGACGAGCCGCGATCTCCCCGCCCGCCGGACGAGCCGCGATCTTGCAGTCTGCAGGACGAGCCGCGATCTCCCCGCCCGCAGGACGAGCCGCGATCTTGCAGTCTGCAGGACGAGCCGCGCTTTGGTACATTGGTTCGTCCTGGTGCGAGGGCGAGCGCGCAGCGCCGCACTCGCACACCACCGCCGTGCCGCGCTTGCGCAGCTCGTTGAAGGCCGTGAAGGCGTAGTAGGCCTTGCGCGGCTTGTAGGTGGATGGATCGAAGAGCGGGGAGTAGTTGCCGATGCCGCAGCGCGCGTCGTAGATGCACGCCAGATTGCACGGCCCGTTCTGGAGCGCGATGAGCTCGGCGGCCACCCCGGCGGCCTGGAGGGCCGTGCCGAGGTTGTCGTGCGAGACGTAGGGGAGCCATTCGTTGAAGTGGCGCTCGCACCTGTCGGCGGTGAAGCCGTATTCGTTCAGGTGCTCGTCGGCGAAGCGCACCTGGCGCATCGCCTCCGTCGGCGGCGAATAGGAGTGGAAGGAGAAGAAGTCCAGGGGCCAGCCGTTGTCGCGCGCGGCAGCAAGGAACTTGTGCGAGCACTCGACGAAGTATTCCATGCGCGGCGAGGAGTTGGCCGCAGAAACGTGGTCGGAGCCGACGCCGGCGTAGAACCCGCAGTGGCCGTATCCGCCGATCTTGAGATGCGGGAAGCGCGCCTTGAGGTGCGTCGCCGCGACGCCGTAGAGGCGCATGTATTCGGAGAACGGCGCCCCGAACATCGGGTTCTTCTCCACGTCGGGGTGGTTCTCAGGCTCGTTCCAGATTTCCCAGTAGCGGATTCCGGCCTCCATGCCGCCCGCCCAGCCTTCATTGTAGTGCGCCACGACGCGCTCGCAGATGCGCGCCCACTTGGCGAAGTCCGCCGGCGGCCGCGTGTTCACGCGCGGGTAGCCGCGCTCGACGAAGTTCTCGATCGTCACGCCGAGCCGGAAATACGGCTCGACCCCGTTGTCCAGAAGCGCCTTTATCAGCGCGTCGGTGTAGGCGAAGCGGTAGCTGGCGGGGTCCGTTTCGTCGGCGCCGAAGTCGGGGAAGAGATTCGGGATGTCGGCGTAGAGGCCGCCGCCGAGCCAGCCGCCCACGTCGTGTAGGCGCGAAAAGGGGATTCCGGCCTCCTTGAGGTAGTGGAACAGAGGCCAGTCGTTGAGCGGGCCGACCATCGGCGGCTGGCCCACGCCATTCACCGGCTTGACCGGGCCGATGGCGCAATCCCGGCGGATTGCCAACTTGCAAATCGCATTCTCTCTCATCACAGCGTGATATTCCCAAATTCTGTCCACATTCGCCAGGCGGCGGCGCCACTCATCGAAACAACAGCACGCGGTCGCCGCTTCAGAGACCTCCTCGGTCTTGAATCTCCGCGCCGGATTGCCCGCCAAGGGACATCACCTTCATCGCTAGAATCCTGGCTCCAGATCCGTTGAACTTGAACGTGCCCTCGCCGACACGGCGCAAAATGCGCGCGTAGTCGTCCGTCTCCACGAGCGGTTCCGCGGCGCCATCGACAAATACGGAGGCCATGCCGTCCCGGTACACGATGGCCAGCCGCACGTTGCCGCCAGCATATGGGAAGGCGACAGGCTTGCCGTTTCCGCCATCCTTGACCTCATTCCAATCGCCGAACACGGCCGTCGCGCCGTCTTTCGCGAAGCGGAGCATAAGAAAGGGATAGTCGCCCGCCTTGTAGAGCGCCTGGTCGGTCGGCTTTTGGCAGAAGTCGAAACTCCACTCGTCCCTGTCTCCGTGAGGGCCAACCTCGATCTCCAGCCGGAAATTGCCCGGCACGGGCACATCCCATTCGAGGTTGTCGCCGCCGCGGCGTTTGCCGCCGTAGTAGGCGTATTCGCCGTTCATCTTCCACGCCCCGCCGTATGCAAGCCACGTCGCATTGCCTTTCGGGAACGCCACCGTTATGGGTTTGCCCGCCGGAAAATCGGTCTTCATCCGCGCGGAAATCTCCATCCACCGCATATAGGAGTCCTCCTTACCGTCAAGTTTCGCCCTCGCCCGCAATTCACCGGCGCCCTTGAGGAACTCCGCGAAGTCGCCTGCGGCGAACATGGCGTGCAGCCGCTGCAGCTCCTTGCGGTTCGACCCTGAAATCCCGTCCCAGATCGTCCACCAGCGGTTGAAGTCCTGAATAATCCGCCACATCCTGCTGGGGAAAGTCCCGTGTCCAAACGAGCGGAATGTTTCGCCGGCTTTCTCCCAGTCGCCCTTGACCGAATAGGCAAGCGTGGCGAACGCGCCGGCCTCCTGCCTGATCTGGCCGAAGGCGTTGGTGTTGGAAATCTGCGGCAGCGACACTTCGAGAATCCTGTCGAGTTCTTCCGGGTGGCCGCGCAAGTAGGCCTCCTGGTTCTCGCCGGCGTCGTCGATCATCCTCAGCATCGCCTCCGCATATACGACCGGGACCATCGTGTCGTGGCGCCCTGTCTCATAGCAGCGCTCGGCGAAGGCCTTCATCTTCTCATGCGACCCGCACCAGCGCGGATAGCAGTTGTACCAGAGAAAATCGCCGAGGAATTCGTCGAAATCGAGCTGGGCCGCCGTGACGTCAAGGAACACCTCGTCCTGGAAGGGGCCGAGTTCGGAAAGAAAGTATGCGGCTTCGGGGTATTGGTGCAGTTCCCAGGCGCGACGGAAAGCGGCGCGGCAGGCGTCGCCGTGGTCCTCGAATCCGCTCCACCCCTCCTCGGTTACGGTGTTCGCGTAGCCGCCACCGCGCGCGGCCCATGCGGCATTGCGCTCGATTTTCATGCGCCAGAGGAGGAGCAGCCATTCATCGACGCCGGCTTTTTCAAGACGGGCCAGCGTCTCCTTGCTGCCGAAGCCAAAATTCTTGCGGAGCGTCCAGTAAACGCATCGCATGTCCTCGCCGGCGAATCTGCCGTCCTCCAGCCATGCGACAAGCTGGTCGGAGGCCGGGGCTTTCTCCACGCATGCCTTGACGAACGCGGCGAACGATGGCCGAGCCGTGCGGTCCAGTATCTCGACAAGCCGCTTGCGGTCGCCGAACTGCTTGAAGCCGTGGAACCCCCAGATATGGTCGATGGAGGCGTCCAGCACCTTGCGCTCCTCCGGCGTCGCCTTGCCTTCGGGATCCATCTGGGCGATCAGGAACGGTCGCAGCTTCGTTTCGCGGAAGGAAGCGCACGTCTCGACCGCCATGTTGGTGCGGGCGTTCTCGCTCCAGTCTTTCAGCCAGAGGCCAAGGCCGGAACGGAATGGGCTTCCCTCGTCGTCCTCCCCTTCCCCTTCGCCGCCGCCGGGTTCCTCGCCGTCGGCTTCGGACGTGTCCTTGTTCGCCCGATAGGCGTCGCGGACCGCCATGAATTGGGACAGGGCGTATTCAGCCTTTTCGATCAGTTCTGCCTTTCTTTTTTCCAGATGGGCGGGGACTTCCATCGCACGCGCCCCTTCGATCGCCTTTTTCTGAAGGGGGATGTGCTTGTCCGCGATGCGGCCGCAGATGATCGAGAAGGCTTGGGCCTCTATTTTCCGCAATCGCCTGCGCCTCTCCTTCGGCGACGACGTCCCAGTCGGTTCGGGGAACTTCGACTCCGCTTCTTTCATCGCCTCTTCGGCTTCCGCCTGCAAAGGCTCGACCGACTGCCGCAGAAGAAGTTCGATCGGCTTGATGAATTTCTCGATGTCTGGCGCGAGGCGAATCTCCTCGTCGATCATCTCAAGATACTCCCGGGGGCCGACGTTTTCGTAGCCGAACCGCCCCACGATGTCGCCGTCGGCGTCCAAGACGAGCACGGACGGGAAGCCCTGGACTCCGTATTTCCCGGTCAGCCGCCGGTTATTCCTGCGCCCTTTTTCAGACAGCAGCTTTTCATCCTTGGGATTGTCGATATAGACCAGTTCGTAGGCGTTGGTGGCGATTTCGAGAAACTCATCCGCGGACAATATCTCGTTTTCAAGCCTCTTGCACCAGATGCACCAATCGCTTCCGCTGAATACGGCCATAATATTGCGGCCATTCTCCTTGGCGCTCTTCATGGCCGCATCGAGATCGTCCGTAAAGCCCTTCGGAGTCGATGTTCCTGCGGCGGCTGCGGCGAAAGCCGCGAAAGCCAAGCCAACCATGCCAATTTCCTTTTTCCACATGATTTGTCTCCTCCTGTCGTTCGGTTCATGCGTTGCGAATCTTCGCTTTCACGCATCCCATTCTATCACAGAAATTCTGATGCGGTAATCCTGAACCGGGATTTCTGCAATTTCGCATCGTCCGAATCGCGGCAGTTGGATCGACCATTGGCGGCTGGCCCACGCCATTCACCGGCTTGACGGGGCCGATCTCCCTGTCGGGGAAAACCGTTATCTTCATTTCGAAAGTCTGTAGAAGGCGGGCTCGTTCGGCGCAAGCGAAATCCGCAGCGTCCGCGCGCCCGTCTGCTCCGCCGGAGGGCCGAACGCGGCCTCGATTCTGGCGAAATTCTCGTCGAGTGTCAATTCCGCTTCCGACGGCGTGTCCTGCGCGTTGACGGCGAGAAGCCAGACGGCGCCGTCCTTGCGCCAAAGGCGCAGGCCCCACTGCTCCGGCGCGCCGGTCGCGGTCGGCGGCTCCTCGGCGGACAGCAGCACGGGGATGTATTTCCGGATCTCCTCGGCGACGGCGCAGGTGTCTGCCCACGCGCTGTCGAAGGAGAATGGCGTCCCGTCCTTGCGCCTGGGCATCTGGATTGTCGAAAACCCGTAGAAGACGAGACCGTTCGCTCCGGCGGCGATGAACTGCCACGCCATGGAGCGCATTTCCTCGACCGTGGGCATGCGGCAGGGCGGCGCGCCGGGCTTGTCCTCCCGGAACAGCCCCCAGTCGAAGCTCTGCGGCACGTGCCACATCGGGCGGAGGCCGAGCATGGCGTCGTCTGCCCGCCGCGCGCCGGCCGTTACATCTGAAAGCGGGGATGCAGGCACGGGGTAGATGTCCGCGCCCAGGACGTCGAACGTCGGCGCCATGGCGCGCATCATGTCGTATTGGTAGAGCACCGCCCACGTGGGGTGGTCGGGATCGATGCGCTCCAGAAGCTCCTGGCGCGCCCGTAGCGCGTCGAAGCGCTCGATGGTGCTTTCGTCGTTCACATACCACGCAAGCAGCGCAGGGTGCGACCGGAAGGCGGCAACGGTGGCCTCGACATAGGCGCTCGCGGTCGCCTCGTCCGTGACGGTGGACGGCGACCGCTCCGGCATTCCGGGGTGCATGTCCTTCACGGAGTAGATGACCTTGATGCCGTTGGCGTGGAACCAGTCCATGTCAACTGCGTCGAGCGGCAGGTAGGAGGCAATGGTGTTGAAGGGGCCCTTCACGTAGTCTTCGAGGCGCATCCGCACGGACGAATACATGCCGAGCGGGAAGAAGGGTTCGCCATCGACGATCGTCCTGTGGTGTTCGTCAATCCACACGCGCCGATTCGGCATCTCCGCCGGACGGTGGAACGCGAGCGAGGTCGTCCCGAGGCTCGTGCCGTCCGGCGCGAAAAGCGTGAAGTCCACTTTGCTTTCGCCCTGCTTGAGCTGCGCTGCGTCGAGCGTGAGGAAGGCGCGATCGCGCGCGATCGGTGCGACGGGCGCCTCCCTGCGCGCTCCGTCGGCGCCGACGTAGGAGAAGACGCCCGTCGTCTCCTCCGGCGAATACCGCGTCGGCACCGCGAGCGCGGCGCCAAACGTAATCTTCCCGGATGCCGCCGTGTTGCGGTAGGCCGACGTGAACAGCGTGCCGACGGCGGGATCCTCGTAGGGCGCGACATGGATGTCGTCGAAGCACGCCCTGCCGAGCGCCTGCGGCGTGCAGTAGGCGAGGAGAATGCACTTCACGGTCGTCGGAGGGATTGGCCGCGTGACGAAATCGATCCGCCGCCAGTCCGTCGTTCCCTCCGTTCCGGGCGAATACCATTCCGCGACGCTCCTGCCGTCGGCGTCACGGCACATGACCGCGAACTGCGCCCCCTTGTGTCTGCCGGGTTCCAGACCCTCGGCGCGGACCCAGCCCGAGACGCGATAGACGACGCCGGTCCGGAACTGAATCTCGCACGACGGGTAGGCGTAGGGGAGCGCAGGGTCGGCGTTCTCGTAAACCAAGGCCGACGAGCCGTTCCTTCCCTCGCCGCGCACGGTGGAATACGCGGGTGGGATTTTCCACCCCGCGCCCCCGTCCTCGAAGGTGAAGACCTCGGCGGACAAGGACACAACACTTTTGCCGCAAAGAACGCAAAGAGCGCAAAGTCGCAGATTCGCTTTCAATGCGGAGCCGCTGGGGCGCAGGGAGTTTTTGACAGGAGTCATGAGTTTTTTTCTAGCCACAAAGAACACAAAGAACACAAAGA
>CAMOSH010000207.1 GCA_946624575.1 uncultured Verrucomicrobiota bacterium
CGGCCGGAAGCATCGGTCCCGGTCGAATGGGACGAGTGTTTCGGCCTCTGGCCGATGCTCTACGCCGCGGCGGAGCGGCTCACGGAGCTTGCGGGAAAGGACGGAGAGAAATGATCCGTCTCTCGCCGCTCACGTTCGTCCGGCACGCGGGGGGCGAATCGGTGCTCTGGCGACCGAGGACAGGCGCCTGCGCGGTGCTGCGCGACGCGGAGGCGTTTCTTCGCCCACTCACCCGGTGGTGGAGGGACGAGGCGGAGATCGTCGCGGAGATCGTATCTCACGCGGAGTCCGCAGAGTGTTCTCACGCAGAGTCCGCGGAGGGCGCGGAGGTTTTATCGAGGTTGCGTGAGGATTTCCGGGAATTCGTGGATGCACTGGCCGCCGACGGGTTCGTCGAGCGCAGCGGCGCCTTCGTCCCGCACGTCCTACCCGTCCCAAGCGTCCCGACGTCTTCTTCTCCCGATGGTGATTCCGACTGGACGCCGCTCGGCGATTTCTTTCTCCGGCACGGGCTTCCGGTCGAGCTGCACATGGATCTTACTGCCGCCTGCACGGAGCGGTGCGTCCACTGCTACCTGCCGGACTACCCGAACCGGCACCTGCCCGTTGCCCTGGCGAAGAAAGCGCTGTCGGAGTTTCGCGAACTCCAGGGACTCACGGTCCATTTCACGGGCGGCGAATGCCTGATCCATCCGCAATTCCGCGAAATCGCGACCTTCGCGAAGGAGATCGGGCTCAACATCCTCGTCCTTTCGAATCTTACGGCGTGCGACGACGGCATTACCGACTTTCTTGCGGATCTCGATCCGCAATTCGTGAACGTTTCGCTTTATTCGACCGACCCGGCGCAGCACGACGCCGTGACGCGGCGTCCGGGGAGCTGGAAGGAAACGACGGCGGCTCTCGCCCGGCTCAAGGCGGCGGGCGTGCACTGCCGCATCGCGACGCCGCTCCTCAAGGAAAACGCCGGCGACTTTCCGGCGCTCGCGCGTTTCGCGGCGGAGAACGGCTGGCATCTCGTCCCGAACGCCGACATCTTCCCGCAGAGCGACCACGACTGCTCGAACCTCGACCATGCCGTTGCGCCGGACCGTCTCCGCGCCGTCCTGCGCGACAACAAGGCGCTGTTCGACTGCGGCTACGGCCGCCACCCGGCGCCACCCCCGGACGCGAAGGTCTGCGACATCGGCGTCTCCCGCCTCTATCTCGCCTCGACGGGCGACTACTATCCCTGCGACGGAATGCACGGCTGGACGCTCGGAAACGCGAGGGACGCTTCCGTGGCGGACGTGTGGCGCGGCGAGAAGCTCGATGCACTCCGTGCGCTCCGCAACCGCGACTTCCCTCGCTGCGCCGTCTGCCCCGACCGCGCGTTCTGCAAGGTCTGCCCGGCCTACAACTTCAACGCGACCGGCTCCCTCTTCGAAACGAATCCCGCCAAGTGCGCCTGCGCGGCCGTGAAGAGGGAAATCTACGGAGGAGAGCCATGCTGATGCGACTTTCCCGGAACGGGTTCCTGCGGCAATACGGACCGTTCACCTACGTTTTCGACCGGCTCGAGGCGTTCGACGAAATGTATCGCGACGCGGAGCCGTTCTTCCGCGGGCTTTCGCGCGAGCCGCGCGAAAAGGAGGAGATCGTCCGCAAGACGCTCGCCGCATTCGACGGCGCGGACGAGGCCGAGGTTCGGCGCGACTTCGACGAACTCTACGAGCCACTGCTGGCAGCGGGTGTCGTCTTGGCGGGGGATGCCGCGGCGGCGCCGGACGCCTCCGACAGGCGCTTCTCCTACGATGCGCCGAACCCCAAGACGTCTCCCGACGAAGCCGTTCTTTCCGCGGCCGACAAGGCGCGCCTTCCTCAGAACGTCCTGGGCGACTGGTTCGCGGTGCATCCGTCGCTCTTCCGCCTGCAGCTCGACATCACGCAGGCGTGCACGGAGCGCTGCATCCACTGCTACATCCCGGAATACAACCCGGTTTTCCTGCCATTCCCCAAAATCGCCGCGCTGCTCGACGAACTGAGCGCGATGGGCGGGTTGGAGGTGACGCTCTCCGGCGGCGAGTGCATGATGCATCCGGACTTCGGGCGGATCGTCCGATACGCGCGGTCGAAAGACCTGCTCGTGGGCGTCCTTTCGAACCTGACGCTGCTGGACGCGGAGAAGACCGTACTGCTGCGCGACGCGGACGCGACGGTGCAGGTCTCGCTCTATTCGATGGACGAAGCCATCCACGACGGCATCACGAAGCGCCCCGGCTCGTGGCGCGCGACGAAGGCCGCGATCGAACGGCTGCGCGCGGCGGACGTCCCGTGCCGCGTGTCGTGCCCCACGATGAAGCCGAACTACCGCGGCTACCTCGACGTGCTGGCATGGGCGCGGTCGCTCGGAATGGACGCGCAGACGGACTTCATCATCATGGGAAAGATGGACGGCGACACGTCGAATCTCGGCTGCCGCCTCGACCTGCAGGAAACGCGGACGCTCCTGGAGGACGTGATCCTGCGTTCCGTGCCGATGAACAGCGAATACTTCGACCCGGCGAAAAAGGATTCGATGCTCTCCGACGAGGCATGGATGGCGCAGCCCGTCTGCGGCGCCGGGCTGGACAGCCTCTGCATCGACGCGACCGGGGAGGCGTATCCCTGCCCGGCCTTCGGCGGATTCCGCCTGGGCAGCGTCCACGAACGGACGCTCCGCTGGATCTGGGAGGAATCGTCGGCGATGCGGCGCCTCCGCTCCGTGCGCGGCCGCGACTTCCCGAAATGCGCGCACTGCGAAAACCGCGACTACTGCTCGGTCTGCATGTGCCGCAATTTCAACGAGACAGGCGACGTTTTCAAGCCGGCGGAACACTTCTGCCGCGTGGCGGCTGTCAATCGCGAAATCGCGGAGAAACGGATGGGGATCGCATGATCTGCGACGCGCACGTTCACGTCGGCTGGTATCCGCGGCTGCTAGCCGGCGCCGTGGAGCCGGAACCGTTCTACCTTTCGCCGCGCCGGCTCTGCTCGGTCCTGCGCCGCGGCGGGGTCGGGGCGTTCGTCTTTTCGTCAACATCCGCGCAGTCGCCGGGAATCCGTCTCGCCGACTTGCACCGCGAAGCGCGCGAAGTCAAGTGCCTGTGGGGCCCGGGCGCGCACGCCTTCCTGTGGCTCACGGGCCGCGGTTTAGACGAAGACCCTTCGCTCGTTTCGCTCGGCTCCGGCCTTTACGACGGCATCAAACTCCACGGCGGAGAGACGGACTGGCTGGGCTCGCGCCCGCGCAACCTGGAGACCGTGCTCTGCGCGGTAGAGTCGTACGGCCTCCGCGTCCAGGTCCATTGCGGCGAGAACCCGGGGACGCGTCCTCTCGAATGGCTGCAGGTCGCTAGGCGACATCCCGGAATCCGGTTCGATTTCGCGCACTGCCGCCCGATGGGCGAAACGGACGAAGCGATCCGCGGTGCGCCGAACGTCTGGGCGGACGTCTCCTTCTGCGATCCCGCCGCGATCCGGCGTCTGGGCGGAACGGTCTGCGCCGCCCGACTGCTGTTCGGAACGGACTTCCCCGCGCCGATGGCATACGCAACGGGCGGACCGACGGACATTTACCGGCGGGAAGTGCGCCGGCTCTCCGCCGCACTTCCCGCAAACGCCCTCGATCGCAATTTCCGGATCTGGCTCGGCGAAGAGGAGGGCCTGTGAAACGGATCGCATTCATCCCCTACACGCCGCTCGGCGACGCCGTCCTCGCGATGGCTCAGCTGGACGAACTGCACCGCGTCTTCGATCCGTGCGAAATCACCGTCTTCGCCGTTCCACTCGTGGCGCAGCTCTACGGAGCCTACGCGCCGTGCAACCGGGTCATCGTGCTCGGAGGCGGGCCGCATGGCGTCGAAAGGCTTCCGGACGATTTGCCGGAGGGTCCATTCGACGCGGCGTTTCTCCTGGACTACGATTCCCTCTCGACGGAATTGGTCCGCCGGCTCCGTCCCCGCGAAGCCTACGGCATGGAGGAAGAAACACGGCCGCCGGACGTCTGCCGCGAATTGTTCACGCGGTGGGTCTCCCTCGATTTCTGGCAGAACGAGACCCTGCGGCGTTGGCCTCTCGCCTGCCAGCAGATGGCGGAACCCGTCCGGTTCGTTTCGCCGTCGTTCGAAGGCGCGCCGCCGCGGCTCTCGCGGAGAAACTTTCGGTGCGAACGGCCGGGGTGGTTGCCGGACGGTGCTTTCGCGCTTCTGCTACCCGGCGCGTCGGCGGCGTTCAAGAAGTGGTCGCTCGACAACTATCTGGCGCTCGCCGGAGCTTTGGGCAAGCGAGGCGTGAAAGCGGTTTTCGCAGTCGGACCGCAGGATGCCGCCGAAGCCGCCGCGCTGGCGGAACGGCCGTTCCCCGTCTTTGAAAACCTTCCGATTCCGTGGCTCGCCGGCTTGATCGAGGCGGCGCAACTCGTCGTCGGCAACGATTCCGGTCCGATGCAATTGGCTGCCTGCTTCGACGTTCCGACGCTGCGATTCTTCTCGCACTCCGGCGCGGACAACTGGTTCTGCCAGACCGATCCGCGGCACCGACTCCTCATGCCGGATTGCGGTATCCGCCGCGGACATTCCTGTGGAGGCTGCCGGCGTGAATGTATTGACGACATCTCCGTCTCCGCAGCGATTCTCGAAACTCTTTCCACGTTTTCTTCCGAAACACGCACACACCGACAACCGAAAGGGAAACCATGAAATGCCCCTCCTGCTCCTCCGAAATCGCGGACGCCGCCAAGTTCTGCCCCGAATGCGGGGAGAAGATTATCCGCAAAACCTTGTGCCCCGGTTGCGGTGCCGAGGTCACCCCTGGCGCCAAATTCTGCCCCGAATGCGGGGAAAAGATCGTCCGCAAGAATGAGGACAACGGCGCTAATTTTATTGAGTGCCCCACCAATAGTGACTTGGTAGCTAATGCCGGGACTCCAACCGCCATAAAAATTCCGCGCAACGTTCCTTCTGGCTATGACTACAAGGACGGAGGCTATTTTTTCACGATTCGCACACAGCTCAAAAACGAGTCGGCGCACGATGCGGCATCGCTGGACATAGACCTCGTCTTCTTCAAGGAGGACGCAAGCGGGAACATTGAGGAGAGATACAGCGTGGCGCACACGCTTGTCCCCGGACGGCAGCTGCGCGCCGGCGAGACGCGCAAATTCGAGTTCAAGGATCTCATCCTTGACGAGAATCCGCCGACTGGCACGTATCAGGTGGCGATTGTCGTGTCGGAAGTCAAAGAAATTACCGGTGATGGCCAGGGATACAAACACAACTTCGTTGACTCTGCGGAATTCCCGGACAGCCAGGACTGGACCCATTATAATGATGATGCTGAAACCGTGATTGAAACCGATAGCTACATGGCCAGGTCTGACTACTCGTCGGATATAGAGATTGACGGTTGCGCGATGTCGGTTTCAAGGCAATCCAACACCATCAACGTCGTCATACGCTCCCTCGTGAACAAGTCCCACTGGAATGCGGGATCGCTTCGGGCCAGTCTTTGGGCTTTCTTCGAACCGCCCAAGGAGACGGATGATGTCTCCGATGTCCTGGTCTGGGAGCGGGATTTAATACGCGATTCACTTGAACCCGGCCAGGGACTCACCGACTTGTCCGTCTCCGGCGAGGTGGGGGAACTGCTCCAAACCATGGACTTCTACCCTGTCTTGTCCATCGTGGAATTCAATGCCGACGGGAACTGGTATTCAGTGGCAAGGAAAGCATTGCCGAAGGTAGAAGCCCTGTGGTCGCGGCGACGATCCCTGTGACGGGACTTGCAATCCTTTCAATGAAGCACACGGCACGGCCATGTGTGAGTTCGTCTTGAGCGTTCCCTCGTTGAAAAGCGGGTTCTTCTACAAAAACCTTTCGCTTACGAATCTTGGTCGCATCGGGAATCCGCCCACTGGCGACTATCGTGTCGTCCTGACGTTAAGCGAACTCAACGAAGACGGAAATTGGCACATCGTGGGCTGGTCCAACTTCCCCAACTCCCAGCGCTGGACGCAACCACGAACTAAAAAGTCGGGATTTTTCACTTTGCAAGAATAACATCACGGCTAGGAACTGACATGATCATCGGCATCAACTGCAACGGAAACAATTGCGCGGCAAAGCCGCCGTCACCCGACCCGGATTTGATTCGCCTCCTTCTTCGCGCTGGGCCTTTTGTCCTATCGCGCCCCGACATTGCCGCATCGCCGCTTCCGGGCGGCGCGGCGTTTGGCGCCTCGCATTCCTTCACCGCCATGGGCGACCGCCGCCCCTTCCTTTCTCTTGGCATCAAAGTTGAGACACTAGGCGGGCTTGTGCGGATGTGGGACAACTTCATGGACCTGCCCTGCCCGTCGTGCGGCGGAA
>CAMOSH010000208.1 GCA_946624575.1 uncultured Verrucomicrobiota bacterium
CCAATGCCAGCTGCCAATTGCTTTTAGCCACAAAGGACACAGAGTTCACAAAGTCTTTGTGTTCCTTTGTGTTCTCTGTGGCTTCAAAATTGATTTTCCGCCAGTCCCGCCAGTCCCGCCCGTCCCGCCAGGCCTAGAAGTGGCGCCGGCTCGCCCACCCGAGGCTCCACCTCCGTGCCCCTGCGTTGGCAAAGACTTCGCGCTCTTTGCGTTCCTTTGCACGGACAGATTTTGGTCACGCCGTTGCAGGACCACTCCGCACAACACTTGCGCCGGGTTTGGCGGTAGTGTATGATTCGCGGCATGGAACGCAAGCGCAGAATCCCATACGGAGTCATCAACTGGGCCGAAGTCGTCCGCGAATGCCATTTCGTGGACAACACCGCCTACATTCGCGCACTTGAGCCGATCAAGACGCCCGTCTTCCTGCGGCCGAAGCGGTTCGGCAAGTCGGTGGTCTGCTCGATGCTCGCGCACTACTACGACGTTGCTCTCAAGGACCGCTTCGACGAACTTTTCGGAAAAACCGACATCGGGCGCGCCCCCACGCCGCTGCGAAATTCCTTCCTCGTTCTTTCGTTCGACTTCTCGACCATCCAGGTTGGAACGCTCGCGGAGATCGAGCGCAACTTCATGCTACACGTCAGGGGGCGTGTTGAACGGTTCGCCGCGCAATATGCCAGACTCGCAGACTGGTCTGGCGTCCTGAAGATGGAAAATCCGGCGGCGATGATCGACTCCATTCGCGACATTGTCCAAGAGAACCGCCTCCCGCCACTCTACGTCATCATCGACGAATACGACAACTTCACGAACGAGCTGGTGGTCTCGAACCGCGACGCAGAATACAACGCCGTGTGCGGGCACGACTCGGCGGGCGACGCGACACGGGAGTCGTTCTTCAAGACTTTCTTCAAGTCGTTCAAGGCGGGCCTGGCGGACGGCACGGTGGGCCGCACCTACTTCACCGGCGTCCTGCCGATCACGCTCGACGACCTCTCCAGCGGCTTCAACGTCGGCACGATCGTGAGCCTGAACCCCGAACTGCTGAACCTCGTCGGATTCACGCAGGAGCAGGTGGTGCGCTACGTCGACGAAATATATCAGGAGCGCGGCTACGACCGCTTCAACCGCGAGGCCGTATTGGCGGACCTCAAGGCTTTCTACGACGGCTACCACTTCGTGCCCGGTGCCGAACCACTCTACAACTCGACGATCTGCAACTGGTATCTGTTCAACTTCGTTTCGCACAAAGGCAAGCAACCTCCGGACATCATCGACTCGAACGTCCGCACCGACATCGCGTGGTTCAGGCGCCTAGCGCAAACGACACCGATAGCTCTGGAAAAACTGCGCGCCTACATCGAGCGCGGCGAAGGGGAGAAGGTGAATCTGGCGACCCTTTCAGCGAAGTTCGGGCGCGCGAAGTTCTTCTCGGAGGAGTTCTTCCCATACGCGCTCTACTACCTCGGGCTCCTGACGTTCGAAACCCCGTTCCGACTCAACATCCCGAACCTCACAATCAAAAACATGTTCGTCGATTACTACGACGAGCTTTCGAAGTTCACCAACGTGAACGAGGCGCGCTCCGCTTTCAGCGATGCGGCCGAATCTCTCGCACTTGGCAACGGTGCATGGCGCGGCCTCTTCGAGGCCTACTGGCGGCACTACGTGAAGGCGCGCATCCCCGCGCAGGCGTTCGACAAGATGAACGAGAACTTCTTCCGCACGACTTTCACCTCGCGCTGCCTCGATGTCCTGCCGATGTTCTACTCCTTCGAGACGGAATACAACTCCTCGGAGGGGCGCTGCGACTTCCTCGCGATCCCCAAGCCCGGCGTCGGCAAGCCCGCGCAGCTCGTCGAGTTCAAGTATTTCACAAGCGCCGCGGCCGCGAAGGGCAAAGTCCTCGGTCGCGCCGAACCCGACGCCGAGACCGTGCGGCAGGCGCTCGACTACCGCGCCGCGCTCGTGCGTCGCCCCGACTGGACCGCGCCCGTCGCCGCCGCCGTCGTCGAAGTCTGCGGCGGCGACGGCTACAACTGGTTCGACCTGCCGGAGTAGCCTGAAGCCGCGCTTCTGGTGATTTCACATCATTGCAAGAGGCGCTTGCTCGCGGCACGGAAGCGGCCTTCGGCCTGCACGGAAAGCAAAATTGAAAGGTTGAAGGAGCGAGTGGGCGGATGGCCTCATTTACGTGACTTGGAACACTTAGAACAGTCCGTTCCAGGCAAAGGAGTCGCGCTCGATGAGGAGGCACGGGGAGTCGTAGACTGGGACTTCAAGATAGGTGACCCGGTCGCGGCAGGGGATGACGTTGGCCTTGTCGTAGTCGTAGACGCGCCCGGTCAGGAGATCGACCCAGACGGGGTCGCGCAGCGGTTCGCCGCCGATGTCCTCGAAGACCGCCGGGCGGGTCTCGAAGGAGTTGCCCGGATGCGTGTATTGCAGGATGCGCCCGTCATCCGGCTCGCGGACATGGCCCTTGGGGGCGTTCGCGAAGTCCAGCTCTGGCGAAATGTCGCAGCCGTGGACCCAGAAGGCCAGGGCCCTCGCCCCGGTGTCGGAGCGCCGGAAGGAATAGGTCGAAAGAGAAAGGTCGGTGGAGCGCAGGCCCGCCGTGCGCGGCCCCCTCGCCGGGTCGGCGCAGAAGTCGGGCTCGCCGGGTGAGTCGTCGCAGCCCTCGGTCTCCCACACGCCGCCGCCGAAGACGCTCGCGAGGTTCTGCGTCGCGTACCACGCCCGCTTGATGCCGATGATGTGGTGGTCGTTGTCGGCGCGCAGCAGCCCCTTGTGGTTGATTTCCTTGCCCTTGTGGTTGAAGTCGGAGATCGTGAAGGCGCTGGAGAGGACGCCGTGGCCGAAGTCGGCCAGCATCCGGCGCAGGTTCCACTTGGCCTGGGAGTATTCCGACCACGGGATGCGCTTCAGCGCGAAGATGGCGGCCATTTCGCTCGGCGCGCCGTTCTCGCCCTGGCGCAGCTTCGCGTGCGGCGCGTATTTGGCGGCGATGGCCTTCTGGATTTCGACTGGGCGGTAGGAGCCTTCAGGCGCCTGGT
The DNA here is from genome assembly GCA_946624575.1 of uncultured Verrucomicrobiota bacterium. Lineage (GTDB taxonomy): Bacteria > Verrucomicrobiota > Kiritimatiellia > RFP12 > UBA3636 > UBA3636. The sequence goes on from CAMOSH010000208.1 coordinate 3,060, forward strand.
TGTAGCCGTGGTAGATGAACCAGTCGAAGAGCGAGATGTCGGAACCTAGGGCGCGGAGGCATTCCTCGAAATAGGCGGGCTGGTTGCGGGCGAGCGAAAGCCCCGCGATGCGCGCGTCGGGGATGGCCGTTTTCACAATCCGCGCCGTGCGGACGTTGAAGGCGGCGATCATTTCGGGCGTCTTGTCCTTGGTGTCCGGCTCGTTCCACATGAACCAGTCGCGGACGCGCCCCCGGAAGTGGCGGGCGATGGCATCGACCCAGGCGTCCCAGGCGGCGAGGCCCTCGTCGCTCACGGGGAAACCGGCGCCGAGGTCGAATCCGCCGCCGCCCGGATAGACCGGGTTGCCGTAGCCGGTTTCGAGAATCGGCTCGATGCCGCGCGCGATGGCGTCGTCGACGATGTGGTCGAGCCACGCGAAGTCGTATGTGCCCTTCACGCGCTCGCACTTGGCCCAGCCGGACTGGAGGCGGATGGTCTTGAGGCCCAGCGGCGGGATGTAGTCCTTGTATTCGTCCCAGTCGGCGAAGTCGCGGTCGAGCGTCTCACAGCCGAGCGTCCAGTTGGACGGGCCGATTTCGGACGCGGAGCGCGGGCGGACGGTGCCGATGCGCTGGAAGTCGATGGCGAGCGGGGTGCGGACGCGGTCGTGCGATGTGAAGATGACGGGTTTCATGGTTGTTCCTTATTTTTATGGTTCAAGCAAGATTTCACGCAGGCGGGCGATTTCCTCTTCGGTGACTCCGCAGTCGAGCAGGTAGAGTTCGCAGCGGCGCTGCCATGTGTCGTTCTCTTCTCCGTATGCGGAGAGGCCCTTGGCGAAATGCAGTTCACTGCGAATGCGATTAGGATTGGACTCTTCGAGGTCGTCGGTCAGGTTCGGGTAGAAGGTGGATTCCCATTCCGTCTCGATGTCGTGCCGCGGGACGCCTAGGACGCCGAGCAGGACGTAGGCGAGCGAGCCGGTGCGGTCAGCGCCGCCGATGCAGTGGAAGTAGATTGGGTAGTTCGCCTTGTCGCAGAACACGCGGATGTTTTCGGCCATAATCGATGTCTTCCGGCCCTTTTCAAAGATGCCCCTGTATGCCGGGGACGAGCGCATGATCAGGTTCACGCCGGGACCCAGCGGCGACTCGTCGAGGTCTGCTGTCTCGGCTTTCGTGCGAAGGTCGAGATCTGTCCTGATGCCGAGGGTTTGCGTGAAGTATTTCACGTCCTCGACGGTGAGGCAGTTGGGCCCCTGGCGTTCGCCCGTGACGGAATTGTCATTGAGTCCCTTTCCGCGGAAGGCCATGCCCTGCCGGACGCGGCGGCCGTCTGCGGTGCGCCATCCGCCGATGTCGCGGATGTTGCCGGAGCGGCCTTCGATTTCGATCCAGCGCGGCGCACGGTCTTCCGTCGCGAAGGCCGCCGCCTCGGAGCGCACGGGCGCACCCTTCTTCCGCCCTTCCTCCGGCTTGCCAAGCCCCGTGACGCGCCACCGGTAGGCCCGGCCGATTTCGAGGTTCGCGCGCGGCACTGTGAACGAAACCGTGTCGCCATCCACCGAAAGTCCTTCCGCCTCAGCGCCCAAATAGCGGACATCGGCGTCCTCGAAGCCGGAGTCCCGGGCGATCTCGACCTTCCACGGCCCGGTTTCGCCCTCCGTCGCGCGCCATGTCAGCACGACGGGATTCGGCTTGCGCCAGAACTTGCCGCGCCGAAGGACGTTGTCGCCCGTTTCCCGGTCTTCGCGGAAGAGGGCGATGCGCTCCGCAAGCGTCGGCAGGTCCATGACCTTCTTCTGGGCGTCGGGAAGGAGTGCCACGGTTTCGCCGCCAGTCGGCGAAACGGGGACGAGCGCGGCACTGGCCTGAAGCGCGGCCAGCGCCGGGAGGATGGAGAGAAGCAGGCTGACGGCACCGATGCGCGGGAAAACGATCTGGAGCGGCGTCATAACCCAATCGGGCGAGATTGAAATCGCAGATCTCATGATTGCCCCCTATCCTTTAGAGCGTTCAGATGCACGTCGAAGAAATCCAAAATGGCGTGGTGAACATCGACGGAAAGCGGATTCCCGTCGCACTCGTCCAGGGAGAACGAGTGTCCGGCGCCGGGGACGTGAAGTCTGTCGCACTTGACCCCAACGGCATCGAGGGCAGTCTTCATTTCGTCCATCTGCAGACAATCCACGGTGTTGTCGGAATCGCCATGCACCAGAAGCATTGGACACGCATCGGGGCCTGCATGATGCACGGGCGAGGCTGCGAGCCAGGCGTCGCACGGCATTTCGCCGCCGGTTCCGGTCATGTTGCCGAACGCATGGGGCCAGCGGTCGTTCGTAAACGTCCGCATGGGGTTCATGATGCCGTAGAGACTGGCGCACGCCTGAATGGAGGCGTTCACACCACCGAAAGGCGTCGGCGGCGACATGTCGGAACGCTTCCCTGTCGTGGCCAGCATGGCAGCGAGATGGCCTCCTGCCGAGAATCCGATGCATCCGATTCTGGCTGTGTCGATGCCGAACCGGGCTGCGTTCGCGCGAAGCCATTGCACGGCTGCCTTGCAGTCGAAGAGACATTGTGGCCAAGATGGCTGGCCATCATTCTCGCTGAAAAGGGTATAGTCGATGCTTGCGCAGACGAAACCGGCATCGGCAAGAATGGCGCAAGTGCGTTTTTCGCGTTTGTCGTTGCGCGCACCGCAGTGCCATCCGCCGCCATGGATGACGAGGATTGCCGACCGCGAAACGCCGTCGCAGACGTCCTGTGGGCGATAGAGGTCGAGGCGTTCCTCCCTCTCCGGGCCAAGGTAGTGGATTCCCTCTTCCATGGCGGCTGTCGTGGGAAGACAGAAGTGATTCATGTCGATTGTTTCCGTCATTGCCGAACTACTTCAAAAACCGCGCCGTCGTTTCCTCCGATGCGGAGCCTGCCGTTTTCAAAGGCGCCATTCCAGACGCGACCCACGCGGCCGGCGACGTCGATGGAGAACTCCGTTTCTTCCGGGCGCGTGTTGAGGGCGCAGACGAGAGTCGCCGGGGATGTGGCGACGACGCCCTCGTCGTCGCTTTCTCCCCCGTTGCGACGACGGGGCG
>CAMOSH010000209.1 GCA_946624575.1 uncultured Verrucomicrobiota bacterium
GAAGGCCAGCGCCAGGGGCGGCGGGCGAGTCAAGGAGCGCCAGCGCAGGAACCTCATCGTGAGTACCTATGGCGGGGGAACTCTGATTTGCCAGACTCTGATGCTCCGATGCGGCGAGCATCGCGGCAGGATCGGAGAGCCACGGCGCGGCCGAATCAGGAAGGCCAGCGCCAGGGGCGGCGGGCGAGTCAAGGAGCGCCAGCGCAGGAACCTCGTCGTGAGTACCTATGGCGGAGGAACTCTGATTTGCGAGACTCTGATGCTCCGATGCGGCGGGGACTGGCACGGACTGCAGGTCAAGCTGGGCGGCGGATGGGAGCGGAAAAAGCAATGCGAAAAAAATGGCGATCGCTAAAGCGGCGGATGATCCACCCTCCGACGCACGCTCACGGCGACGGGACTCTATGCGCTTTTCCCAGACCTTGGCGTACTTGATGAACGTGCCGTAAGCAACTGTGCTGGCGATCACGATTCCTGCAACGCCGTCGAGGAATCCGCGCTTGAAAACATAGCAACGCAAAAAGCGGAACGGCGGATGCAAAAGCATGCAAGCCAGGATCTTCAGCAGCGAATAGCGTTGAAGCCGGGAATTGTCGGCGCTGATCGACGAAAACCGGTTCATCGTGCGAAGCTGGTCCTCGATGTCGTCGTAAGTGTAGTGATAAAGCGGATTGCGAAAATGGAGGACCTCGCCGACGACGTCAATCCTTTCGTGCGGCTCGGTGCCGCAGCAGTGACCGGCGGACTTGCGAAAAAGTCGGAGCTTCGTGTCCGGGTACCAGTCGCCATGGCGAATCCACCGATGCAGGAACCAGACCATGCGAGGGAAATCGAAACCTGAGACATCGGGGGGAATGCCCTTTCCCAAAGTGGAAAGGATTTCGTTGCGCAACCCAGGCGACACGGCCTCGTCGGCATCGACGAAAAGAATCCACTCTCCACGCGCGAGATTGCGCGCGATCGCCTTCTGGCCTATGTAACCCGTCCAGCGATGCTGAAACACCCTGTCGGTAAAATCGCGCGCAATATCAAGAGTGCGGTCCGTGCTGAACGAATCGACGACGACGATTTCGTCGGCGAAGGCAACGCTCTCAAGACAGCGGCGGATGTTCTCCTCCTCGTTGCCGGTAATGATGCAAACGGAAAGCAGGACAGGCGACGCCGGCCCGGACGAAACCGCACACATGGACCTGGGCCGAACGGAATTCGCGCTCATGACGCGGGATCCTCCTTCTTCGCGAACGCGCGCGAAGCCTTGCGCGCGGCCTCTAGGAGCGGGCGGGCGTCTGGGGAGATGCGCGCCGGAAGCCCGAAAAGGCGAAGCGCGGCGCGAAGAGAGTCATCGCCCTGCGCGTCGGGGGAAGTGCGGGAAAGGGCGTCAAACGCGGCGACCCACTCCTCGAACGGGATCTGGCGAAGGGAGCGTCGGGCGCGAGGCGGGGCGTCTGGGGCGGGGACGCGGCATGTGCGCCATGACGCGGGGTCGACGCCGGCAGGCCACCAAGCGCGGAGCTTTGAGTGAGTGGTGCTGGCCAAATCCCGTGGAAGCGCCTTTTTGAGGACCTTGAGCCTGTTGTCGGTAGGCTCCTTCATGCCCCATTCGGCCAGAACCCTTGCGAACAGAAGTTCGTCGGTGATCGGCCCCTCGTCGCGCACGATTCGCCGAATCTGCCCCTGAATGAACGGGATGCCGAAAGTGGCGTTGAAATTGGAGGGAGTCCTTGCGTAGCTGTCGTCGATTGGGGCCGGCACATAAGGCGCGACATTCTGATCCGGAGCGTCCGCGAGAGCCTGAAGCTCTGCCGCGAGGGCGGCGGCGGTGGCAGGTGCGGCGGCGGTGGCAGGTGCGGGAACAGCGGAAGGCGGAGAGGCCGGAGTGACGGATGGATCCTGAGCCGAAGGAGCGGCATCAGCGGGAGCAGGAGCGGCGGGAGCAGGCGGCGGCGCACCATCGACGGCGGCGGTCGCCGCGGCAAGCAGCTTTGCCTCAGCCTTTTCGCGATCGAACCACCATTCAAGAATCCAGCAACGCGCGACGCGCCAGCCAAGCCCCTTGAGGACACCGACGCGAGATTCGTCGCGATCGCGGACCGTGGCCGCGTTGCAGTAGTTCGCCCCGTCGCATTCCACAGCGAGCACATGCGAAGCGCCATCCTTCGCGCGAACCGCCAAATCGACGCGGTAGCCGCTGCATCCAACGTCGGCATCGACCTCGAAGCCGCTTGTGCGCAGGAAATCGGCCACTTCGGCGACGAACGGATCCGCGGGACCGCCGCCCGCGCCCGGACCGCCGGCCGCCGCACCGCCGGCCTCGGCGCCGCAGCGATCTGCGTGTTCGAGGAACTCGCGCAAATGGGCCGCACCCACGGCCTGGGTGCGGGACAAGTCGATCTGCGGCGGATCGAACGAAGAGAACACGACGATCTCCTCCTTGGCGCGGGTCACGGCCACATTTAGGCGGCGTTCGCCGCCGGGACGGTTGAGCGGCCCGAAATTCATCGCAAAGGCGCCAGTCGCGTCTGGAGCGTACCCAATGGAGAAGAAAATCGCGTCGCGTTCGTCGCCCTGGACGTTTTCCAGATTCTTGACGAAAACCGGTTCCTGCTGAGCAAGGTCAAAAAAGCGCTGGATTTCGGGATGTTCGGACTGGGCGTCGTCCAGGAGGTCCTCGATCAGGTTCTGCTGGGCCTGGCTGAAAGTCACAACACCGCAGGATTTGTTGGCGAACGCTGGATCGAGCAGGCGCTCGACCACAGCGGCGGCAACGGCCTCGGCCTCCTTACGGTTGGTGCGAGTTCCGGACTTGTCGTATACGGCACCTTCGACCTTCACGCGGCGAACGCCAAGGCCCTTGCCGGCGGCTGCAGCAGCCGGAAACGTGAAAAGCCTCCCCTCGTAGTAGCGCCTATTGGAAAAAGCGATGAGGGACTCGTGCCGCGAACGGTAGTGCCACAGAAGGGCCTGCTCCGGAACGCCGGCCGCCTTGCATTCGTCCAAAATGCTGTCGAGGTCCTCCGGAAACTCCTCGGCGCCCTGCACAGTCGCCGAAAGCGCGGCATCGTCTTCGCCGGAAGAGTCGGCAGCGCGCTGGAAGAACGACGTAGGAGGCAGCTGCTTTGGGTCGCCAACGATCACGGCCTGACGGCCACGTGCGAGCGCGCCGATAGCGTCGGGCACAGTGAGCTGCGACGCCTCGTCGAACACAACCACGTCGAAAAGGCGACCGCCAGGCGGCAAGTACTGCGCAACAGAAAGGGGGCTGGCGAGAAGACACGGCTTGAGAGCCGGGAGCGCGCCCGGTATGGACTCCAGCAGGACTCGGGGCGCCTTCAGGCGGGATTTCTTGGCAGTCTCGCGCGCAAGCAACGCGAATTGCGGCGCCACGTCGCGGTCGCGGCGCGCCTTGAGGAGGGCAAGCGACAGCCTGGAAAGCACCATCTGCCGCGAAAGGGACTCCAAAGCGCCGTCGAGCTGACGAAAGCGCGAAACGAGCGAATCGCGGCTGTCGCCGAAAAACGAGCGCAGCGGCTCGGAGCGGTCGAGAGCGATGCGCGCGAAACGTTCGCACCAGCGCAGCCGGAAAACGGCCTCGACATCGCCTGGAAGGACGGCTCCGCTTTCGACGGCGGCGGCGAGCTGCGGGATCCCGGCGGCGGCGCATCCGGCAGTCGCGGCGCGAAAGCGGCACCACTGGCGCAGCTTCCCGGAATTCTCCATTACCGCCGCCGCGCAACTAGCAAGCGCGTCCGGAGAAAACGCCGCGCAGTTGAAATTGCCGGCGGCGGCGAAAGGAGCGACAGCGGCGCGGTAGCGCGCCCATGCGCTTTCGAGAGCGCCGGTCGCGGGGCCATCCGGGAGAGCGGCCGCGTCAGCGCGCGCGACGCGAAGAGCATCGAGCGCGTCGAAAAGGACTGGCAAGTCCGCGCCGGAGAGCGGGATTCTGGCAAGCGGGCGAGCCGCAGTGAGAATCATCTTCCTGATGGCGCGCATGGCAAACGGGCGCGCAAGGAAGAAGCGTTCAGGGAGGGAGGCTACGGCGGCGCGCAAAGCGGCGACGTCAAGCGCCGCGGCCTTTTCCGGATCCAAGCCGGGCCAGGCGTCGGCGAACGCCTTTTCCCCGGCGAGACCGCGTTCGCGTGATTCAAGTTTGGCCGAGACGGCGCTCCAATCCCCGGCGCAGTCAGGCAAAGCCGCTGCCGCCGCGGCCAGAAGCGCTTCGGCGGCGGGCGGGACGCCTCTCGCGGCGGAAACCAGGGAATCCGAAAAGGACGGGGTCCATTCGGATGCGGCGATTGGCGCGAACCGTTCGAAAAGCTCCTCCGGGACCGCGGCAGCCGCCTCGCCGAGCGCGACCGCCAGCCGCGCAGAGCCCTCGTAGGAGTCGCGTTCGTCGACCGGGATGTCGGCGAACGGCTCCATGCCGGCAGCCTTCGGACCGTCGGCGCCATCGCGGGAAAGCAGATGCGCTATGGCCATGTACGGCGTCAGACCGCAGGCAAACCGCACGTGCAGGGCGTCAACGCCGGCCTGGAGCTGACGGCGCGCCGAGCGCAGCATCTCCAAATCGGAGTCCCATTCCTCGGGAGGACGCGCGCCGGCGTATTCAAGCGCCTCGGAGAACTGGCGGAGCACATCGGCCTTGCCGGCCTTGTTGGAATGCAGCTCCAGGCAGAACGGGCCGAGCCCGACCTTGCAGAGACGACGATGGACGACTTCCAGAGCCGCGCGCTTCTCCGCCACGAACAGCACGGTCTTGCCTGCGGACAGACAGCACGATATCAAATTGGCAATGGTCTGGGACTTGCCGGTGCCAGGGGGGCCGTGCAGCACGAAAGAGCGCCCCTTCACGGCGGCGATCACGGCGGACAGCTGCGAAGAGTCCGCGGCAAGCGGGCACGGCGGCCATTCGCCGTCCGTGAGGGCGTCGGTGTCGGTAGGAGCCACGGGACCGACGGAATCCTCGAACGCGCCGCCGCCGCGCAGCAGATGCGCCACCACGGGCGACTTGGCGAGGGCGTCGAGATTTTCCGAGAGGTCGCGCCACATCAAAAACTTCCCGAACGAGAAGCGGCCAAGCCAGATTTCCGGTTCGACAGACCAGCCCGCCATGGGAGAAACCGCCTTGCGATACGCCTCGAACACCGCAGCAACGTCAACGCCGTGAGCGTCTTCGGGCATCGGATCGGCGCCAGGCACTTCGACGTGACATTCGCGCCTCAACATCTCCAGCAGCGTCGCGTTCGGAACGGGCTCCTCGTCGGCGCGCTTGAGAGAGAATCCGCCTTTGCCGGGAAGCTTCCGGAGCTCCACGGGACAAAGGACGAGCGGAGCGCGGTACACAGGCGCCTTCGGCCCGGACCCGTCGCGCCAATGCAGGACCCCGAGGGCCACGAACAAAGTGCAGGCACCGCCTTCCTCCAGATCGACTCGGGCCGCGCGCCCAAGGGCGAGCAGACGCTTGCGGGCCTCGACGGCGTCAGCCGCCGCGTAAAGCCTTCCCGCAGCCGCCTCGCGGACGAGAAAGTCCGGCGTCCGGTCGACGGGAAGCGAACCTTCGGGAACTTCCTGGCGCTCCAGAATGCGATGCGCCCTGCCGTCGGAGAGCGCGTCCTCCAGAAGCGCCGGATCGGGATGAGAAAGCCGGATGGCGCCTGGGCCGTCGCGGAAATTGAGCAATCTGTTGCGACGCGAAAGGTCGAGCAGCATCGAACACCAGTGCGCGGCGCGCGCGTTCGAGGCCGTCGGCGCGGATGCGGCGGTGGCGTTTCGGGGCGTGGGGGATGCGGCGTTTTCTGTCATGGGGTGGCGGTATCCGATGTTGATACGACTCCGAAATCGGCGCTGCGAATCCAACCAGTGGCGCCGGTGGCGGGCATCATGACCCGAACCCAGTCGCCATGAAGCTCGCGCAGCTCGATCCGGGAACCGGCTGGGATGTCAAAAAGCACCAGCGCCCTGGCGGAGGGCGCGAAGCGCGCCGGGACGCGCACCGGAACGGCGACGATGGACCCGGGCGAAAAATCATTTGCGGCACCGGGCGACCTGATGGCATCCGCAGCGGCGGCGAAAATGACGCCGTTGCCAACCCTGGCTTCCTCT
>CAMOSH010000210.1 GCA_946624575.1 uncultured Verrucomicrobiota bacterium
GAAAGCCGCCCGCCGAGACCGTCGAGGAGAGCGCGCTTGCGGTCGTTGTCGGCGGACGGGCGAAAGTTCTCCGGCCCCATGCCGTGGGAGACGGCCTCGTGCTCGATGCTCCAACCCGCCCATTCGTCAAAGGCGTGGAAGGTCCAGTCCCAGCCGTATTCCTCGAAGAGGGAGATGACGTCGCGCAGCCACTCGCCCGCCCCTTCCGCCCAGGCGGCGGCGCTGAACTCGCCGACGTAGATTTTCGCCCCGTGGCGGAGCTGGAAGTCGCGAACCGGGGCGAGTTTTTCGCGCAGGAAATCCTTGTCCCAGCCCTTCTCCGGATCGGGCCATCTGGCTTTCTCCCACGGCTTGCCTCCGCCGACGCCCTGATGCGTAAAGGCGAAGGGCTGATAGACGTGAACCTCGTAGATGACATTCTCCAGCGGGAGGGCGCGGAGCGTCTGGAACCCCGTCGGCGAAGCCGAGTGGATCGGCTCGACGACGATCGGGATGGCCGGATCGATTTCGCGGATCGCCCGCGCCGCCCGCATCTGGAGCGAAAGCGCGTCGTTGCCCGCGACCGCGTGGTAGGTCTGATGCGGCTCGTTCACGAGGTCATAGGCGCAGATCGACGGAGCGCCCTTGAAACGGCGGGCGATGCGCCGCCAAGTCTCCACGAAATGGTCCGCGAACTCCGGTTCGTAGAGCATGTTGAGCTCGTGGTCGGCGGAGCGTCCGCCTGGCGGCATGTGCAGATCGACCACGACCTTGATGCCGTATTTCGCGGCAAAGGGAACGACGCGCTCTTCGAGGTGGTCCAGCTTCACCTTCATCCAGGCGTCGTAGTCCGCGAGGTCGCGCTCCGTGTCGGCATAGACCCAGTTGCGGCTCATCTGGTAGCGCACGAGCGTGACGCCCCACGAGGCGAGCTTGGCAAAGTCTTCATCGTGCAAGCCGCGCGAGGGGAGCATGAAGCCGCGGAGGGGGCCATTGTCCACAACTGGCAATTGCCCACAATTGTTCACAACTGGCAAATCACAATTGTCATTGCCATTGGTGGCATTGGAGATTTGTGAACAATTGAAATTTGTGGACATTCCCGCATATTCGCATCGGTAGTCCGGATCGTCTGGCGGCCAATCGACGCCCATCGGGAAAAACGCGAGCGAAGCGAGATCGTAGGAGACCTCGCCCGTGGCCTCCTGAATTCCAACAACGAGCGTGGCCGGGCCGGAGACGCCGCCGGCAAGCGACGCGCGGTGGCGATAGGTGTACCAGCCGAAGTCTCCGGTCTTGCCGGCCGGTCCGGGATACTTCATCGCACCGGAGGCGTCCTTGTAGGTGAGCATGGCCTTCATGCCCTGCCAAGGTTTTTCCAGCTGTTTAACACCTGAGCACCTGCCGCGGATGCGCCACTCCACGCCGCCACGATCGAGAAACGGCGCCAGATCCACCTCGGTGGAGACCGTGGCGTTCCGGCGACCGGTGTCGCCGCCGGCGCGGAGCGTGACGACCGAGCCGGAAACCTCCGCATGGTCGGGAATGTTCCACACGCGCCCGGCGATTTCAACGGGCGCGGCCCCTGCCGTGCAAAGGGCGGCGCAAAGTGCTGCTATTTTGGAAACTCGAATTTTCATGACTGGTGGAATAAAATGCCTTTCTCCTACCTGCGGTGTGCCCCTGCCAACAATGTGTGGCCCTACCTGCGGGGCGCCCTGCATGCAAGGGGCATCCTGCCCGCGGTGTGCCCCTGCCAGCGAGGGGCGTCCTGCCCGCGAGGGGGAGCGCGAAGCGCCCCACTCGCGGATCATCAACGCACCACTCGCGGATCATCAGCGCACCACTCGCGGATCATCAGCGCACCACTCGCGGATCATCAGCGCACGACCAGGATGAACGGACTCGTGAGTCCGGCGTAGAGAACGCCCCCGGAGTAGGAGAGCGTCACGTTGTTTTTGGCGCGCCCGTTCAGGGTCGCCGGCACGGCAGTTTGCGGGAGTTCTCCGGAAATCGCGCCTACATTGGCGACCGCGACCCGGTCGAACGACCCGGCAGCGTAGTCCGTGATTTCGATTGCGACGTCGCCGTTAAGCGCCAGCGTACCGATCTCGAACGGGGTGGCCTGCGTGGCGTCGACGACGAACCCTGCGCCGTCGGCAAGCGAAACCGATTCTACGGAGCCCACACCGCCGAGGAGCCCCGCGCGGACTTCGAGCGTTCCGGAAAGAGTGTTCGCGCCGTCCAGAAGGAGCGTTCCGCCTCCGGTCTTGCGCAGAACGCCCGCGCCGGAAACGACGCCGGGCACGGTAAGCGTCAGCCCCTCGTCAACCGAAATCGTGCCGCCGTTCGTAAGTTCCTCGCCGCCGGCGACCGCGCCATCGTTCCGCACGACGACCTCCGTCGCGGCGGGAAGCGAAAACGAACTGCCCGTCGCCTTGAACACGCCGTTGCTGCAGAAGACCAGCGCCGAGGCCGAGCCGAAATTCGCGGCGCTCGCGAACGTCGCCTGTGCCGCAGGATGCCCGATCTGCCACTGCCCGGTGAAGCCCGTGTTGTCGCCGCGAAGGTTGAGACCGGCCGGATGGGCGACGTCGAAAGCGGCGTCCTGGTAGCGGCAAAGCAGTGCGCCGGAGCCGGAGACCGGGGCCGAGATCGTCAGATGCCGCCCGGTTTTATCGGCGCTCGCGCTCGTCGAAGCCCACGCCGTCTCGAAGATCACCGGGTCCGCCGCCGAGCCTCCGATTTCGACCGCGCCGTCGAGAGTGTTTCCCCAGTCCGTTGTCGTGGTGAGGATTCCGCCGCCGTAGAGTCGCAGGTCGGATATCGTCGTCTTGACGCCGCTTGCCTGCCCCTGCACCGCCAACTTGCCGCCGGAAAGAACGGAGAGCGAATGGCCGTCGAATGTCGAAGACGCAAAGCGCTTCGAGCGGATCTGGTGGCCGTCCATGACAAAGTAGTCGGCGTTGCCGTCCGGGGGCGCCTTGTCGCTCCAGCGGGTGCCGGCCACGAGCGAGTTCTCCGCGTAGGCGTCCGTCCCGGTGGAATACACCGCCTTTTTCGCGAGTGTGTACACGAGGTATTTCCTCCCGCCGTCCTCCTCGATGGAGAACGTGCCGTTCGTGACGAACTGGCGCAGCGACTCGTCCGTGTTTTCCGCCGTGGCGACGAAGTCCGCCGCCGTGACGCCGGCGTCGCCGAGATTGGCCGCCGAGAGGATGCGGTAGGACTGTTTCGACGCGAGCGACGTAATGACCTGCACCATGAAATCGACGCGGATTTTCTCTCCGGCAGCGAGGTTGTTCACGATGTCGCCGTCGATGGTGACGAGTCCGCCGCTCAGAAACTTGCGGATGAAAGGAGTTCCGGCGGAAGTCGATTCGAGCGTCAGAGAAGAGAGCGCGGCGTTTTCGTTCGAGGTGTCGATGTTTGAACCGCCCTGGAGCGTCACGGGGCCGGCCTTGACACCGTTCACGATGCGAAGCATTTTCGGCTGCACCATGGTAATCGGGATGGAGGTCGCGTCGTATCCCGACCCGAGTTGCAGGATGCTGTTCGCGACGATGCCGTCAATCCCAGAAATCGAAACGTCTGCAAGTTCGACGCGACGGTCGTGCGCCCCCTCGAAGCCGGAATTCTGGATCGTGAGTGTCCCCGTTCCGGAAATCGTCGAGCCACCCGTGATCGAAAGGCCGACGTTTGCGCTGCCATTTTTGTAAACGCCAATGGTGCCGCCGTCGCGGAGCGCAATTGCCGCGCCGGAGAGCGAGACGGCGCCGCCGTTGCCGCCGCCGAACAGCTTACCGTTTTGCGAAAGCGTGATGGCGGGCGACGAACCGAAACTGGTGTTGCCGTAGCCCACGAGGCATACGCCGTTGCCGCCGCCCTCGACCTCGATCGAACCGGCGTAGGCGGAGTTGTTGCCCATGAAGTGCGTGTAGAACTGATGGCCTTCCCTGTCGGGGCTGTCGCCTTCCACGTGTTGGACCTTGATGCGAGCCGTGGCGTCGCCGGAAATGGCGGAAGTCAGGTTGATGCGGCGAGCACCGCCGTCGGCGTTGCCCTGGATGATCGACGGGGCGGAGGCGGTGCCTTTGGCCGTCATGTTGCCGCCTAGCGTCACGGTGGTGTTGCCGCCCTGGCTCTGCGTGACGAGGGCGTTGTAAACGATCAGGTTGTTGACCGTGAAGGTGCTGCCCTTTCCTTTCAGCATGAGATTCGCGCCGCCGTCGAGCGTGAGAGAATCGCCCTTGAACGTGTTGGACGCATTGTCCGTCGGAGGAGTCCGTGTGTTGAGACCGTTGTTGACGAGGTAGTGCTTGCCCGCCACAGGCGCGCCACCTGGGAAATGCGCACCTGCGACGAGCGAGTTCTGGTTGCGGTCGTCGCTGGCGTTTTGCACGACGTAGCCCGTCGGGTCGGTGATCGCGGTTTCGTAGGCGTTGGCGGTCAGCGCCAGCGCAGCAAGCGGCACGGCGAACGTGCGCTGTATCGTTGTGTTCATGGTTTGTTCCTGTTGAGTCCGTTCGGTTGAAAAGTCGGAGACGGAAGGACGGGCGGGACTTGCGGAACTGGCGCCGGTCGCGCCGGTCCCGCCCGTCCCCTCGCCCGTCCCGCCGGTCGCGCCCGTCCAAGCAGCTGCGGCGCGGCCGGAGGCCGCACCACCCATGTTCTGTGCCTCGCCATTATTGGCGAGGTTAAAGACCGCCGCGCCGAGGGCGGTAAGGCCGCAGAGCGCAAGCACCAGAAGCAGCGCCTTGCCGCCGGGCTTCTTCGCCGCCGCGCCGAGCTTGACGGCGAGGATGCGCCGGGCCGCCTGCAGACGCCACTTGACAGTGCCTGACGGAGTGGACAGAAGTCTGGCCACCTCGCTGACCGAAAGCCCCAGGAAGTAGTGAGAGACAAGCGTCTTCCGCATGTCTTCTGGAAGACCTTCGATCGCGTCGCGCAGGATTGCGGCGTCCACTTCGCGGAAAATCAGGGCATCCGCATCCGGAGCCGTGGCCAATTCCTGCGCCGTCTGGTCGCTCACGACCATCGTGGCGGATTTTCTCTCCGTGTCGTGACCGTGAAGGTTGACGAGGATTCGGGCCATCCAGCCGAAAAATGCGGACTGTTCGGCATATCGGTCGATGGAACGGATGACTTCGGCAAACGTCCGGTTTACGAGCTCCTCGGCGTCGCTCCCGTCGGCGCAAAGGCGACGGGCCAGGGTAAGGAGACCTGCCTTGTATTCACTTTCCAGCCGGCGGGCCCCGTTTTCCCTGTCGATTCGGATCTGTTCGACGATGTCCATGCCCGTTTTCCGTCGGCGACACGATGCGCCATTACAATATTATACGGAAAGGAAGCCGTTTTGGTTGGCAGGCCGGTTGCCAATCGGGCGGGAAATCCCCAGGGCTAGCCTAGCGACTCTTCCGCGCCGTAGTCTTGCAGCGCGAGACCGCTGGACTACGGTGCGGAACGGCTAGTGCGGGAAAAGACGGCAAGCCGCAAATCGGTGAACGGCGAAATTTTACGCAATGGGCAGAAAATGTCTGTCTAAATATGGACTCTTCACCATTCAACGACTACGAAGAAGTTGGGCTGTATGCGGATGACCGCCGCGTCATCGGCACCAGTCCGCCTTCAGCGCCTGTAAGGTCGCCTCAGCAATTTGGAAGTCACTATCTCACCCAAAGGCCTTGAGGACAGACCAGGAGGCGAGGGCGCGGGCGTAGTGGCGCCCGCATTCGGGTTCGTCGAAGGGATTTCGCTTTTCGCCGTCGAAACGGGCGCGGATGTCGCGGACAACCTCTTCGGCATTCACGAAGTCGCCAGTCTGCGCGAGCCACGCCGCGACGACGTATTCAAAGCCGGTCATGGTCTCCGTGTAGTATGGGAAGGGCGTCCTTGGCTTGCGGTCGGGCGGATACCACGCCATGACGAGCGACCGCTCCCCGGCGAGCGTGAAGTCGCGCATGTGGT